>JANYAY010000004.1 GCA_025361065.1 Deltaproteobacteria bacterium
GCAAGGGGGTGGATGTTTTTTAAGTGGCTGTAATATTAATAATTTACACATTGGCACTCCTTAGTCCACCTCCGTCACTCCGTGACACCTCCGCCAGCGGAGGACACGAAATGGCAATTTATCCTATTACGACACAGTCTCTTTCGTCGGGACGACGTCTGGATGCCGGTTTTCATAACCTGAAGGTTACAAGACCGGCATGACGGTGTTGATGGTTTTATCTGCTATTGTGACACGGACTCAAGCGCCGGGTAAACTGTTCACTTTCATGAACTCGCAACGACAGAATGAAATTAAAATATTATTATCGATGATTGAAGAATCCAAGATTTCTCTCTTTGCCCAGGCATTCAAAACGCCCTACCCTATTTCACCCAAAAACGCTGGATGATCTGGTAAAATATTTAAATAAATGATAGTTGATGGTCTCGTAAAAAGTCGGAAAAGCCTCAGACTTGTCATTCCGGCGAAAAAGACTGTGTCATAATTACCATTTCGTCATTCCGTGCAAGCGCAGCGCGACGAAAAGTTTGCCCCGTACTCGATACGGGGGAATCCAGTATTCTCATTGTATCTGGTTCCCGACTTTCGTCGGGACGACGTCTGGATGCCGATTTTCATCGGCATGACGGTGTTGATAGCACTTTTGCTATTGCGACACAGTCTCGAAAGCCGGAATCCAGATATTTCAAAGACTGACAAAACGCTGGACACCGGTTTTCTCCGGTGTGACGGCTTTTTTACGGGGTCATCATAGATGAGTTGTCGAAAAACCCCATGCTTGGGGGCTGTTCAAATACCCTAATGACCTAAAGGTCACAAGAGGGCACGCGAACGTTCAGATGCAAGGCGCTCGAAAACACGAACCGCGAGGCGTATTTGGATATACGTTGAGCGGTGCGTTTTGCAGCGCAACACAGCAGATGAGCGTTCGCGTGCCCTATAGGGTATTTCAACAGCCCATCGTGATTGCTTTACAGGAGAGCATATTTTGGATTGGTTGGTAAAACTATTAACGGCGGAATCAATTGCCCATACATTGATTATTTTAGGCATAGTTATCGGCCTGGGGTTAGTGATCGGTCAAATTAAGGTCTTTAAAATAGGGCTGGGAATTGCCGGCGTTTTATTTTCCGGCCTGTTGATCAGTTACCTGGGATTTTCCATTGGGAATCAGGAAATTCTCCAATTTATTCGCGAATTCGGGTTATTGCTTTTTGTTTATTCCATAGGTTTACAGGTTGGTCCCGGCTTTTTGAGCGCCTTATACAGCCATGGACTAAAGCTCAATATACTCGCGGCAATCATTGTCATCCTTGGTGTCCTTGTTACGGTGGCAATTCACTTCGGCGCCGATATTCCGATGTCGGTCGCCGTCGGGCTCTTTTCCGGAGGCACAACAAACACTCCCTCTCTGGCGGCGGCACAGCAAACGTTATTAAACATGCCGGGAGCGCCTGCCAACATCGGTGATTTGACGGCGACAGGATACGCCCTGACCTATCCTTTCGGGATTATGGGCATCATCATTACGATGCTGCTGGTAAAATTTGTCTTCCGGATCGATCCGGTCCGGGAAAGTGAAATATTTACTGAAGTGCAGGCCGGGAAAAACGACTTGCCTGTTTATGAAGACATGGATATTCAAAATCCCGGCCTGGACGGTTTGACACTCGGCAGTATCACTGCCCTGCAGGATGCCGGCGCTCTGGTTACCCGGATCAGGCAGGGGCAGCAAATTCATGTAGCTAAAGCCGATACTATTTTGAGAACAGGTGATTCCATCCGTGTCGTGGCATCAAAGGAAAAAATGAACGACCTGCGCCTGTTCATCGGGTGTATCTCCCAACATAACCTGCATGAGGAAACCCGGATTATTGCGCGAGAAGTTCCGGTAACTCAGAAAAACCTTCACGGAAAAACAATTGAACAATTACAGAAGCAGTTCAATGTCATCATCTCCCGGGTCTGCCGGACCGGTGGTGTTGCCTTTATCCCCAAGGGCGGGTTGCGGCTTCATTTTGCCGACCAATTAACTATAGTTGGGACTGCGAATGATATTCAGCTTTTGACGGAAAGCATCGGCAATTCCCCGGAAGCACTAAACCATCCCGATGTGCTGCCCATTTTTATCGGGATTATCCTGGGCGTTATCCTGGGTAGCATTCCCATCCCCATTGGAGCGACACCCATCAAGCTTGGCCTGGCGGGCGGACCTTTGTTGGTGGCTATCATCCTGGGCGCAAAGGGGAGTATTGGTCCTTTATCGTGGTATTTACCCAAAAGCGCCAACCTTGTCTTAAGAGAAGTGGGTATCGTTCTTTTCCTGGCCGCCGTCGGCTTGAGTGCCGGGCCTAAGTTCTTCCATGCCCTTTCTGCGGGCAACGGCTTTTACTGGATGGGTTTGGCGGTTCTCATTACGCTTATTCCCCTGGTTGTCGTTGGTATAATCGCCCGTGTTTTCTTTAAAATGAACTTTATGACCCTGTGCGGTCTTCTCTCCGGCAGCATGACCGACCCGCCGGCATTGGCGTTTGCCAATACAATTGCCACCAGCACTGCGCCTTCCATCGCCTATGCGACAGTTTACCCGCTGGTGATGATTATGAGGATCCTCTCGGCGCAGATTTTGGTTCAACTCTTTACAACCGGTCAGGACTTTCTTTTGAAGTAGGTGGAGAATCATCCGGGAAACAGCTGAGGCACTGCGCGACCGGAACATCACGTAATTCGGGGTCACTGCAATTCGTACACAAAACCTGTTGTCCTAATTTTGTTTTGGAAAGTTGATAATGATCAGTCCCGCAAAGTTCTTGTTTTACATAATTGAATTAATTAATTGTTACGCCGCCGTTTACTATTCCAATTTTCTTTTCTTTTACCTGCGACGCACATTCGGCTTCGGGGAAGTGGAGAATCTACTGACGGCGGCCATCGGCGGATTTTTCTATATTATCGCAGCCTGGCAGGGCGGCAAATTGGCCCAACGCTATGGGTACGTGAGGATGCTTTACCTGGGCTCCTGCGGTGTCATTTTGTCCCTGGCCTTAGGCATGGTCTTGGCTACCCCGACGGCGCAGGTAATCGTGTTTTGCCTCTGGACAATCGGGATTTGTTTTATCTGGCCGGCCCTGGAAGCGCAGATCTGCGACCGGGCCGGCGGAGAGCTCGCGAAGATGGTCGGCATCTATAATGTCACCTGGGCTGCCGGCGGTGCGCTGGGATACTTCACGGCGGGCATTCTGATCGAGAAATTGGGTATGATAAGCCTGTTCTGGCTTCCCCTTGGGCTTACCGTCGTCGAGCTGGCCATACTGCCATTTGCCGCAAGATGGCTTAAAAAAGAAAATGACCGTCAATGTCCTGAGGAACCCCTGACCCCGGCGGTCCCCCCGGCAGACGCCCAACGGTTCCTGCGTCTGGCCTGGATCGCCAACCCTTTTTCCTATGTGGCGATCAACACCGTGATCCCGTTGGTTCCCTCCATTGCGGAAAAACTTGACCTTTCCACAAGCATGGCCGGCATTGTATGCTCCGTCTGGATGTTTGCGAGGCTGGCTGCTTTTGCGGCATTTTGGCGATGGACGGGTTGGCATTACCGTTTTCGGTGGCTTATGGGATCTTTTCTCACGATGATCGTCTGCTTTTTCGGATTTCTCACGGCACAATCGCTGGGATTGCTTTTGGTCGCGCAAGTTGGCTTCGGCTTGTCGATCGGTCTCATCTATTACTCATCCCTCTACTATTCCATGAACGTCACGGAGAATCATGGTTCCAATGCCGGCCTTCATGAGGCAATGATCGGGGCGGGCCTGTTTATCGGTCCGGCTTTCGGCGCCGCCACCCTCTATCTCGTTCCGACCGCCGTCGGCATCGGTGCCTGGTCTGTGGGCGGCCTGCTTTGTTTAGGATTTTCCGGCTTGCTCTTTGTGAAATATTACCGGAAAAAGTTATAAGACCAGGCCGGGAGAATTCGGGGAGATAATGTACGTCCCCAATATGCTTCAATATGCTTAAACCCCTGTTTTTCAGGACGGATTAATTATAAACTGCCAACCTGTCAACAACAATCGCCGTGATAAAAATATTCCTTGACAAGCAAGAGCAGTTTCCCTATCTTTTCGCTGATCTAAAGCAATACCTTGCCAGCACAAGGCATTTCACAATCAGAGATATTGTCCAGTGGGAGGTATAGTATGGAGCGCTCCATCAGCACAGCGGACTGGGAAAACATCAAGGGCGTGAAGCTCCCGAAGGTCAATCAAATCGGCATCGTGGTGCCGGACATCGGAAAAGCGGTACGCTATTATTCAAAAATCCTCAACATCAAACCATGGTTCCGGTCGAAAACGGCATCAAACAATGCCGTTTTCCAGGGAGAATCCTTTTCCCTGGAGCTGGACATCGCCCTCGCCTTCAGCGGCGGCCTGGAAATCGAACTCATCCAGATGCTGACGGACCGGAAATGCATTTATTCCGCTATCATGAAAAATCAGGGCGGGGGTTTGCACCACATCGGCACCATGGTCACGGGGTTCGACAAAAAGATCGAGCAGCTCAAGACGATGGGGATCGGGGTGATACAATCCGGCATCATCAAAACCGTCGGCGGAGCCGTGACGAAGTACGCCTACATGGATACGATATCTACCTGCGGAATCATCTCGGAGATTATAGAAAGCAAACTCGCCGGGATGCCGGTCTTTCATAACAATTTCATGATGCACGTCGGCAGACTAACCGGCGATATTGATCTCATACCTTTAAAGGATTCTCCATGAACGCAATGGTCACCGGAGCCACCGGTTTTATCGGTTCGCACCTCGTGAGGCAGCTGGTCAGAGAAAAACACAAAGTCAGAGCGCTTGTTCTGCCCGGTGAAGACATAGCGGCGCTGGAAGCGCAAGGTGTGTCCGTATGGCGCGGCGACCTCTCGAAGCGGGAGAGCCTGCGCGGCAGCTGCGACGGCATGGACGTGGTGTTTCATCTGGCAGGAAGGGTCACCGACTGGGGCACGAAAAAACAGTTCTATGATGCCATTTACACCGCGACTGACAACCTCATGGAAGAGGCATCAGGCAAAGCTGCGCGGTTTGTTTATATAAGCTCTGTCGCGGCGCTGGGATGCAACCGCAACCTGAAGGGGGTAAAGGAAACCGACCAGCCGCTAAAATCGGGCATACCTTACAACGATGCAAAACTGGATACGGAAAAGTTGGTGAAAAGTTGCCATGACTCAGGCAGGATCGCATGTACAATCGTGCGACCGGCCAATGTGACCGGTCCGGGGAGCGTGTGGGTGCGCGACCTTCTCGACAAGATGAAGGGCTTTCTTCCTGTCGTCGGCGGGGGCGCGCAGAGCAGCAGTTTTGTCTATATCGACAACCTCGTGGACGGCATTATCCTCGCCGGCACAAAGGACATCGCCAAAGGGAATATATATCACTTTCGCGATGACTGGAATGTAAGTTGGAAACAGTATCTCTACGATCTGGGATCGTTTATAGGAAAAAAGCCCTCGGGCAGCATTCCCTTCCGACTGGCACTGGCAATTGCCTGGGTGTGCGACATGGTATTTACTCCGCTGCACCTGCGTCCGCCGTTGTCGCGCTTCGGCGTTTATATTATGGGGCTAGACTATGATGTGGAAACAGCCCTTACACAAAAGCAATTGGGTTGGAAGACAAGCGTGTCGTACAAGAAGGCGATGGAAAAGATAGGTGTGTGGGTAAAGGAAGTGTATTCTAAACAATAAACTGCGCTGCGGCATCGGGCGCTCAATACACACCGGGGGTGGCGATGAAATTTACACTGCTTCTTTTCATTCTGTCAAAAAAGTTGAAAGCTGCCGCGAAAAATAATACCATTTACAAGAAACATCTGGGTGTCATGCAGATCAAAGTACTTATTAAAACTGCCGACGGTAAAAAGGGACGTCTCTTTATCTTCGACAAGGGTACTTTTGCTTCCGCAAGCGGCGCGGATCATCAATGTGACGTCGCGCTTATCTGGGCCGACGCGGCAACGGCCTTCCGGGTGATGACGTCAAAAACCGGTGATGCCGATACCTTCAGGGCGGCAGCGGAAGGAAAAGTGCGTGTTGAAGGCATGGTCCCCTACCTTCAGTGGTTTACCGACGGCATAAAGCTGACGATGAAATGATTGCCCCCTTAATCGGGACTGTTGGAACTATAGACAAAAACATAATCTCTCCAAGGAGGAATCTCATGGCTATCAAAGGCGGTCATCTTGTAGCAAGGTATCTCAAGGAGGTTGAAGGCATTGAAACGGTTTTCGCACTCTCCGGCGGACACATTGAGGCGATACTGGACGGGTTCACGCAGTACCACATCCGCGCCATCGATGTTCGTCACGAGCAGGTGGCGGCGATGGCGGCACACGCATGGTCGGTCTATGCGGGGCAGACGGGTGTTTGCCTGGTAACCGCCGGTCCCGGCTTCACCAACTCACTTACCGGAATTGCCAATGCGTATCTCGACAACGCCCCGCTGGTGGTGCTGTGCGGGAAGCACCCGCTCAAGGAGGACCTCAAGGGCGCTCTCCAGGAGATGAACCAGATAGACATGGTCAAGCCCATCACGAAATGGGCCGCCACCTGTTATGAGACGAAGCGCATACCCGAATATCTTGCCCTGGCGTTTCGCTACGCCACCATGGGCAGGCCGGGGCCTGTATTCCTCGAGCTCCCGCCCGATATTCTGAATATCAGCATACCCGAGGAGGATGCACCGCTGCCGCAGCGTCCCACGCGGAAATATACGGTACACCCTGACGATGTCGACCTGAAACAGGCGGCGAATCTCATCAACAGTGCCAAACAGCCGCTGTTCCTTGGAGGAAGCGGCGTGGGATTCAGCTGCTGCAGCCTCGCATTGCAGCAGTTCGTGGAGAAGACGGGCATCCCCTTCATCCTGATGAATTATGGAAGGGGTGAGCTTCCGGACAACCACCCGCAGTCTATCTGGGATATAGGCAACATAGGACTGATGGTAACAATGGCTCAGGCCGATGTGATTGTCATCGCCGGTCTGCGGCTCAATTGGCTCATGCAGTTCGGGGGGGCAATTCCGGCAACAGCAAAGATCGTGAGGATCGACATAGACCCACACGAGATAGACCGCAATAGGCAGGCCGACGCGGGTCTGGTAGGCGACATCAACTCGGTGCTCAACGAGCTTCTTCCCCATGTGAAAAAAAGCGATCACAGCGCCTGGCTTAAAACGCTGCGCGCCGCATCGGCCGCATTTATCGATTCCGAGCTGAAGGCCCGGGAGACGCCGTCCGATCCCATCCATCCCATACGTCTTGCCGCCCAGATACAGAAAGTCGTGGGCGATGACGCGTACTATGTGACGGACGGCGGTGACACGGTTTACTTCGGACTGGTCCATTTCACATCGAAATTGAAAGCCGGCGTGGTGGGCACTGCTTCCGGCCTGCTCGGCTGCCTGGGCACGGGCATTCCCTTTGCCATGGCC
This sequence comes from Deltaproteobacteria bacterium, assembly GCA_025361065.1. Classification (GTDB taxonomy): domain Bacteria; phylum Desulfobacterota; class Syntrophia; order Syntrophales; family Smithellaceae; genus MVRV01. The sequence continues at coordinate 7,500 of JANYAY010000004.1, forward strand.
GCGAAGATCGCCCATCCCGAAAAGAAGGTAATCCTGTTCAACGGCGACGGTTCCTTCGGGTTCAACGCCATGGAGTTCGACACCATGCTTCGCCACAACATCCCCGTAGTCTGTGTCATCAACAACGACTGTGCCTGGGGCATGGTCAAGCACGGGCAGGAGCTGTCGATCGGCAAGGACAGGCTCCAGTGCACAGAGCTGGAACTGCGGCGTTACGATAAAATGGTGGAGGGACTCGGGGGCCATGGTGAATTCGTTACTAAAGACGAAGAAATCATTCCTGCTCTAAAGCGGGCGCTGGAATCCGGAAAGCCGGCCTGCGTCAACGTGATGACTGATCCGACCGCGATGAGTCCGGCGTCGGTAATTTTCTATCAGGCGCTTAAGATGGAGTAAATACCGGAGGTTACATGAAAGCACTACAATTTTCCGCGTCTGCGGCGAAGTTTATTGTTCTCAAGCCTCTGGGCGCGCTGTTCCCGTCACTGTTTTACAGAGGGCCGCTGGCGACGGTCAAATATATTGATATCAAAGAACCCACCCTGCCGGGGCCGGATTGGGTGAAGCTGCGGACACTGATGTGCGGATTCTGCGGCTCTGATCAGAATCTGATTTTCCTCAAAGATTCCCCCACCGCCTCGCCTTTTACATCCTTTCCCTGCGTGCTCGGGCATGAGTTGTGCGCCGAAATCGTCGAGGTCGGCAAAAAGGTGATTAATTTCAATGTCGGTGATCGTGTCACAATAGCACCCGACCTGACCTGCACGGCCAGAGGGATCGATCCGGCCTGTCCCGGATGTCGGGCAGGCCGTCCCGGCTGCTGCGAAAACACGGCTAAGGGCCGTCTGGCTCCGGGCATGTTTGCAGGGATATGTAAGGATGTAGGCGGCGGTTTTGCTCCGTACCTTGTGGCGCATAAAAGTCAGATATACAAGCTGCCGGCCGGAATGTCTCTTGAAACCGCCTGCATGATAGAGCCTCTGGGAGTAACTCTTCAAGCCGTCTTGGATAACCGGCCGACGGCCGATGATAAAGTGCTTGTCATCGGAGGCGGGGTCATCGGCAACCTGATCGTGCAGTCCATCCGGGCACTCGAGATCCCCTGTTCAATAACAGTAGCCGAACTTTCGCGGTTTCATGCTGAACTCGCGGCCAGGGCCGGCGCCGACCATATCGTGACGGACGGCGATATTCCCGGCGCCGCCTGTCAGATCACAGGCGCCGAATCCTATAAACCACTTCTGGGGAAAAGCATTCTCATGGGCGGTTTTACGAAGATCTTCGACTGTGTCGGGCATACGGACACACTGCGTGCGGCGATGCGGGCCATGGCCGGAGGTGGAACGCTGAGCGTTGTGGGTATCGGGAACGAGGTCAAACTGGATCTGACGCCGCTGTGGCTAAAGCTCCAAACGATCAAAGGGGTCTATGCGTACGGTATTAATCTTGTCGACGGCCGGCGCGAACATGTCTTCGAGACGGCTATCCGGTTTGCCGCCACGGGCAAAGTACACCTCCACGAAATGGTAACACACACATTTCCGCTTACGCGGTATCAGGACATGATCGAAATCAACATGCGCAAATCAGCGAACCGGGCCGTCAAAACGGCAGTGTCCTTCACCTGACTCAAGATGATTTTTTCAATATTACACCGTTAGTTGTATTTACATACCCATTACATTTCGATAGTTATGTAGCCTTTTTAGAGGACGATAAACTTTACGGACAATTAATCTCTCTTTACAGATCATAGAAGGGAGAGCATGTGAAGAAAATACTGTATTCCTGGTTGTCGCTGTTGTTTTGTCGGGATGTGCTAATAAATCAGTCTATATTCCGTTGAATGATAAAGGTCATAAAGACGCAGTTTATGAATGGGCTCCCCATGATAACGGAGTAGAGTGGTGGTACCTTACCGGTTATACAACTGATCAGAACAACAAACTATATCTTTATCAATTTACAATATTCCACGGATATAAGACTCGTGACTTGCTACCCACGATGGAAGGGTATTCTCTCCATTTGTCTTTTACAGATTGCTCCACCGGGCAGCATGTATCCACTTTGTCGTAAATCAATATACAACGGCGAAGGCCGAAGCAGGACAATTTAGGCAATACTTTTGGCGCATTTTCTGCTATGTAGACCGTCGTAGCTCAGAAAACTGCTTGCTGATACAGATCAATCACAGGAGGAAACAAATGGCACTGAAAACACCCGAGCAGTATGAAGAAAGTCTGCGCAGGATGAATTTCAAAATTTATCTGATGGGGGAACTGGTAAAAAACCCGGTGGACAACCCCATTATCCGACCGTCGATGAATTCAGTAAAAATGACCTATGCCCTGGCGCTAAAACCGGAGCATGAAGACTTGATGACCGCAAAATCTCACCTGACGGGGAACAAAATCAACCGTTTCTCCCATCTGCACCAAAGCACCGACGATCTTGTAAAAAAAGTTAAGATGCAGCGTCTTTTGGGACAGCAAACAGCTTCCTGTTTTCAGAGATGCGTGGGTATGGATGCCATTAATGCCGTGGACAGTACAACCTTTGAGATGGATGCCAAACTGGGAACAAAATATCATGAACGGTTTATAAAATTTCTGAAAATGGTCCAGGATGAAGATCTCACCGTTGACGGAGCCATGACGGACACCAAGGGCGACCGGGGTTTGGCGCCCCATCAGCAGGCTGATCCGGATATGTTTGTCCGTATTGTGGAACAAAATGATAAAGGCATTGTTGTGCGCGGAGCAAAAGCTCATCAAACCGGTGCAGTCAACTCCCATTGGATTCTGGTCATGCCGACCATCGCCATGGGGAAAGACGATGCGGATTATGCGGTGTCCTTTGTCTGCCCGGCAGATGAAAAGGGAGTCTTTTATATTTACGGACGCCAGTCCTGCGACACCCGGAAATTGGAAGGTGGTTCCATCGATGTCGGTAATTCTCAATTCGGTGGTCATGAAGCCCTGATGGTTTTCGATAATGTATTTATCCCCTGGGAAAATGTCCTGATGTGCGGCGAATATGAATTCAGCGGTATGCTGGTGGAACGATTTGCCGGATACCACCGTCAGAGCTATGGCGGCTGCAAGGTAGGTGTAGGTGATGTTTTAATCGGGGCCGCAGCGCTGGCTGCCGACTATAACGGAGCAGCCAAAGCCTCTCACGTTAAAGACAAATTGATCGAAATGACGCATCTGAATGAAACCATTTATTCCTGCGGCATTGCCTGTTCATCGCAGGGACACAAAACCGCTTCCGGAACCTATCTGATTGATCTTTTACTGGCGAACGTCTGCAAACAAAATGTTACACGATTCCCCTATGAGATTGCTCGTCTGGCCGAAGATATCGCCGGCGGTCTCATGGTGACGATGGCCTCGGAGCAGGACCTGAAACACCCGGAAATCGGCAAGGTTTTGGATAAATATCTGCGGGGTAACGCCAATATCTGCACGGAAGACCGCGCGAGAATTATGCGTTTGATAGAAAATCTCACCCTGGGCACGGCGGCAGTAGGTTATAGGACGGAATCCATGCACGGCGCCGGTTCTCCTCAGGCGCAGCGCATCATGATAGCCCGCCAGGGCAATCTGGAACAAAAGAAGAAACTGGCGAAAAACATTGCCGGCGTCAAAGAAGAAAAACAGTAGCATAATCAGGAGTGATGGACTCGTAAAAAGTCCGTCGCACCGGTGAACACCGGTGTCCAGCGCTTTGTAAGTATTTGATATATCTGGATTCCGGCTTTCGCCGGAATGACGATTCTGAGGCTTTTTCCACTTTTTACGAGGTCGGCAGGAGTTACTACTGATATTTTTATGTTATGTTGCATTGAGGATTTTATAAATTCCCCATCTCGTCGAGGATGTTTAGGGCTGAAAATGACTTCTCCCCTGCGGCAAGGGAGAAGTCAACTCAAGTAAGAACGCGTCCGGCCAATCAGGCGCAACTCCCCGTCAACTAATCTCTTGACATGCAAAAACGTTTCTTATATTTTCCCTGAAAAAAGGGAGTCTTGATCAATTGATGAACAGTGATCCAAAACGCGTACACAAGGAGTCTATCGTAATCGACGGGACCTGTCCCCTGCTCAGCCACGCCGATTCATTCGAGATGTGGCTGGCCGGCGGAGCCACGGCCGCCTGCGCCACAGTGGGCTACGGCCAGCCCGAACTGGGCAACGTGACCGCTGCCACCAAGATCATGGGGGGCTGGCTGCGCAAGATCAAAGACAACCCCGATAAACTAATCCTCGTGGAGACCGTCGAGGACATCCGCCGGGCCAAGGCCCAAGGCAAGCTGGGCATCATCTTCCATTTTCAGGGCAGCTGCAATATCGGCGACAACCTCAATACTCTGGACTGCTTTCACCGCGCCGGGCTGCGGATGCTGCAACTTTGCTACAACGTCGAAGACAAGATAGGCTGCGGCTGCACGGTGCCCGAGGACAAGGGCCTCAGCGATTTCGGGCGCGAAGCCATAGTAGAACTGAACCGCCTGGGTATTGTGATCGACTGCGCACACACGGGCCTGCGCACCACCAGCGAGGCCATCGCCGCCTCTAAAAATCCCGTGATCGTTTCCCACGCCAACGCCCGGAAGTTGTGCGGCAACAGCCGCAATCTGCCCGACCATATGATAAAGGCGATCGCCGATAACGGCGGCGTCATCGGCTTGAACGGTTATCCGGCCTTTGTGTCCGCCAAGGAAAGACCCACTCTGGATGACCTGCTGGACCACGCGGTTTATATGGCTGATTTGGCAGGTCCTCAGGCTGTTTCGGTGGGTGTGGATTACTTTGAGTATCAGGCGGGAGTCGTAGACGACGCCACCGCCGGGATCGTTTATGATTATCTGCTCAAATCCGGCACCTGGGCGCCCGGTGAATATCCGCCGCCGCCCTGGTACTACCCCGAGGGCATGGAACTGCCCGACAAGCTGCCCAATCTGACGGCGGGCTTACTGCGGCGCGGCTTTGCCGAAGAAGATGTTAAGGGAATCATGGGCGGCAACCTGATGCGCGTTTTCGGACAGGTATGGACGTGAGTGGATTTTGCACGCCAAGCTTTGACCGGACCGGGCGCCAGGTTATATTCGCCGTGGATACCCACACAATGGGCGAACCGACCAGGGTCGTCATCAGCGGATACGGCCGGCTGGACGGAACCACGTTGCGGGCTCGGCGAGATGATATGGCCGCGAGACTGGATTATGTGCGAACAGCACTGTTGCATGAACCCCGGGGCCACAGCGACATGTTCGGCGCGGTAATAATGGAGCCCACCTCCCCCGAAGCGGATTTGGCTGTGCTTTTCATGGACGGTGGCGGTTATCTGGACATGTGCGGCCACGGCATCATCGGCGCCACGGTGGCGGCCCTGGAGCTGAAGCTGTTAAAACAGCCGCCCGCCGGCGGGCACCTGTGCATTGAAACCCCGGCCGGGTTGGTGCAGGTTGAGGTGAGCGGTCCCGACGACCGGGAGATCACCTTCCGCAACGTGCCCGCCTTTGTCGAGCAGCGAGGCGTGGAGGTGGAGGTACCCGGCCTGGGCCGGGTAAGTGCTGATATCGCCTACGGCGGCAATTATTTCGCCCTGGTCGACGCCGGGGCGTTGGGCTTTTCATTGTGTGCCGCCGAACTGCCGCGCCTTTGCTCCCTGGGAATGACTCTGCGCCAAAAACTGCGCCGGGTCTGCGCGCCGGTGCACCCCCTGACCGGGCCGCGTTCCATTGACTTGGTGGAGTTTCACGCCCCGGCTCACTCACCTGCGGCCCACGGCCGCAACGTGGTGATCTTCGGCGAGGGACAGTTCGACCGCTCGCCCTGTGGGACCGGCACCTGCGCCAGGATGGCCAGTCTGTACGCCGAAGGATTGCTGGGCATAGATGAACCCTATATGCATGAAAGCGTCATCGGCACAACCTTCACGGGCAGGCTGCGGGGACTAATCGACATGGACGGCCGCGCTGCTGTGGTGCCGGAGATAACAGCCAGGGCTTACGTCACCGGTTTCCAGCAATTCGTTATTGATGCGGACGACCCCCTGAAATACGGCTTTAAAACATCCTCTGCAGATGCAGACCAATAAAATAGATTAAAGATCACCCGGGTATATCAGGATTGCCTGTTCTGACCATTCTCAAGCAATAGACCAGGCCCTGATCCAGGAAACCACAAAATTGTTTTTGGAAAGGCGAAAAGATGAAAAAGAGAAAAGCTCAATGCCCCGGCAAATTAAAATATCTTGCCGGCAAGAGGATTCTTCCTGAACCAATCTCAGCAAAGACTGGTATCGTACAATTAATTGACAACATGGATGCCTACAATGGCGGCAGATTGAGAGCTGCCTGTCATCTGCTGAGAGACAAATATTCCCAAAGTGATGTCACCGTGGGGCTAAGTCTGGCCGGGGCGTTAACCCCGGCTGGTCTGGGACCTTCCGCTGTCATCCCGCTGATGAATCACGGGTTTGTGGACTGGATAACCGCTACCGGCGCCAATATGTACCACGATCTGCATTTTGCCTTCAACCTGCCGATGCATCGGGGCTCTCATCTTGTCAATGATGTTGATTTGCGGGACAAGGGAGTGACCAGAATCTACGATATCCTGTTCGATTATGAAGACGTGCTGATGGAAACTGATCGCCAATTGAGAAAAATAATTCTCCAGCCGGAATTCCAGAAAGAAATGGGAACCCGTGAATTCTATTACCACCTGGGAAAGGTAATGAATGAATATGAAGAGAAAAACAAGCTGGGTGAAGTAAGCATTGTTGCAGCCGCCTACAGAAACGGGATTCCCGTTTTCACCTCTTCTCCCGGTGATTCTACCATCGGCATGAATATCGCCGGTCTGGAGCTTCTGGCCCAAAGCGCCGGTTTGCTCAATAAATTCAAATTAAAAATCAATCCGAGTATCGATGTCAATGATTCCACCGCCATCATCTTGAATGCCAAACGCTATGAGCAGGGAAAAACCGGTGTTATTCTCATCGGCGGCGGCAGCCCGAAAAACTTCATGCTCCAGACGGAGCCGCAGATTCAGGAGGTCCTCATGATCCCGGAAGTGGGACAGGATTACGACATCAATATCACCGACGCCCGACCGGATACTGGGGGATTATCGGGGGCTCCACCCAGCGAGGCGGCAAGCTGGGGAAAGATCGATCCGACCAAGCTCGAAGAAGCCGTCACGGCCTATCTTGACGTCACGGTGGCCCTGCCGCTGATGGTCGCCTATGTCCGCCATACGACCAAACCGAAAAAGCTAAAAAGGCTCTATACCCGCGGTCAGGAACTGCACGAAAAACTGGTTGCTTCCTATCTGGAAAACAACAAAGAAGTGGAGCAGCTGAAAAGACTGATGAAAAAGCTCCGGGAGTAGAATTGAAAAACAACGGGTATGGTCCCATACCCTCCGCGGCGTGGGATTGTTCACCTTGCCAATTCCAACGCGCTGCGCTTTTAGAATTGGAGTATCACCAATGAAAATGAAAAAACAGATTGTCCAATTGATTGAGCAGCATGGTACTCCCTTGTTTGTTCTGGATCACAACAAGCTGAGACGCAATTACCGAACCTTCAAGAAAAATCTGCCCAGGGTTCAATGCTATTATGCGGTAAAGGCCAATACCCATCCGGAGATCATCAAAACCCTCTTCCTGGAAGGATCGAGTTTTGACGTCGCTTCCTACAATGAATTCATGCAGATTTACGAATATATCAAGCATTTCGGAGAAGAAGATAAGGATTTTTTCATCTGGGATAAGATTATTTTTTCCAATACCATCAAAGACAAAGATACACTGAGCAAGATAAAAAGATACCGGCCCCTTGTCAGCTTCGACAACAGCGATGAATTGAAGAAAATAAAAACCTACTGTGATACGGCCGGCTTGATTCTGCGACTGAAGGTGCCCGATACCGGTTCACAGGTGGAGATGAGTTCGAAATTTGGAGCGGAGCCCGGAGATGCCGCATCGCTTATTAGTCAGGCCAGCGATGCGGGACTCAGGGTTGAAGGATTAAGCTTTCATGTCGGAAGCCAGTGTACGAATTTTGACAATTATTCGGCAGCGCTGGCCATCACATCGGAAATACTCAATGATGCCAGGTCCAAGGGATACGATATGAATATCGTAGATATCGGCGGAGGCTTTCCGGTGCCCTATGACGCTCAGGTTCCCGAATTTGCCAAGCTGGCAAAACTCATTAATTCCGAATGTCAAAGACTCTTCCCCGCAGATGTCGAGATTATAGCGGAACCCGGAAGATTTCTCGCCGCAACTGCGGCAACTCTGATCACCGAAATCATCGGCAAATCCAGAAGGGACGGGAAGATTTTCTATTACATCAATGACGGCGTTTATCATACCTTTTCGGGTGTGATTTTTGATCATTGGCTTCCCAATTTCACCGCATTCAAGAGCGGCGAAATAGAGGTATGTGCCGTGGTCGGACAGACCTGCGACAGTTTTGACAAGATATCCCTATCTATTCAACTTCCGGTAAATCTGGAAATCGGGGATTATCTTCTGACAGAAAATATCGGCGCCTACAGCATTGCCTCTTCGACAAATTTTAACGGTTTCACCGGTGCCAAAATAATTCATACAAATCCCAGCTGTTGAACATTACCGATGATGAGACAGTGTTGTAATTACCGTTCGAGACTTTGCATAAATCCTTTATACATCATTCCGGTCTTGTGACCTCGCGTGACCTTCAGGTTATTAGGTTACGAAAGCCTATATCCAGATGTCGTCCCGATCTTGTGACCTTTAGGTTACGAAAGTCGGGAACCAGAACTTATTAATAATAATGGATTCCGGCCTGCCAGGATGTGTTACAATAGCAAGAAGCGCTGTAAAAGCAGTCATACCGGCGAAAGAGACTGTGTCGCAATAGCAGATAGAACTATCAATAACGTCATGCCGGTGAGAACCGGCATCCAGACGTCGTCCCGACGAAAGAGACTGTGTCGTAATAGAAATAGTTATATCAACAGCGTCATGCCGATGAAAATCGGCATCCAGAACATACTGATAATACTGGATTCCTGGTCGCGCTTCGCTTGCCCGGAATGACCAAAAAGTAATTGCGACACAGTCTCGAAAGTCGGGAACCAGATATAACTTTACTGGATACCGGCTTTCGCCGGTATGACAGACATAATAATTATGACACAGTCTCGAACCGGAGGATTTCGAGACGCCGAAATTGGCTATCGATCCTCCAGTGCCTGCAGCTCCGAGTCCGCCTGGCGCAGTCTCTCCGCGATAGCCTGGGCGAGGCGGGCAAAGACCATAACACCGAGGGTGGCATCGACACGGGATTGTTCGTTGAACCGACTCCGCGAAAGGACATAGAGATCAGTCGGCACCTTCGCTTCAACATCGGCAGAACGGACGCCGCGATCAAGAAAGGAAAGTTCGCCAAAATAATCGCCCTGCCCGATTGTGGCCACGTGATGGCGTTTCCCACGCTCGAGCGGCAGCATTATCCGCACCCGCCCCCGGCGGACCAGAAACAACTCGTCACCCATCTCTCCTGTGGAACATACGTGCTCGCCCTGGGCAATTGAAATTTCGCGCAGACAGGAAGAAAGCGCCCCGATCTTGGTTTCATCGAATTCCCGAAAAAGTTCGAACTCGTTTACCTGCAACATTTTGTCTTCCTCACCTCCCTGAACAAGTGCGGTATCGAGTATCCGCTCCTCCATCCATTCCAGTGCCCCGTCCAGCGTTTCCGCTATCATCACGCCGCCTCCCTCCCGGACAACCCCGAGCTGCGCCAGATAGTGTTCGAAATTCCTCTGATCTAGCAACCCTGAGGGCATGCCGCAAAACAAGAGGGAGCCGCCACGCTCCGCCAGTTGCTCATGCATCTGTTCACAGAGGTGTGCCGCTGTGTAATCCATCGACTGGACACGGCGCATATCGAGCAGAATGAATCGTTTCGTTCGCAGGTCGCTTTCCAGCTGGGAGAAGAGCTGATCGGTGGTGCCGAAAAACAGATTGCCCTTCAGCTCGCAGAATACCGCCTGATCGCCGTGCCGATTCAGCATCTCCCGTTCGCAGGCCAGACGGTGCGTCTTTGAGGAAATCTGGTTCAGATAAAGCTTGCGATGGATAATCGAGCCCTTGATCTGATCCCGGATAAAGAGCAGGATCGCCAGGGCGACTCCGACCCCCGATGCCGCTATCAGGTCCACCGTTACGGCAACAATGACCACGCACGCAATGACTGCGAAATCCTGTCGCCCGGCGGGATAGCGAAGAAGATGGAAAGCACGCCAATCAAACATCCTCCAGGCGATGACGAGCAGTATGCCCGCCAGGGCGCTGATCGGCACCCAGGCGATGAGCGCACTCAGGAGCAGCAGGGCCAGAACCACAAAGCCCCCTTCGATGACGCCCGATCGATAAGTACTGCCTCCACTATTGATATTAACGAGCGTTGGGCCCATGGTGCCTGCGCCCGGCATTCCGCCGACCAGGAAGGAGGAAATATTTCCGATTCCCTGGCCGATAAGCTCCCGATCCGACTTATGCCGGCTGCGGGTTAGCGCATCGAGTCCCACACAGGTTTTGAGCGTATCGATGGACAGCAATACCGACAGGGTGACGGCCGGAATAAAAACAAGCCCGACGGAATGAATATTGAAATGTAACAACGAGGCCAGGCGAAAGGTCAGTGAATCGAGAAAAGAACCCGACATAGCGATTGGTCCGATGACGAGCGGATTGTTCTGCAGTGTTAACAGTTGCGGTGAAAACAGGGCAATCAGGAAATAGGCGGCAATACCCCCGAAGAGACCAATAATTGCAGCGGGAATTTTTTTTGTCAGGCGCGTTGCTGCTTCCATCAGCACGATAGTGGCAATGCCGACCGCAATCCCCTCCCACTTCCACAGATGAGGAGAGAGCAGCCCGAGCGAAAGTGCCGTACCTTTCGACAGGCCCAGCAGTTTCGGCAACTGGCCGAGCGAGATCAGTACCGCCACGCCGGACAGGTACCCGCTGACAACCGGGTAAGGAATAAATTTGATCAGCCGGCCGCCGCCGATGACACCGTAGATGATCTGCAAGACCGCCGCAATCAGCGCGGTAAGCGCCAGAAGCGGCAGTATATCGGCCGCCGTGAGGCCTCCTCCGCGGGCGCCGGAAATCAATTCAACAATCAGAGCCGACAAAACGGCTGCAGCCGGCGCACAGGGAGCCGAGATTAATCCGCCGGTCCGGCCGAAAAGAGGCGCCATCACACCGAGGGCGGCAGCGCCGAGAATTCCCACCATGGCACCGATGCCGGCATATTCCGGTCCTATCACAGTATAAGTCAGGACCCCGAACGCAATCGACGAAGGGAGGGCCACCAGCATTGCCGCCAGGCCTCCCCAAAGGTCTCCGATTAATACGGATGATTCCGACCTTTTATTGGTGGTATGGGCGTTCATAGAATAGCGTCTTTGATTCGAGTAGACCGGATGATTAACCGGTAGAGCAATTTTTTCATTTTATTATCCTTTGGAGATTCCTATAACTGCAAAGCTTTGATCACAGCCCAAAGGCGGCCTTGAGTTTGAGCGCCTCTTCCGTCTTACCCGAAATCTTCAGTTTGCCCTGGATAAAAGCGGTTTCGACCTTTTTCTTTTTTAAAAGGATTGCCGCCCATGTGCCGGCGGGTGCGGATATCGTAAACACGGCGTTATCGGGAAGCGAGCCTTCTGTCAGGAATGCCTTGCCGTCTTTAACCGTCATAGTGAATTTCATGGAGGGCGCGCTTCCTTCAGGTGTCAACTGCAGCCCCATTTCGGTTTCCCATCCTTCAGCTGCCGCCGCATCGAACTGCCCGGACAGTTTTTCCGTCAACTCTTTGGCCTGAGATGCATACTGTTCGGTATTCCCGCCTATGCCCAGCAGATCGAAAATATTTTTCCTGGGCATCTTGGCAAAAACATGTCTTGCCCTGTGGCAACAGGCGACGAGCACCGGGACATTGGAGTCGAGTTCCGCAAGATAAACCTCCCTGTGTCGCCTGTTGGATTTTTGCAGGGCAATGCTGAATTTCAGAATATAACGGCCTTCTATGTCACTTAAGTGCGGCTCTTCTTTACCGGAAATCGCCCCAATGAAATTGATGGTTGATCCCTTGAATCCCTCCACCCAGTCGTCATTGTCCATGTCGAAATGCTTCCACCGGCCGTTGAACAGACTTACAGCAGGGCCTTCTTTTAAAAGTCCGGTGCAGCGGTTGATAATAATGACTCCTTTTGTTCCCGTGATTTCCATCCATTCGTCGTTGCCGTAATACTTTGAGGGCAGATTAAGTTCGGGGCAGTGGGAGTATTCGCACATGCCGTATTTCATGCCGTCGGAATACTTCCACATGATTACGGAGGGACTGTCCACAATGCCGTCAATATGATCAATCCAGGAAACCACTCTTTCAATGTTGCCCAACAGGAACCAGGATGTCGCCCAGAGGTGGTGTCCGTGATCGAATGTCTGAAGCCCGCGACCGTCAAGGCTTTCCTTGACGCGCCACGCCCATGACGCTGCCGGCACTTCCCAGCCGCCGGAACCACCGCTGATAAGTTTTATTCTGATGTTGGTCGGTGTTCCGATTTCATTTTCCGCAATAAGTTTCTTGGCCAGAAGTATCGGCGGATAAAAAATATAGTTATCCGATACTTTGAGAATTTTACCGGCTTTTTTTGCCGCCGCAATCATAGCGTCGGCCTCTTTCAGGGTATTGGCCATGGGTTTCTGCACGGAAACATGCTTGCCTGCTTTGAGTGCCTGTATTGTCATTGCGGCATGCATCATGGTCGGAGTCAGAATTTCTATCGCATCGATATCCCTGTCTGCCAGCACATCTTCGAACTTCGTATAATGCCTCTCGATGCCCCACTCGGCCTTGCGCCTCAGAGCGGTTTCCTCATGGACGTCGCAAACGGCAAGAATCCTGGCCTCATTATTGCCGATATAACCGGGATAATGAACATCCGCTATCCTGCCCAGTCCTACAAGTGCCACGTTTATCATATAACGCTCCTTTTACAGACCGAGACGGTGGTGTTCTTTCTGAACACGTTCACACCAGTTGCCCACGTTCCAGTCGCCGAATACGCCCATACCGGCGAGTTCATGCTCGCCGAAATAAACCGGCACATGAATCAGGGAAAGGCCTTCGTGGGAATATGCTTCCCGGAGCGCTTTTTCCAGCTGCCGGACCGTTGTGCCGCCGAATATCCCTTTAACGCCCTTGACCGATTCAGCCATGGCCGCATAATCGACAACAACCGAATCGTTAGTCTTGTAATCCATCAGGTATTGAGCGTTTTGCAGTCCGCTGATGGCCGCCATCCGGCGATTATCGAAGACAACGATACAGCCTTTCACTCCGTGCTCCCTGCCGTCGATAAGGATCTGAGGATTCATCATGAAACTGCCGTCTCCGCAGAAGGCAAACGCATACCGGGATTCGCAGGCCAGCGCGCCGGACAAGAGCGCGGACTGGGCAAAGCCCATGTAAGATGCACCGGTATCAGTGTATGTCTCGCCTTCCATTTTGTCCTCAACGATTTGAAAACCGTTGGCCTGCACATCGCCGGCGTCAAAATATTTGACGGCGCCGATGCTGTCCGCAAAATCGCAAACTGTCTTTATGGCAACAGGCTGAGTCAACACCTTCATTTTCCATACTATGTCCGCAAGAGGTGCGCAGTCATAGCGTTTTTTCTTGAATTCCTCCCACTCCAACTTTTTCGTTTTTATTGTCATAAACCAGGCGGAAGCCGACTTGGATCGCTTCATCCTTTTCTTTTTCAGTGTCTCGATCAGTTTTTGCAGATTGGGTTTGGCGTTTCCGACTACGGCAACGGAACGGTTATAATGGCAGGCATCAATTGTTTCGGTATTGAAGTTGATTATGTGGCGGGCATTCCTCCAGGCAGTGCCGGAGCAATCCCATTGGCAGACGGACCTGGCGCCTATCAGGATTACAAGGTCAGCCTCGTTCATGGCATAGTTTCCACAGAGTGATCCCTTGGATCCGCCGACCGTCATGTATCTGGGCTCTGCATAAGGGACAATGCCTGCGCTGGATGGACCCGATACCACGGCCGCATCAATCAGGTTTGCCAGTTCGATTATCTCTTTTCCACATCCTTTAGCCCCGTTGCCGATTTTTATTGTTATTTGTTTTGCCCCGCTGATCAGCAGGGCTGCCTTGTTGAAGACCTGCGCAGCCGCGCAGGCAAGTTCCATCCCTTCATATTCCCCGGCAAATTCGAGAAGATTGCAGTCCTTGATAATGGCAGGCTGGACATTCATCGGCGCCAGCAGAAAGAACGGGCCGCTGAAGCCCTTTTTACCGGTCTGGGCGGCACCTCTGCGGAGCGCGGTAAATATCGAATACGGATCATAGAGCGCATAGGCTGTTCCCATCACTCCGAACAGCCTAAGAAAAAGTCCCTGCTCGCTTTTAGGAATCTGCTGCATATTATGACCTTCGTCCTGGGTCGTTTCATCGCCGTAAATATGATAGACGCCGATGCCGTTCGCTGCGGCGGTAAGAGAGCCGGCAAATGCCTGTAGGGCTCCCGGACCGATTGACGTTAAGACGGCGGCAGTTTCTCCCGTCCTCATTTTTAAGGCGGTAACTGCATGGGCGGCCGCGGTCTCATGCCGGACATTATAGGTTTTCACCAAACCGTACTTTTCGTAAACCCGGAGCACTTCGGCAATCTGTGTCGAGCCGTGGCCGAGTACGGCGACATATTTGGTAACCTTCTGGTTATAAAGACCGAGCACAATGGCCTCGGCTACCGTCATATCCTGAAACTGCGGCAGGGCGCCCCGGGCGATAGCCTTACTTAAGGATGAATATTTCGCAATTATCTTTGCCCTATCTTCCACTGACCCCATACTAGCTCTCCTTAATCCATCTTCCCGGATATCGCTGCGGCAAGTTTTTTATCCGCCAGGCTGTTCAAATCCAGAACTTCCCTGACTCCCGGATAATTCAGGGCCGGAATTAATATCTCATCATCCAGGGCTGCGATGATTTTATCAAAGCTCAGATGGGTCCTCGCAGTTATCTTGGCGAACTTGCGCCTGCTTTCCTGCTGTGATTCCTCGCGATGAGGCGGGTACCCTATTCCGGATTCGGCAATAAACAGCTTGTCGAAAATGTATTGAAGATTTATTTCGCCTGCCCAGCCATAACCGTAATTGAGCGCCAGTGATATGGCATTGCCGCCGAGTATCCGGGCAAACAACCAGGCCTCCAGAGGAGAGGCTATGAGGCCGCAGCAAACATTGGGATATTGCATGATCGAGTTCAAAAAGCCCTGACCCGTGCCGCAGCCTCCGACCACGAAATCGACCCTGCCCGTATTCAGTAAGAGTCCTGACAGAAAACCGGTATGCAGATAGGTTAATTCCGGCTTCGCAAAATTCTTTTTCATCCCGACATTGAATATTTCATGGCCTCTATTTTCGAGTGCGGCCAGGATATCCGCATTCCTGTCGGCAGCGCTTGTTTCGTTGATTACCGCTATTTTCATTTTAGCCTCCGCTATCTCTTTTTTATACCGAGTATTTCCCTGGCCTCTTCCGGTGTTGCTTTTTGAATTGCGTCACTGATATAATCAGGATCAAACGGCGGAACAAAAACGCAGATTATAGTCAGCGGTTCGTCGCCTGTATTCATTGTCTTGTGAATTTTACCGGGGGGGGCAAAAAGAGCAACACCGGGTTTGAGCTCATATTCGACGCCTTCGAGCCAGGCCTTACCTTTTCCGCTGGTAAAGATCATGAGCTCGCCGGATTTTTCATGCGCATGGAAATCCGTACAGCCGCCACGGGGAACAAGGGTAGAAACCAATAAGGAAAAATTATTGACATCCTCATGGGTTTCGGGAGTCATGATTGTTTTGAGTTCCCGCTCAAAAGGCTTCGGCACCTGTCTGCCGGCAATCAGAGAAAAGTCAACATAGGCCATAAACGCTCCTTTTTTGATTCTATGAGAGATTCGTATAACTGAATAAAACCAAAAATATTGTCATTCCCGACGAAGATAACCTTCAGGTAATGCAGGCGGGAACCAGTTCATAGTTACTGGATACCCCCGGCATTCGCCGGTCTTTGGGCCGGAGTAAGACCCGGTGCATGAGACTGTGTCGTAATAGCAAAAAGTGCCATTAAAGTCGTCATGCCGGTGAAAACCGGCATCCAGACGTCGTCCCGATCTTGTGACTTTTAGGTTACGAAAGTCGGGAACCAGTTCAAAGTTACTGGATACCGGCTTTCGCCGGTATGACAGACTTATTAATTGCGACACAGTCTCTTTCGCCGGGCTTTGGGCTGGAGTAAGACCCGGTGCATGAGACTGTGTCGTAATAGCAAAAAGTGCCATTAAAGTCGTCATGCCGGTGAAAACCGGCATCCAGAACTTACTGATAATACTGGATTCCGTGTCGCGCTGCGCTTGCACGGAATGACGAAAAGGTAATTACGATACATTCTCTGCGCCAGCATGAATCATTTTACATATATCAAACATATTGAAAAGAACAATAATTATTTCGGCTGGGAATGATGGATTTTCCTGGATACCGGCCTGCGAGACTGTTTCGTAATAGCATATAAACCGTCAACACCGTCATGCCGGTGAAAGTCGGGATCCAGATATAATTTTACTGGATTCCGGCGTTCGATACTGTATCGCAATTGACAGATGCTGATTGCAGTCTATTCGTAATGTCCCCCGTTGGCGGGGGCAAGGGGGTGGATGTTTTTTAAGTGGCTGTAATATTAATAAGCTACACATTGGCACTCCTTAGTCCACCTCCGTCACCCCGTGACACCTCCGCCAGCGGAGGACACGAAATGGCAATTTATCCTATTACGACACAGTCTCTGCGCCGGTATGACAGACTTATTAATTGTGACACAGTCTCGATAGTTAGATATCCATTGCAATGTCCGGGAAAATATTTTGTTCTTTAAAATCATATATGATAAAAGAATCCATATTACAACGACACTCGGCGTAATTCTTACCGGGAAACGCTGATCTGATTTTTTCCCCGGCAGCAAAATACGTCAATCCGGAAGTTCTGTAAGTTATGGTGCAGAAAGAATGAGAATAAGCGATTTTCTGAAAATCAGGTGGCAGGAGGGCGATCAGCCCCTTATTCAGCCGCCTTTTTTTTCCCCCATCATTGCCGACCCGAGCTTTCTGTTTCCCGAGGAATGCCCTAATGGAGCATGGACTCTGTATGCCCATTCGGCATGGGGCCTGCATGAATACACCTCCCCGGACGGGAAGTCCTGGAGTGATTTGGGTCTGAAAATACGCAATGCAATGCGCCCTTTCCTCAGACTGCTGCGCAACAATAATTATGCTTTACTGTATGAAAAATACCAACCTCTGGCTTTGCCGCTGCAAGTGCTCCCGGGTCGGCGAGTCTGGAAATCACACCTGGAAATGAGGTTGAGTGCGGATCTTTCCCATTGGGCTGATCCTGAGGTCATTTTGCAACCCCAGCTTGCCTGGATGAGCGATACCGTTTGGGGAGATTCTGTTTCGAATCCCTGTCTCGTGGAAGATGATGACGGCCTTCGTCTGTTTTTCTCTGCATCTCTTACGTGGATCGACGATTGCGGCTTTTGCGAACCGCGATATATTGGTCTGGCCAAATCAGCGGCATTGGGCTCCCCTTTTATTATTCTGCCGCAGCCGATAATCGATCCCCGGGATGATGAGCTTCCCGGCGCCCTGGGCGCCGGTTCTCTCAAGGTAATCAAGCTGGACGACGGATGGATAGGACTGCAAAATAAGATATATCGCGATCAGGGAGGTTGTTCGCGCTCGGCTATTTTTTTGTTGCGATCAGCGGACGGAATCACCTGGTTCGCTGCTCAACCGGAGCCGCTGGTGTCTCCCGATTTAGGCTGGAAAAAATCCCACGTTTATGCCTGCGATTGCCGCTTTCGGGAAGCTGACGGCCGATGGTATCTGTACTTTAACGCCCGGGACGACTGGAAGATTACCGCGGGCAGGGAGCGGATCGGCCGGTTGGTGGGATTTATGGCTGGTCAATAGCAGCGAACATCGCACGCCGGGATGAGTAACGAAGTGGCAACCGGTCCCGGAAAAATGTCCTGATGAATTGACGGAAATCAAACGACTTCCGGTCGAGAGCTTTGCACAACCACTCAGATTGTCATACCGGCGGAGGAGACTGTGTCGCAATAGCAGACAAAACCATTAACACCGTCATGCCGGTGGATACCGGCATCCAGACGTCATCCCGACGAAAGAGACTGTGTCACAATAGCAAGAAGCGCTATAAAAGCAGTCATACCGGCGAAAGCCGGTATCCAGAACTTAACGAAAATACTGGATTCCCCCGTATCGAGTACGGGGCAGGCTCTTCGTCGCGCTTCGCTTGCCCGGAATGACCAAAAAGTAATTGCGACACAGTCTCGAAAGTCTGGATCCAGATATAATTTTACTGGATTCCGGCGTTCGCCGGAATGACCATCTTAACAGTTCTTTACCTAATTACGACACAGTCTCTTTCGCCGGTATGACAGACTTATTAATTACGACACAGTCTCTTCGCCGGAATGACGAAACGGGAATCAAACGACTTCCGGGCTGAGCTTTCCCTTTACCGGAGAAATATTTATGGCGCCGACCACTTCGGGAACCTCCAGTCGGACTGACTTCCGATCCTTCAGCGCATAGCGGTTCAGACCCGCCAGATGGATTGGTCCCATATAACGCTCCCACTCAATCAGCCGTGCATCAACGGGGAACATCTTTTGATCCGCAGGAAGAAACCGCGAGACAAGATCCATCAGTCCTTCATTGTGGAAAATGCATCGGGGTGAAGCATAGAAAGAAAAGGTAATAGCCAGTTTCATCGAGGTGTTTACAAATTCCGTCACTTTCCGGATCATGTTCCTCATTCCTGTCTTGCGGCAAATCCCGTCGTATGCCGTAACGGCAACTTTAAGCCCGGACATCGCCATCATGAAAAGCCTCCGATCGATGATCCGGAAGTCACGCCTTGGTTTGCCTTTGGGAAACAGCCGATTGTAGGCGGCATGATTGAGGTTGGCCTCTGACTGAAGCAGATGTTTCATCCGTCCGACCGTGATTGGATTGGAAGATCCGGTGGAGCATTGATAGAGTCTGTGCCTGCCGGGAAGAACAAGAGCCTCGGCGGCGGCGAGGATTAAACTGTTCGCCACGAAATCCGCCGGAATGATATCGATAACGCCGTGAGTGAGAGCCGGAAAGAAGGGAGTTCTCTCCCGGGCATAAGCCAGAATAATGGCATCGGCTACTTTGACGCCTTCCACCCATCCGGGGACCGGTTCCCGATAAGTGCTTTCAATAATTGCCGGTCGAACGATTGTCAGTGTCGAGCCCTGCAGAGCCTCCGTGATGAGCTGCTCGCCAATCCATTTGGTGAATGTATATGTGTCGTTCCAGCCATAGCGCTGTGACTCTTTCACGCCCAACTCGACAAAACGTTCAGCCAAATGATCAGGCGAGATACAATCTTCTTTAACTTTTTTTATTTTTTCCTGCAGGCGGGCAATAAGAGGCCGCACCTCATAAAATCCCCGGGAGCTGCGCGAAACTGCTTTACGGGCCGGAATCACAACTTTTTCCCGGCAATCCCCTTTGTTAAAACCATGCACATAACAGGTAGAAACATGGACCAGGGGAATATTTCCCGCCGCCTGAACCAGGTCCGCAATATTGAGCAGGCTCAGGACATTGATTTGCAGCGCCCTGGGCAGTTCATCGCGAAAATCTACACAGGCGGCCGCATGGATCACAATATCAACCCGGGAGGCCAATTGCGCAAACCCTTCCCGTCCCAAACCAAAATTCTTTTCCGTAACCTCCCCAGTTATACAGTCAATCTTGTCCCGGCAGAATTGATGGAAATACGAGGAACTCTCCTCCTTGAGCCGATCAAAAATGGTGGCCGCAAGAATTTCCTGGTCAAAGCGCTCCTGCGCCGTGCGACAGCATTTGTTGCCCCGGATCAACAGGACAATCTTTCCGACATCCGGTATTTCGCGAATCAATTTTTCCACAAGCACCTTGCCCAGGAATCCTGTCGTGCCTGTAATTAAAATCCGTTTACCTGTTAATTGCTGACTCACCGAAATTTTATCTTGTGCGATCATAGAAGAGCTCCTTGCTGCTCATATTTCTTTGGTTAAATTTTCAACCGGGCATTTTCGGCGACCACAAAATCAGCTATCCAGCCCGGGATAAAGGCCCAGGCACGATTTCCGTTTTGCGTCTTTCCCAGATCCAGAGTACCGAACAACCAGATTTTTGATTTATAAAACAGTGTCGCCCCCTGTCCCTGAAGCCTTTCGGCAAAGCTCAGAATACCGGGCTTTTTCAATGAGCCGTCTTCCAGAACGCAATAACCGGCATTGTGGCCGTCGCTGTCGGGCCAGACTGTTGTGTAGTGGGAAGCCAGAGCCTTACCGATGGACATGAACCGGACAAAATCGGCGAGGCTGTGCAACTTCAATCCGAAGCGCACCCGCAAATAAATTGCTATCAACCAGTGCAGGGGTTCTTTCTCGTCTTCCCGCTCTGCACATCCGTGCAAGACTCGCAGATACTCCCGGCCCCATTTCCCCGTATCCTTGAGGAACGCCGAAAGACGCCACATGGGTGACGAAAAATCGACGGCATAGACCTTCCAGCACTGATTAAACATCTCATCGGCCATCGCATGCGCCACTGTAGTGCCATCCGGAAGCGTGATATTATCGAGGGCGCCGATCGTATATGAGGTCATACCGAGATAGATGGGATTTGACGACATTGCACTGCTGAATTTCTTTTCCAGGGCACTGATGTTCTGCTCACTGAGCGGTTTGGTAACATCGCCTTGCAAAAATATGATCCTGTCGTATATTCCTTCATACCGGGGCTGTTTTCCCAACTGCACAAAGCGATTTTCACCCCCCGCCAGCTGATCACCGGCAATATCGATGACCGCAAGGCGCACCCTTTCCAATAAAAGTTTTTTCAGTTTTGCATCCGGATTATCGTAAATCTTCCTAAGGAGAAGTTCGGACATGTTGCCGACACCGCCGGCATAATCGATCACGATGACATTCCGGTTGCCGGTCTTTTGCAGGGCATGAACGATATCTTCAATGATTCGCTGGACAATGGCTTTGCGTCCCAGTTGATCCTGGGATACAAACGGTGAATCCATTGTTACCTGATCCGGCGGCACTTCGGATACAGGATACAGGCCGAGGAACCTTCCGCGACCATCAATACTTAATCTGCCGATACCACGGACTCCCCGGGAATCTATAGTGCTGTCCAGCAACTCCTCCAGGTGATCGCCTACATAAACAGGCACCTGCCCCGTAACCCGTGCATGAAAGGCCGGATACAGTTCCCTCAGGATCCCATAGAGATTGACGCCGGCCGGCCAGAGCGTACCGAAACACCGGGTAGCGATTTTCACTTCATCCGGTGAGCCCACCATGGTTTGGATTTTATTTTTTCTAAACAGATTTCCGATACTCCGCAGAAAATTCAGGATATCGATCGTTTCTTTCATGATCCGCTTCGGAATCCCGAAACCCGGAACATCGCGGCACTCCGGATGCGACGTGATAGCTTTCATGAATGGGGCCTGAAGAATGTGCCTGGCCTGTTTTCGTATCAGCCTGCCGGTTACGTCCTGGTGCGATAACTCTTCCGGAATATAACCGTCGGCAACGGTCAGCGTATTGATTTGCTGAATGGAACGCGGGAGTTCGTTTACCGCTTCATAGCCTTTGAGCAGATTGTGATATTCCTGCAAGCTTCTCCACGATTCCCTTTGCGGAAAAACTTCAGCGGCGGCGACACTCTGGCGCTCAACCTTCAATACATTCATCGCAGATGTATCCAGAATGCCATCTTCCCTGTTTGTAAAAGGAGACATTCTGGGGCGCCTGACCGCTTTTTCTGCGTCGGCCAAGGATGCGCCCGCTACCTGATCCATTGTTCTGTCTATAACCGCAGCTTTCATAATAGCTCCTTATCAAATCAAAAATCTTCATCTGATCACCAAGAGGATTCTCTTGCCTGGAAGTTGATGAAACTATGACATAGTTTGCTTTTAATATCTTGCGTGTTTACTCACAGCATACTACGAGCCTATCCCTTGTACTATGAGCAAACACTGCCTCGCAGTGCGAAAATAATCCGAGATTTCTGCAAAACATGGATGACAGGATTGGTGAAAAGAACTACCCAGCTTCTATAAAGGGCAAAGGCACCAGCTACTTCTACCGCGGACAGTTTGTCAAATTTTCTCTTTAAAGAAACAATAATCAACCCGCCGACGATTAAGCAGCCCAATTGGAAATATGGAAAGTCAGTTGTGCCCGCTGCTGCGTATTCTACCAAAAGAAAGTTCGTGTTCTCTTGGAAGACATCAAAAGAGTTATTGGTGATGGTCTCGTAAAAAGGCCTTCACACCGGTGAAAACCGGTGTCCAGCGTTTTGTAAGTCTTTGAAATATCTGGATTCCGGCTTTCGAGACTGTGTCGCAATTGACAGATGCTGATTGCAGTCTATTCGCAATGTCCCCCGCTGGCGGGGGCAAGGGGGTGGATGTTTTTTAAGTGGCTGTAATATTAATAATTTACACATTGGCACGCCTTAGTCCACCTCCGTCACCTCGTGACACCTCCGCCAGCGGAGGACACGAAATGGCAATTTTTTCTATTACGACACAGTCTCTTTCGCCGGAATGACGATTCTGAGGCTTTTCCGACTTTTACGAGGTCGTTATTGGTAATAGAATTCGTGAATTAAGAAAACAAAGAGTATTATCCCAGGAGGAGTTTGGTTATGAAGCAGGTTTGCATCTCATACTTATCGCGGCAAAGCAACCACCTCGCGAGCTCGCGGTCGAGGTATGAAATGAACGTCATTATATCGTGAGCTTACTGCGGAGAATTATCGCTCGTCCCGCGTGAGCGGGATTGAAAAGTGAGAAAATAACTGGTCAATAGATACAATAGTCAAGGTGGCAAGTCGATATCCAGGATCTTTTCGATTATCCCTTTGATCCTACGGAACCGTTTATATGCGTTGTTATGGTCAGTTCTTGATTTTCTTTCTGATTCGCGCTCTTCCAGGCTCTAAAACAGTAAAGCTGCCTTCAATTTCTGCAGCATGTCCTTCAATCAGATCGATCACGGCTGCAACCATTGAGGAGCGTGTACTCGCCGGATAGCGAAGCAGCAGTATGCCCGTAATCGCATGTTGATGCGCAAAAACCCACTCACCAAAGTCCTTGTCTTCTGTCAGCAATAGCCGGTTTTCCGCCACTGCCAATTCCAGTACATCTTCATCTGGTAGTGATGGGGAAATTTCAGTGATGGCGTTGACGGAATAGCCTGCCTGCCTTAGTACTCGAACGACGGAGAAATCACAACTTTCATCTGCCAAAAAAATCAATCGTTTTGCGCTCAATTGGCAGTTCCTGTTTTCAGATAGATTGTTGTTTCATTGTGGATCATATCGGCCGCGTAAATCAAAGCCGCCTGGATGGCTTCTCGCGACAGATTCGGATAACCATCGATTAAATCTTCGAAAGAGGCACCTTCGCCCAATTTGCGCAAAATGAGGTCGACAGGTATCCTTGTCCCTTTGATGACGGGTTTTCCCAGCATCACTTCCGGCTTGGTTTCGATCATTTCGTAGGCAGTCATAACAATCCCTCCACTATTGAATTTTATGGTACCATAATTTTAGATTCAAGAAAGTTTTTTCTTTGGTGAAAAAAACAGATATTCGTGTTCTTCCTATTTTAACTTTTCTTAAAATGGTTATTTCTCTTTTTGCTAATTCTAAATCTGCTTTGGGAGCCTACAACACCTTCTTAATAAATCAATATTGACACGACTTGATCATTTAAGACAGGGACAGCAGATAAGTGCGGAGGTTTTTTCTGGATTGGTTCAGGCCGAGCTTCCGGCGAATATTGTTCCGGTGAAACTCAACGCCCCGCTCGGAGACGTTGATCAGCGAGGCGATTTCCTTTGATGTTTTGCCTTCCTTGACGAGGCCGGCCACCTGTATCTCCGCCGGGGTGAGGTTCAGATAGTGGCCCGACAGGCGCTGCATGAAAGGCGAAATGATTTCCTGAAGATTGGTATCCAGGATGTCCACATAGATCCGCTGACGGTCATTGAGGCGGCACCCCCGCAGCCGTTCCAGGCCCGGCAGCAGCAGCCCCCGGACATTAGCCAGGACTTTTTCCTCTAAATCATTCTTGTCCTTTTCCCGCTGGTTGAGCAGAACCTTCAGGGCGGTGTTGGTTTCCTCGAGATGCAGGGCGTTGAGCTGAAGTTCCCGTTCCTTCTGACGGAGTCTCCGCTCGGCGACCTTGCGTTCCTCAATCTCCCGGCGCAAATTGGTGTTGGCCTCAGTCAACTCCCGCGTCCTTTCGGCCACCCGATCTTCGAGTTCTTCCAGGGCTTGCCGGAGGGCCTTCTGGGCAAGGTTTTTCTCCGTCACATCCACGAAGGAACACATCAGGCAAATCGGCCGGCCCCCATCGTCGGTGACGAGGTGAGCGGATAGCTGAACAGTCAGGACGCGACCATCCCGGGCCATGCCACTGATCTCGCCCAGCCAGTTTCCGTTTTGCAAAACGCTCCGGATGATGGCCTCGGCCTCCTGCTCCGACTGGGCAAAGGTTGTGACGGAGCGCCCGATGATCTCGGTGGGATCATCGTTACCCCAAAGGCGGAGCACGGAATCATTCACATAGGTAATGCGTCCATGAAGGTCGCCGAAAGCGATGGCGTTGATGGATGAAGTGATCGCATAGTCCTTGATCCGCAACTCCTCGAAGGCCTGCTTGGAGCGCGTGACATCGATGAAGGAGCATAGGGTGCACACGGGCTCGCCATCATCATCGCGAATCAGACTGGCCGACAGGTGGACGACGATCGGCGATCCATCCTTCTTCCTCCCGGTTATTTCGCCGGTCCAGCTTCCCTGCTCTAAGACAATGGCGAAAATGGCCGAAGCCTCCTCCTGGGAGTCGGCGAAGGACAGTATGGACGAGCCGAGGACCTCCTCCAGGGTATAACCTCCGAAAAGGGCGAGGGCAGCAGCATTGCCGTCAGTCAACCGGCCTTCGAGATCACCGAAGACCATACCGTTGACGGAGGAGGCGATGGCGCTGCTCTTGATCCGCAACTCCTCGAGGGCCTGCTTGGAGCGCGTGACATCGATGAAGGAGCACAGGGTGCACACGGGCTCGCCATCCTCATCGCGAATCAGACTGGCCGACAGGTGAACGACGATCGGCGATCCGTCCTTCTTCCTCCCGGTTACTTCGCCGGTCCAGCTTCCCTGCTCTAAGACAATGGCGAAAATGGCCGCCGCCTCCTCCTGGGAGTCGGCGAAGGAAAGGACGGACCAGCCCAGGACTTCATCCAGGGTATAGCCACCAAACAGGGCGAGGGCAGCAGCATTACCGTCAGTTATCCGGCCTTCGAGATCGCCGAAGGCCATGCCGTTGACGGAGGAGGCAATGGCGCTGCTCTTGACGAGCAATTCTTCCAGCAGGCGAGCGCTGCTTTTACGGGCAGTCGATTTACTCATGGATCTCCCTTCTCTTTCACCTTAAAATAAGACCTTTTAATAACTCCATCATTCGTCATTCCGGCGAAGAGACTGTGTCACAATTATTATGTCTGTCATACCGGCCCGGCATGCGCCGGGTCTTACTCCAGCCCAAAGCCCGGCGAATGAGACTGCGTCGCAATTATTATGTCTGTCATACCGGCGAAAGCCGGTATCCAGTAAAGTTATATCTGGTTCCCGACTTTCGTCGGGACGACGTCTGGATACCGATTCGCGTGCCCTCTCGTGACCTTCAGGTTATCAGGGTATTCATCGGCATGACGCTGTTGATAGAACTATTTCTATTACGACACAGTCTCTTTCGCCGGAATGACAACATTGAGATATATTGTTGACGGAGTAATAGCTGATGCAAGATATCTCCCTTTGGTCGATGTGAAAAAATAGTACTGATATACAACAATACTTCACGGATAAATTTAAAATGAAAATCTTGCTCCGAGATAAATATTATGGCTTCCGTAATGTAATATTGTATCTCCCAGCCGTGGATTTGATGTGGCAAAATATCTATATTTAAGATCTATGGTAAATCTTGGAGTCACAGCATAACCGACACCGGCGCCAAACTGGTACGCAAATACCACCACATCATTGCTTTCTGTCGTAAAAACGCCTCCGCTTAAAACAGGCATTGCGCTTATGCTGTACCTGGCAGCCCCCACACCGGCACTAAGGTATGGTGTCACGGCAGTTTTATTTTTCATGTCGAGGTAGCCGTTGAATAACAAGGCCAGAGTCGAAATTTCACCGGATGCACCGGGGTCGATTACCCCAATGCGTACTTTACTTAAGTCATTTTTTTGGTAGGAGATCTCCGCTTCGCACCTTCCATAATCGAAACCAAACCCCGCTGCTGCTCCCAGGGCAAATCCGAGAGCTGTTTCCATATCTCCGTGCATCGCAGCGTTGCCGATATCAGTACTTTGCGTCCTGGCGAGACCTAAATTAGCACTGATATAATTGAAATCATCTTTTTTTTCGCTGATAACCTGATCACTTTTGGCTTCTATTGCTTTAGCAGGAATAACCGTTCCCCCGGAAAGTTGATCCTTCTTCGAATCTTTCAATTCCTCCGCAAACAAAATTGAATTAAATGATAAAAAAAAGATACCGATTAAGAGACAAAAAATAATTTTTGCAGTTGTTTTCACAATAATCTCCCCTGAAGAATTTTGATTCGAGTATACCGGTTTCTCCCGCATATCATGATTGGAGACCTTGGCAAAACTGCATAAAACAACCAAGTATGTCATACCGGCGGAAGCCGGTATCCAGTAACTTTGAGCTGGCTCCCGGCTATTTTAACCTGCTGGTTACAAGTCCGGGACAATCCCTGGATTCCGGCTTCCTAGACTGTGTCGCAATAGCAAATAAAACCATCAACACCGTCATGCCGGTGAAAACCGGTATCTAGACGTCGTCCCGACGAAAGTCGGGAACCAGATATGACAATACTGGATTCCGGGTCGCGCTTCGCTAGCACGGAATGACAAAATGGTAATTACGACACAGTCTCTGCCGCCGGAATGACAATCTTAGCGGTGTTTTGCCTAATTGCAACACAGTCTCTTTACCGGAATGACGAATAAAGGAGTTATGCAAAGGTCTCGATTGCTACGGTGTCTCCTTTTACTGCTTGATTTCCTGACGGTGCCATAATATTGCAACCAATCAACCACCTCGCGAGCTCGCTGTCGAGGTATGAAATGAACGTCATTATACCGCGAGCTCGCTCACGAGAATTAACACTCGTCCCGAGTGAGCGTGATTAACGTTTGTAATCTTGCATATTTTGCCAGAATTTTCAATCACCGAGAAGAACTAAACACAAATTCGTTGACTAATTTTTAAATCGCCGCCCGGCTCCGCAACTTTCTCTGTCCGAAAGAATAATGTTTCTCCATAACCGGGAAGGGACTTGAAGTCTTGCGGGAAAATCAGCGGTGAGCAACTGCTCGCCCGCCGGATTGGCTCGTTAGACGAGGATTTGTTTTTGATTTTAGCGGGTATTTCGTTGGATTTTCGAGGTTGTCAATTTCCAAATC
>JANYAY010000015.1 GCA_025361065.1 Deltaproteobacteria bacterium
CCAGTATTATCAGTATGTTCTGGATGCCGATTTTCATCGGCATGACGCTATTGATGGAAATTTTCCTATTACGACACAGTCTCTCCGCCGGAATGACAAATGTGAAAAAAAGAAATGAGGCCATTTGAATTTATTATTGAACAATTTGCGCATACCCGTTGAAAAAGACGGGAGAGCTGAATATTTAAAAGCAGCATCGCAAAAGCTGAATGTTTCCGAGACAGCTATCCATATAGTCAAAATGCTGAGCAAAAAACTGGATGCCGGCGATCAAGAGCAGTTCTACTACGACATATCGCTCGTTGTTTATATCTCCGATAGTTTTGATAACAGAGAGCACCTTCCTGTATATACCGAGAAAATAGCGAAAGAACGGCAATTCAAGATCAGTGCCCCAAGGCCCGTTGTCATCGGTTTTGGCCCGGCAGGCATGTTCGCTGCTCTTGAGCTTATTTCCTATGGGCTCAAACCGATCATATTCGAACGAGGTAAAAAGCTGGCAGAACGCTCCCTGGATATTCAAAAATTCATGACAGAAAAATTACTCGACCCCGAATCGAACATTCAATTCGGTGAAGGCGGCGCCGGTTCCTATTCCGACGGGAAACTGTTTTCGCGGAAAATGAACACGGATTATAATAACCAGGTGCTCGATACGTTCATTAAATTCGGCGCACCGAAAGAGATAGCGTATATCAGTAAACCCCATCTTGGTACTGATCTCCTGTGCCGGATCGTACTCAATATAAGGAATTATATCCTCGAGCAGGGCGGTGAGATCCATTACAGGGCAAAAATGACGGATATGCTTCTGTCGAACAATTCAGTCGTTGGCGTTGTTATAAACAGCGAGAAGGAATATCTCTGTTCCAACCTCTTTCTGGCTGTAGGCCATTCGGCGCGCGATACTTTTGAGATGCTGCACAATAAAGGCATTAGTCTGGAGCAAAAGCCGATCTCTATCGGGTTGAGGGTAGAGCACCCCGCGGAGATCATCAATCAGATGCGCTACGGCAATAAATACAAAAACTTCGCAGGTATCGGCGCTGCTTCGTATTCGCTGAATTACACTGATAGAGAAATAGGGCGCGGAGTGTATACCTTCTGCATGTGTCCGGGCGGCGAAGTGGTAAACGCTTCCTCAGAGCATGGCGGGCTTGTTGTAAATGGCATGAGTTACTCCCGCCGGGCATCGGAATTCTCTAATGCGGCCATCGTTGTAACTTGTCAAACCACTGATTATTGTTCAGCTGATCCCCTGGCCGGAGTTCAGTTTCAAAAGGATATTGAACAAAAGGCTTTTCAGGCTGGAGGCGGGAAGTGTGTGGTTCCTGCGCAGAATCTGTTGGATTTTTTGAGCAAGAAGGTCTCCGGCAGTTTAAATATTAATTCCTGCGCCACGGGAACTGTCGCCGCGAATATGCATGAAATATTTCCCGCGTTCGTCAACGATGCACTCGTGACCGCGTTTACGACCTGGGAAAAGATGTATCCGCTATTTGTTTCCTCTTGCGCTATATTAATGGGGGCTGAAACAAGAACGTCGGCGCCCCTCCGGATCACGCGCAGTAAAAAGTTTGCATCAGTAAACATCAAGAATCTGTACCCCATAGGAGAAGGTTCCGGCTATACAGGCGGGATAACAAGCTCCGCAGCTGACGCGATAAGGGCGGTGGAGACTGTTATGGGCAATTAGAGACATCGCCCTATTGCAAAATGTCACGGGGAAAGCCTAGGAAAGCCTAGGGTCAGGTCTTGAAAAATAAGTTTTTGTAAATAATCGGAATGGTATTTTATTGATGAGTTTTATTACTTCAAAACAAACGGAAATGGTAAAGAAATTGCGGCAATTCTGATTGCGGCTAATGAGAAACTTGCTGTCGCTTGTTTTTTTATCAGCGTTCTCGAGGGTTATTAGGGACAACGCCCTATTTATTTTTCATATCTGTTCGATCATAGTAATTGCTGAAGTTCTTCTCGGGAAATTTCGCAGTCTCTGAGGATTTGCGACATTAAGCCCTTCCCGATGGTTTCCCGGCTATGAGCAGGAACAACGGTACATCTACCGTCGGGATGCTTGAGAAAGTGATGACTTCCCTTGATTCTGATTTCCTCGAATCCGGCACGCATCAAAGCTTTTATCAAAACTTTCCCGGTAAGAGTGAAAAGCCTGCTCATACGGATACCGACATGCGCTGGACGCCGACGAACTCGTTTGTAACGACTTCTTTTTCTACTTCCAGACAAAGCAGGATTGCTTCCTTTGTCCTCTCCATCAACTTATCCAAAGACCTCGCCTGAGTATGACATCCCCGGAGAGAAGGAACTGTGGCAACAAAATATCCGTCTTCATCTTTTTCTATTATCACATTGAATGTTTTATTCATTTTACTTACCCCATTGTTTATCGGTTTATCGTTTATTAGGAACAGCGTCTATTTTAAAAACCCTTTTAGAAATAACGTCTTTCTATAATGTCAAATTATATATACTCGCAAATTTCTTTATTTCAATTAGTTTTTTAAACAAGACTGAAGGCTAAAGAATGATAGATATCTCATTGCATTTTGACATCACAAGCAAAGTTCTGGATTCCCATTCGTGTGCCCTTTAGGGTATTCACGGGAATGACGGAGGAGGATGTATTTCGGTCTGCGTATAAATAACAGAGAACATCAGGGCACGGAAGTTAAATTTTCGGCGGCTGAAAGAAACCTCTTCAACCGCCTAAGTTTGTCCAGGAAAAATCTATTCGCCCCGCGGGGATTGTAAAAATTAATCCATGGATCCCGAATAGCAAAGCCCTCCGGGCTTCACTTTCGGGATAAATTCCACTAACGCTTCAACCTGCACTAGGCTTGCTTTCAGCGAGTGTCATTTACTTGAACGATCTTTCGAATAATTCTTTAATCGCAATCTTGCCGTTTTCATCCAGGATGCGTGTTCCGCCTCCGGTAAAATGACTCCGGCTGATTACCGGTTCATCGCCTTTCTTGCGCTCTACCCATTCCATTTTATTCCAGGTAAACCAGGCGTTGCGTTTTTGATCGAATGCATTAAGCGGCTTGTTGCAGATTTTACTGAATTCCGCTCCCCATCCGGTGCCGCCCTTTACCGTATTGTCCGCCAGAATTTCGCCGATGACAAAAACTTCCTGTCCGCTGTTGATCTGATACCAGATAGTCTGTATAATTTTGCGGAATGTCACGTTGTCGGTGTAGCGGCGATTCATCAGCTTAGAGATGTACTCCAGGGAAACATCGCCATTTTTCAGTTCCTCGTGATTCAAAACACGCAACCCTCTTTTGCGCATTATTGTGTGTCCCTCAAAAGTAAAGTTTATCTCCTCAATTCCCATTCTCTCCGCGTTCGCTCCAAATTCCGCTTCAGCTCCCTGAGCGCCTCCGCTAAAGAGAATAAAATCTTCTTTATTCATTATTGCTCCTTTCCATAAATGTGTGAATTAGGTTATATAAATGTAGGTAAAACTTCCGATTGTCAGAATATCCGGCATATCCCTGATTTTCGCCTCCTGTGAACCATTAAAAGGCCGGACTGTCAAGAAAAAATATCGAGGAAACCAATAAAGAAGTCAGTAAATATAGCCTGCGAGCGTGAATTGCCATCATGGAAAATATATTGACTACCTGAAGCTCCGGCGTTAAATTTGACGCGTGTGTAAATCATCATAAAATATCAGGGAGGGAAAGTTATGGAAATAAAAAGTCCCGCATTTAAGCATGAAGACATGATTCCTGCCCAATATACCTGTGACGGCCGGAATATTTCGCCACCCCTGCAATGGAGCGGGGCGCCGGCAGAGACCAACAGCTTTGCACTTATTTGTGATGATCCTGATGCGCCGGCCGAAATCTGGGTGCACTGGGTGATGTTCGATATTCCGGCAACCGTTAATGGCTTGCCGGAATATATGTCGCGTGAGAAAGAAATTACCGGCCTGGGGAAAAACGGTAAAAATACCGGCGGGAATTTCGGCTACGACGGCCCTTGTCCGCCGGGCGGTACGCACCGTTACAATTTTAAACTGTATGCGCTCGATGCTCTGCTGAATTTAAAACCCGGGGCAACCAAGGAAGAATTGCTCAAAGCCATGAAAGGCCATGTTCTCAATGAAGCGCAGGTTATGGGGAGATACAGGAGGTAGCGGCTGGTAGAAGTTCACGCTCGCCGGCTAACTTGGCCGGCGGCGAAACATAAATACTTCTGGGGGCAAACTCTAAATAATTCGGTTCTGCCACCGTGGAACAACACAGCGCCATGGAGGCAGGAAGTGTCCCCGCATTTCCATAACTTATATAAAGAGTTGACTCGTCATTATGCTTGACAGACTATCCCCGTTTATAATAACTTATCACCCAAAGCAGGGATTTTATTATCAAGTCAACTACTCGATAACCCGTACAAACAAACTTAAGTCTCCACAATGTCAATCCATGCCGGAAAGGGGGAGTGATCAGGAATAAGGGGCAGCTGATTGTAACGTGTCATTCGAAGCCCATGTTCATTTCAGCGGAAGGGCCATACTACCAGGAAACAAATGTCATTGCAAATTCCGCTGCGGGGGCTGAGAATCTTAAAGATCCCTCTCCAGGCTTGTGGTATGTATTTCTCGCGGAGGATGACGCCGCGCACGCAGGCTGTGCAATGACAACACTTTGCCTATTTTATGAACCACCATCCCCATCTCTCATTATGTGGGAAAAAGGAAAACAAAATGAGACTAAAGAAGATAATGGACAGTCTGTCTCTGAAAGATAAAAGCCTTTATTCCCGGCTTAGCATCATATTCGCGTTATTTTTCCTTTTCCCCGTGCTGGCCTTTGCTTATTTTGCCTACAAGTATGATATCATTCCCGATGAACTTTCTCCCCTCCTCGCCCTCGCTTTGCTGATTGCCTCATTTTTCGGGTATACTATCATCCGGAAGATTTTTGACGATATACGCGCCACCTCGCTCAATATGAGCGAGATCATCGCCAAGGATATTAAAAACGCCGTCCCGGAATCCGCCACAAATGAATTGCAGGGGATTGTCCGCTCCTTTCATACGATCGAAGAAGAGCTTCTCAGCAGCTTCCGCAGCCTGGATAGACGCATCTCTCAGATTTCCGTATTGAAAGAGCTTTCCGATCTCTGTTACGTAACCTTCGACCCCGAGGACCTTTTCTATATTACCCTGGAGCGGGCACTGAAACTGGTGAATGCCGATATCGGCTCCGTAATGATTCTGGAGCAACCCAAGCGAGAGGCCTTTATTGTCGAAGCCGTCATTGGTCTAGGGGAAATCCTGAACAAAGGAAACCGCATTGATTTTGCATCCAGCATCGCCAAATATGCCGTAATCAACAAATCGCCTCTTTTGGTTGATGATATAGAAGGCGATATCCGCTTCAAACGATCCAATCGTCCACAGTACGGGACAAAATCCTTTCTCTGCATGCCGCTCAAGGGAAGCAGGGATATCATCGGCGTTTTGAGCCTCTCCCGGCGTGGCACCGATCTACCCTTTACGCAAGATGACGTAGATGTCCTGACCCCGCTTTTGAGCAGCGCTGCCTTCACTTATGACAATCTGGGGCTGATGAAAAATAATGACATACAGAATCAGCATTTTAATGTATTGGGTTCTCTGCAAAATATCATCAGCTCCAGTCTCCGGGACAACGAACTGTTGAACACCCTTTTGAAAGAAATGCAATCGGACATTCCCTTTGATGTGGCCATGATTCTAATGAAGAATGAAAGCAACCCGGCTCATTTGAATCTGGTCAATTTTCCGGCTGTGAATTCCCGGCAGGAGAATTACACCTATGGCGGCAGTGTTTTTGAGCAGGCCATCAAACAGGGAAGTAGTGTCCTGGCCAATGATCCCGGACAATGGATTCATCCCATCGAAGAGGCGCTTTTATTGAACCAACATCTCAAGTCCTGTCTGTTGTGCCCCCTGAAGGTAAACGGCATGGTCAAAGGGGTGCTGGCGTTCGGTTCCTTTCAGCCGCATATCTTTGCCGATATTCGGGAACGTGCCGAACGCCTGGCCAATTTCGTGGCTCAAGCCAGGGAAATGAACCGCCTCTCGGCATCCGTCTTGAAGCGAGATCAGCAGATGGCCACGGTCAAACAGATTGGAAGCCTGCTGGCTGCCTCGACCTTCAATATGCAGGAAGTTCTCCGGCACACCATGGATCTCATCCGGGCGACCCTGGAGGTGGAAGCCGGATGTCTTTTGCTTCTGGACAATGATGAGCTTACGTTTCATGTGGCTTTTAACAACGATGATCAGGTCAATACGGAGAATCTCCGGACCATGAAGTTGAAACTGGGTCAGGGGATTGCGGGTTATTGCGCCGCGCGTGGTGAGCCGATGATTGTCCCGGATGTCCGGGAATCAACACACTTCTCTCCCGAATTCGACCAGATGACCGGTTTTACCACCCGCTCCGCTCTCTGCGTTCCGCTCATTTCTCAAGGTCGCGTGATCGGGGTTATAGAGGTCTTCAACAAGCGGGGAGATGAATTCAACAACAATGATCTGCAACTCCTTCACTCTATCGCCACCTCGGTTAGCATTGCCATGGAGAATGCACGTCTCTATCAGGAGACTCTTTCCATGGCCGAGCAGGAGCGCGGCATCAGGAATATGTTTCAGAAGTTCGTCCCCAAGGAAATCGTGGACAAGATTACCCATAACGTCGACGGAGCAAAACCGGTTATCAACGAAGTAAAAAATCTGACGTTTATGAATATAGACATCCGCGCATTTTCTCTCCTGTCCCGTGCGCTCGGGCCCCAGAAGACCGTGGCCATAGTCAACTATTTCTTCAGTATCATGGGGGAGATCGTCTTTAAACACGGCGGTATTGTGGACAAATATCTGGGAGATGGCTTTCTGGCATTGTTTGGCGCCCCGGTTTCCGGCGTCAATGATGCAGACCATGCCGTTGCCGCTGCCCTCGAGATGCAGGCGGCGATCGGGGCTATCAACGAGCATTTTGCCGGGGAGCTCAGTAAGCCGCTGATGATCGGCATTGGCATCCACACGGGAGAAGCTGTGATAGGCAATATCGGCTTCGAAAAAAAGATGGATTATACCGTTATCGGCGACTCGGTGAATGTGGTGTTCCGTCTCCAGGATTTGACAAAAACCATACCAAACGGAATTATAATCAGCGAGGATACTCTCCGGGCTCTTTCCACAGCGCGTCCGCTGGTGCGGGAGATGGGGAGTTGCAATGCCAGACAGATCATCGGTGAATTGAAGATTTACGAGCTTATGGGTTGGCAGGACTGACTCTGGGCGAGACGCTTTTTCTAAAATTTTATCGAAAGATACAGAATAGATAAAACAAATAATGCAGTTCAAAAGCTAATAATACTTGACTGCCCAGGGAGATAAAAAAAGATATAATCAATGAATATAGATATTTGTATTATCGTAACCAATGGGAACAACGTAATGGCCATGCCGCCAATCACTTTCCCAGCTTCCCTTTGTGCTGCTGCGCCACACCTGAATCGGCGTTATACAGGGACGGCGGCTGTTTATGCTTTTTTTCAAATCATCAATAGTCATATTTTCGCAGGCTTTGAATTTAAGGCCGTATTTTTTGGCAACCCTCATTAACCCCTCAAGTGTCGTTCCGTTTTTATCGGTCCCGGCAATCTTCATGATGGAATCTTCCCGCACACTATAGCCATAACATGTCTGTACTGTTTCCATGCAGGATGCGCCGCAATCATAACTATAAATTTGCCTTTTAAAGGGATAAACCATTTCATGGCGCCTGTCCCGCTGTTCACCATTCTTGCTGGGTTGGGAATTTCTTGAATTCATCTTACATTCATATCTTGCTCCTACCGGTTGCACATCAAACAAGCCTGTTTAATTTCATCCTTTACAATACCCATACTGCTTTGATGAAATTGTTCCAGAGCATCTTTGGCCTCCCTGCCCCCCAGGCGTCCCAGTGCCCAGGCGATCATACTCTTTACTCGCTCATCAGAATTTTCTTTAAATGCCCGGATAAGGTCGGCTGTATAAGCGGGATCAAGACTATTACCCATAGCGCGAGCCGCGTTCATTTTCCAGCGCCAGAGATCGTCGGCAGACATATAGAACATGTGCGGCCAAATTTTGCGCTGGAAATACGGCTTGTCCATATGCAGCAGGCAGGAGAGTTCGAAGTCTGCCGCTTTTGCCGCCGCACGGCTGTTTATCAGTTTCGCCTCCGACATCCAGGGAAGATTTCGCGGGCAGACATTCTGGCAACGGTCACAGCCATAAACATACATCCCCATCGGCTCCCGGAGTTCCTTCGGTGTGAGTCCCTCACCATAATATGTTAAAAAGGAGATGCAGCGGCGCGGATCAATTCCGCCACCCCCCCTGATGGCGCCGGTGGGACATGCCGCCACACAGGCATTGCGGCACCAGTCAGGGCAACCGATGGCGGGAGTGGGCTCATCGGGAGGAAATTCACAATCCACGACAATGGTGACGGGGATTACCCAGGAACTTGCACGGGCCACACGTCGGGCATAAAAAAGGCTGTTCTTGCCGACATTGCCCAACCCGGCCCTGGCCGCCGCCAGCCGGTGCGGCAGGTTGAAGGGCACCTTGGAATCAATGGCATTGGCCGTGAGGAATTGCCGGAAGGCTTTAATCCTCAGCGCCAGGCCATCTTTGGTAACGCGGTCATCATCGAGATAGCAGCGGCCGAAGTGCCTTTCCATCCGGGACGGAAAAGCTTCCGCAAAATAAGATTCCAGAAGTACGATGATGGATTTTGCCCCGGGAAGAGTGCTTTGGGGATCCGTTCCGGCAAGCAGGCCCAAACCGGCTTTTTCCGTCCAGCCATATTCCGGCAGATGATCGAGCAAATATTCTTTTTGCGCTGCAAAAGGTTCAGCATTGGTAAAACCGATATCGGCAAATTGCAGGCGCCGGGCTTCCGTGATTATTTCTTGTTTTGTCAGCATATACCTCCGGTTCTAATTAAGTGTTGTATTGAGTCAGCATTGTAAAGACGTTCTGAGACCTTTGCACAACTACATAAAACTAACAATTATGTCATTCCGTGCAAGCGAAGCGCGACACGGAATCCAGTATTATCAATGGTTTCCTGGATACCGGCTTTCGCCGGTACGACAATTAAAATGGTTATGCAAAGCTCTCGTTCTATAGTGAATTTATCCGCAGGGATTGTAATTTCTCCCGTTATTTCAACTTAAAATCCACACGGCTCATTTTTACCTTTTCTTTTTTCTCCGCGGCAAGTGTTTTCGGTTCGACAATGAAAATCCGGGCTGATTGGACTGTGTCGGATTTGAGAATTAATTCCTTAATGTTTTCAGCACGCCTTGCCGCCAATTGACGCAAATCGTCATCCGTAACAGCAATATTTGTCGAGATCAATTTTTCCATTTCTTCTTTCGGCAGCTTCTTTTGCAATCCTACCGCAGTGCGCGGCTTGGCGAATTTCTCCGCTTCGTAAGCCAGTGTCAGATATTTCTCGTATTCTTCAGGCTTTATAGAAACCTGTTCGACAGACGTTGGCGCCTGTTCATCGCCGGTTGTTTTCCGGAATTTCTGTGCTTTAAGTTTCCGCTCGAAAGCCTCTTTTTTCAGGCTTTCCCGGTCATTTTCCGGATCAACGTATCCGGAAATATCCATTTTCAGTTGGGGCCGCTCCGTGAGTGCTTTGGTGAGAGTATTTATTTTTTTGAGATTTGCTTCACTGACTGCCGGACTACCGTAATCAAATTCGACAAAACTCAACTCTTCGCCACCGCCGGTGATTGACGCCAGAAGCGCAAAGGGGGAGGTGAGCGCCTTGGTGATAAGATTGACGATAACCTGCCAGATAATAGGCCAGACTTTGAATTTTGGGTCATCGAGATTTCCGGAAACGGGTACATTCAGATTAATCTGACCATTGCGGTCGGTCAGAAGCGAGACGGCCAGTCCCACCGGTGCTTTAACGGCAGTAGGACTTTCCACTTTATCGCCGAGAGTTAATTGATCAATCAGAATCTTATTTTTTGCATCAAGCTTTCTTCCGTCCACCAGATATTCCAGGATTAAGGTCAGTTTTCCTTTCGTAATCGGATAGCCGAGATATTTACTTGCATAGGGAGTAACCGGGCTTAATTCAATATCCCGGAAATCAATCTTTACATCGGCAAAAAGGTCTTTGATCAGCGGATTGATTTTCCCTGTTATTTCTACCGGCGAACCATAGCTGAGATTCCCTTTCAGATTGACATCGGCGCGGGAACTCTTTGTGGTGGAAAGGCCCTTAACAAAACCGGCCATATTCAGCATGCGGACCGAATAGTTTGGTTGGATTAACCGGTCGGTAAAATCAATGGTTCCGCCTTGAAAAGTGACGGTGCCGATTTTAATATTTTCCGCTGGATTATCCTGTTTTACAGTTTGTTTTTCCTTCTCTTTTATCTTTTCGCTGATTGGCTCTGCTTCTTTGGCTTGAGCATCCTTCTTTTCCTTATCGCTGAAGATGTTTTGCAAATTCAGAGTGCTGTCTTTATTTACAATAATCCGGGCGTAAAAATCGGTGAGTGAGATGCCCTTAATATCCAGGAAGAAAGGATTGTAGCCAACCAAAACCTGATTGAAATAGAGTTGCTTCCAATTGAGAAAATCATCGGCATTGGCTTCATCAACAGTCGCCAGGTTGGAAACATAGAGCTTCCCCGAGTATTTTACCCGGGGCGCGCCTTTTTCATCGCCCGCCAGGGAAAATTTCCCCGCAGTCGAAATAGCTCCCTGCTGCACGTTTATTTTAACCAGATCTGCAAAATAGGGCTGAAAAGTCCGGATGGCGATATTTTTTAAATCCATATTGAGATCGGCGGCAAGCGGCTCCAGGCTCAGTTGTCCTTTGACAGCAATTTCGCCTTTTTTATTCACTGTCAGCAATAAATCAATATCACCCTTTGCTTCCTTAACTGTGGAAAGGTTTTTGGCTTTAAACTTCAGCGGCGCCAGACGGATAACTGCCTTTTTGGCGGGTACCTCGTCTGTAAATGTCAGATCGGATGCTTCCAGTTGCAATTCATCAATGACAAGCTTTAATGGATTTTTGGGCTGTGGTTCTTTTGCTTTCCCGGTTTCTTTTTGGGGTTGTTTTTTTTCTTTCGGAGGGTCTTCCAATAAAGTGAGTAAATTGAGTTTGCCCTCCTTATTGCGCAAAATGGCAAGTTCAATATCCTTGACTCCGATGCGCGACAGATGAATATCGGATTTGAACGGTTCGGCTTCAGCTATCCCAATATTGAGCTCGGGCAGCCGGAGAATTTTATTATTCTTCAGATCATCTACGACTACTTTGCGCAAAGCGACAATGCCCGAGATCTTGACCGCGGGTTGTTTTCCCTCCTGCATGATGAAATTGATTTTCAGCTTTGTATCCAGACGTGCCGATTTCAGGTGGAAATTCTTTTTTCCCGGCACATATTGCCAATAAAAAGGGATATCCAAGTCACTAATATCAATATCAAAAACCGTTTCCCGGGAATCAACAAAAGGTTTCGTTTTCCCTTGAAGTTCAAAAGGATTGCCATTGATATTTGCGGAAAATTTCGGTTCGACATAATTTATTACATATTGCTCCATATTGGAAATTACCGGAACGGCCAGGTTCATATTGCGGACGTTATGTTTGGTTTTATTGGGAGTATCCCGAAAATCAATACTGCCGCCCACAATTTGAATGTTGTTTAGGGAAAAATAAAAAGGCTTAGACGCCGGTGTCGGTTTTTTTTCATCCCCGGGCAGTAAATCGGAAAAATTGTAAGAGCTGTCTTCCTCGCGTGTTATGCTGATATATGGCTTTGTAAGGGTTATTTCCTCGACATTTAATTTCCTCTGGAAAAGTGAGGATAGGCCGTAAAGATTTACATACAATTCATCAAAAGCAACAAAAGGGCCAGGTGCCGGCGCCGGTTCGCTGATTTTAAAACCCCGGATGGTAACGGACAGCGCGTAAGGATTGATGCTGATTTTTTCTATGGAGACATGCCTGTGCAGAGCTGCTGTAAGTTTTTCCTGGGCGATGGGCTTAATAACCAGCGGCAGAACAAAAAACCCAATAACACTGATAAGAGCAAAGGCTGCTGCGATCCCGATAAAGATTTTTTTCCAGAGAGCCATAATAAAAACCTCCCCTTAGAAGTTGTATGAAAGATAAACTTCTTATAGGGCTATTGTCCCGTTATAATTTATTTTTTGTTAAATAATGAGCATCCAGTTTGTCTTTTTCCCTTCCGGTAGCATTTTTATTTTTAATAAGCTTGTCGAGAGAAATAATCGGAAGATCTAATCCTTCGACTTCAACAATTATTTTATCGGAGTCTGCTTCATCGTAAGTCACACCGTCAATTTGTGTAATTATGTCTATTCTGCAGGGAGCTACCCCTATCTGGTAAATAATACCTTCCTTAGCAAAATCATTGGTATTTATTTGTTCGATTGGTGCGCCAAATTTTTTTAGCGCTTTGTATACTTTTAAAGAATTATTATCATTAGCTTTTATCCAGATATCGATATCGCCTGTCGCTCTGGGGTAGCCATGCGCTCCCAAGGCGTATGCTCCAACCAGAATAAAATCAACTTCTTCTTCCCGTAAGAACTGCAACATTTCTTTGTAATCTTTGTTGAGCATTTTGATCCCTCACAAACGACCAGACATCCACAGTTATTTCCCACATCAGTGATATCAATTCCGGCATATCAGCTTTAACAAATCCATCGTCTTTATCTTCAGTCATATTCAAGCGGGTGATAATTTTCCTGTTAACATCCATGTGTTTAATCCTCCGTCTACATATCAAATTTAACTTATCAAATTAATTATTGCAATTATTATCTGTAATTGCGTGTGGTCCTTCAATGCGGTTCTCATTTGAAGATTTCATGCTGGAAAACGGAGTACCCCACGGCATCATTACCGAAACATCCATCAGAGGCACTCTGGAAAAAAGAATCACAACAATAAGAAGCAAAATCGCCGAAGGTTGAGAATTAATTTTACGGTTCAATCGAAAGGACGATTGAACCAGCAAGAAGCAAGAAAAAGCCGGCTTTGCTTTTTTCAACTATTTTGATAAGGTCCCTGCAATGAGGAAACTATGGCGAAACTGACTTTAGATGAATGGATAGCACGTTTAAAGAAAAACAAAAGTTTTAATCATAATGCGGCGGCC
Organism: Deltaproteobacteria bacterium; assembly: GCA_025361065.1. Classification (GTDB taxonomy): domain Bacteria; phylum Desulfobacterota; class Syntrophia; order Syntrophales; family Smithellaceae; genus MVRV01. The sequence goes on from JANYAY010000015.1 coordinate 13,246, forward strand.
ATTGTCGAAATTCCGGCCAAAGCCGGCGAGTGGGAGGATTATCCGGCCTGGGTCAATCCCCACCTGAGAGCTGTATTAGAGAAACGCGGCTATGAAAAGCTCTATAAGCATCAGGCGCAGGCCGTGCGTTTTATCCGCAATGGCCGGGATGTGGTGCTGGTAACGCCGACCGCGAGCGGCAAGACTCTGTGCTATAATCTGCCTGTTTTGCAAAGCATTCTCGATGAGCCGGAGACGCGTGCTTTATATCTCTTTCCAACCAAGGCGCTCGCTCAGGACCAGATGCACGAAGCTCATAGTCTGATTGGCGACCTGCGGGCCGACATTAAAACTTTTACCTATGACGGCGACACACCGGACGAAGCGCGGCAGGCCATCCGCCGACAGGGACATATTGTCGTTACCAATCCCGATATGCTGCATGCGGGCATTTTGCCGCATCACACCAAATGGCAGAAACTATTCGTCAATCTAAAATACATCGTTATTGATGAACTGCATATTTACCGCGGCATCTTCGGCTCCCACTTTGCCAATGTTATGCGTCGATTGATCAGGATTTGCCGTTTTTACGGCTCCAATCCGGTTTTTATCTGCTGCTCGGCCACTGTCGCCAATCCCCGTGAACATGCCGAAAAAATATTGGAACGCGAAGTGGCGCTTTTGGATAAAAGCGGGGCGCCGACGGCGGCTAAAACATTTATTCTTTATAATCCGCCGTTGGTCAATCGTGAACTGGGCATAAGACAGAGCGCCATGACGCCGGCCCGTAAAATAGCCTCCGATCTCATCGCCAACGATATTCAAACGATTATTTTTGCCACCAGCCGATTAAATGTCGAAGTGCTGACAAAATATTTGAAAGATAAATTTGTGCGCATCAAGCCTAAGGAGGATCATTTTGTCACCGGTTACCGGGGCGGCTATTTGCCGAATTTACGCCGCGAAATCGAAGGCGGTCTGCGCACCCGGGAAGTCATGGGAGTAGTGAGCACCAATGCGCTGGAGCTGGGCATTGATATCGGCAATCTGGAAGCATGCATCATGGCGGGCTATCCCGGCTCGATTGCCAGCACCTGGCAGCAGGCGGGACGCGCCGGGCGCCGCAGCGGTCGCAGTCTGGC
>JANYAY010000026.1:0-55000 GCA_025361065.1 Deltaproteobacteria bacterium
CCGACAAACATTATCGCTATGTCAAATGGCTCTTGCTTTTACTCCCGAACCAAATCCTATCTCTCTTTTCATTTATCCGTGCTAGTTTTCATAAAACTTTTGACACTACCTTTTTTTACTGCTATTGTTTTTTTACTTCTCCGAAAGCATACTTACCGATGAGTTCCGATATATCCACGGGTGCTTGCGTTTCGGTTATGGTTCCACGATTTCCCAGGGGAGAACCAGCCCCGCCGGGGTCAATGCTCAGGTACCTGTCGCCAATCAGGCCTTCTGTCTTTATGGAGGCAATAGCGTCGTCATATATTTTTATGTTCTTCTTAATTTTCATTTCGACTATCGCCTTTTGATTTTCCTGATCCATGGTGATTCGTTCCACCTTGCCAACCTCAATACCCAGAATATCTACAGGGTTGCCGACTCGCAGTCCGGTAACCGAAGTAAAACGGGCTATGAGCGAGTAGGAGTCATCACCCAGCAAAGAAACATGGCCGAGTTTAATGGTCATATATCCTATACAAAGCAGTCCGAAAACGATAAAGATGCCGACAATTGTTTCCATAGAGTACTTTTTCATCTGTTCACTCCTCGTCTTTCTACGCATTGCAGCCGTCCAATTTCTTTTTGTTGAGACTTGGCCGCATCGATAACGGAATCTATTTCGTCCAGAGGTTGCCCCTGAGCAACGCCTGCCATGATCGTAAGTTCGACGCATTCCTCCTGGGACACCAGCTTGCGGTATAATGCCCAAATGTCATTATTTCCCTTTCCCTGGAAATCTTTGATAAAATCCAGCAGGATGCTTTGGGCATCCGCAATATCCGAATAAGGAAGCATTGTAATAACTTCATTTATTCGGTGGCGGGTGGAAAAACCGCCGCTGGGACCAAAGTGCTTATCAATATATAATCCCATAGAATGAATTGCTTCCTGCACCGCATCATGGCCTAATCTTGTCATGATGGTATTTAGTTCCTCCAGCGTAAATATTACAACGCAATAATTTTCCCCAAACTCCCGGCGCTTCAATTGGGCATGATTAAGAATTTTGAACTGTCGTTTAGAATAAAGGCCGGATAATTCTTTCTGCAGCGCCTCCAGGCTATGGATGACTTCATCTTTAAAGGGGTGGTCGAAATTCTCCAGTTCTTCCGGAGTACCCTGAAAAACTATCTGGCGATCATAAAGGGCCAGAATACGGTTGGAAATAAAATATACATCCGGTATTTCATGACTGACCAGGATTGCGGTAAAACCGAATTTTCTCTGGTACTGGGCGATCATGCTCAGGATCGCATTTTTCCGGACAGGATCCTGCCCGGAAGTGGGTTCGTCGAAGAGAACTATTTGGGGATCGTTGATCAACGCACGGGCCAGCGCTACCCGCTTTTGCATGCCTCCGGAGAGTTCAGCGGGAAACTTGTTGATTGCGTCGCCGAGTTCTGTTTGTTCAATTCTCACCAGGACACGTCTGTCTATTTCCGCTCTGCTGAGGTTTGTCGTTTCCTGGAGGGGTAAGGCAATATTTTCATAGACGGTCATGGAGTCGAAAAGAGCATTGTCCTGAAACATGTAACTCATCTGGGCGAAGGATGTACCGATCTCGGTTTTTTTCATTCCGTTAAGAGGTTTTCCCCGGAAAAGAATGGTTCCTTCATCAGGCAAGATAAGTCCGATCATTTGTTTGAGAAGAAGACTCTTCCCTGATCCACTTAGACCGATTATGGTTGTAACCTCTCCCTCATACAATTGCAAATTAACGCGCTCCAGTATTGTCCGGGAGCCGAAACGCTTGGTTACGTTTTGAAATTCAATCAATGGAGTATTCATTGGTCTCTCTATATTAGAAGTGAAGTCACAATATAATCCGATATCAGAATCAGCACACAGGAAATCACAACGGCGGAGGTTGTGGAAAGACCGACCGCCTTGGCGCCACGACCATCCAGACGCATGTGCGCAAAATAACCCTGGTAACAACAGACGGTAGAAACGATCAGGGCAAAAACTACCGCTTTAACTAGACCGTCCGAGATATCTTTCATCTCCACATTGGCCTGAATACTGTGAAAATAAGTGCCTGCATTCAAACCTAGAAGAACCACACCCGATATGTATCCGCCGATTATGCCGATTAGATCAAACACAGTAGTAAGAATCGGAAAGCTGATGATGGAAGCGGCGATTTTCGGGCTGATGAGATATTTAAGCGGATCAATACGCATGGTTTGCAGGGCGTCAATTTGTTCGGAAATGCGTTGTATACCTATTTCTGCGGTAATAGCGGAACCTGCCCGGGCAGTAATCATGATGGCTGCCAGCACCGGTCCCATCTCCCTGATCAGAGAAAGGGCAACAAGTGTACCTACTGCTCCTTGGGCGCCGAATTTGACCAGGGCATGATAAGACTGGAGGCCGAGAACCATTCCGGTAAACAAGCTGACCAGCATAATGATGGTTGTGGACCGAGCCCCAATGTAGTAGAGTTGCTGAATTATCTTGGACAACTGCTTGGAACGAAAAATCTTCCCCAGTGACAAAAAGAGAAAAATGGTCACGGCGCCTATATTACTGACCCAATTAATTACTGCCCCTCCGATAATAGAGAATGGCCTTGATAACAACATGCCAAGCTGCCGTTTTGCTTCAATTTCCTGACTCTTTTGATTATTTGCAGCAAGCGCCATTAGACCGGATTTCCTTGGATGCATGTAGTTATAATAATTTGAGATGTTAACATTGGCAACTTTATTTGGCAAGAAATTCCTTTTTTACAATTTGCAATTGACAGAAATTACTATCTTTGTAATAGAAACAAATAACAAGGAATTCCGGGATAATTATAATGACCATCAGCATATCCAGCCCGTTCATTTTAGCCTCGGCATCACCCCGCCGGCAGGAATTGCTGCGTGCGGTAGGATTGAAGTTTAAAACAATACCCGCTCACGTCAATGAAGACTATATTAACGGAGAAAGTCCGCGGGAGCATGTCCAAAGACTGGCGCGGGATAAAGCACTTGCTATCGCTCGTAAATATCCGGCGTCCCGGGTGCTGGGCGCCGATACGATAGTTGTTATTGACGGTTTGATTTTAGGCAAACCCAAAAACAAAACGCAGGCCCGGCAAATGCTGGAGAGACTCAGCGGCAGAGAGCATAAAGTATTCACCGGTTTTACTCTCAGCCATATGGCTTCCCGATTTATAAAAACGAAAGTTGTTCAGTCGGCGGTGCAATTTAAACCAATCAGCTCCGCAGAGCTGGAATGGTATATATCTTGCGACGAACCATACGATAAAGCCGGCGGCTATGCCGTGCAGGGTAAAGGTGCCTGCTTTATTAAATCCATCCGCGGATCTTATACCAACGTAATTGGTCTGCCACTTTGCGAAGTATTGGAAGAATTGCAAAAATCAGGTGCGCTCCATTTTGGGTAATTTTCTATGGTCACAGATATAGCGGCAAATATTAATTTAATTCGGCAAAAAATCGCCGTTGTCTGCGCGCATTGCGGGCGTGATCCGCATTCCGTAGCACTGATGGCTGTAACCAAAACCGTACCCGCAGAACTCATTTTGCAAGCAGTGGATGCAGGCATCACCCTGCTGGGTGAAAATTATGTCCAGGAAGCAAAAGAAAAAATCGCTTCTGTGGAGGCTGTTCAAAAATGCTCAGATGCAAGGCGCGCAAAAACAGAATCGCGAGACGTATACATTAATACGTTGAGTGATGATGTTTGCAGCGCAACGCCGCAGATGGGCGTTTTTCAACAGCCTCAGTGGCACCTGATCGGCCATCTCCAGACCAACAAAGCAAAATACGCCGTAAAGCTATTCGACTCAGTTCATTCCGTTGACCGTCAGGAACTGGCGCAGGAATTGGATCGGCGGGCAAAAGCCGTCAGCCGCAAAATGAACATTCTGATCGAAGTCAATGTCAGCGGAGAACAAACCAAAAATGGCGTTCCCGCGGCTGATGCCCTGGAATTAATTAAACGCATCGCTTCTTTGGATAATCTAACCGTGCGCGGACTGATGACCATGGCTCCCTATTCCGACAATCCCGAAACCTCCCGTCCTTATTTTCAGGCGCTGAGACGTCTGCGCAATGACATCATCCGGGAAGGAATTCCCGGCATTCAAATGGATGAGCTTTCCATGGGCATGACTGATGATTTTGCCGTTGCCATCGAAGAAGGCGCCACAATTATACGCATCGGCAGAGCAATATTCGGCACCCGTCAATAATATCTCATAACGCGTCGCATTCTCAAGCCAAAAGCCTATTATGTTAGTGCCCTATACGGGGGAACGTCTTGCGCCCTTATGCTTTTTTGCTCTGTAAAGCATGGCGTCCGCTTGTTTCAGGAGTGCGCTGGCATCGTTAATCCCCTCTTCTACGCAGGATATACCAAAACTTATTGAAACCGAAATGGGAATGCCTTCAAAATCCAGGGGATGATCAACAAAAAAAGATTGCATTCGGAGAGCCAACTCCGATGCCTTACTAATGGCTGTACTGGGAAGAACAACTATAAACTCATCGCCGGCGAATCGCGCCACAACATCACTTCCCCGGGTCATGAGTAATAAATTAGAGGCTATATACTTGAGGACATGATCACCTGCTTTATGACCATATTGGTCGTTGACTGTTTTGAAATCATCAACATCGATGAAGACCACTGTCAGCGGAGTCGCGTATCGTATGGCCCGCTCAAATTCTCTCTTGAGTACCTGTTCCAGTACCCTGCGGTTGATTAATTCCGTGAGGGGATCTCTTGACGCTAAAATGTTTAGTTTTTCATGAGCCAAAACATTGGACAGACAAATAGAAACAATCGTTGCCAGCTGTTTGAGCAGGGTTGCATCCATTTCCGGTTTGTAGCGAGAATCAGAATCGTCGCCGTGATTTAGACTCCCGATAATTTCTCCATCCAGAGTCAGGGGAGCGATGGCCAGAGACTGTATGCTGTTTTCATACTGCTGGGGAAGCAATACCCGGAAAGCTCGCAGATTATTATTCACCAAAATAGGATCTGTTGAACTATGGGTAATCGCCAGAAACGCCTCCCTGGTGATGAGATTCGTGCGCTCCTTGAGGATTTCCGACGGCACTGATTTCAGGATCATGTCGGTGACGTCACTACTGTCAATCAGCGATATCCACACATAGGGAATGTCCCGTTTATTCTGGATTTCCGTCAACAGCTTTTCCAGAAAATCCTTGAAGTTCAAAATGGATAAAACACTTGCTTCTATCTCGAAAAATTTCTGGGCAATTTCCAGATTTTTCTTCAATGTTTCTATGATCTGTTCCCTGTTGTTCATGCACGGTGTCTTTCACTGGAAGGTTGACGAGAATTACAATATGCTCTGACCCGCCCATGATGAAGCTTTCAAAACGTAAGAGCGATTACAATCGTCTCTTTCCGGAGTCAGTAAAATGTCGCCCTTGAAGAAAATTCTTTATTGCAAGCAGTTATAGTTGTAAGAAATTTTATGGGGCCTTTACAAACAACAAAAAAAGGTCATTCCAGCAAGCCTTTTCGGAAAGCCTTTATGTACTCCATGCAAAACTCATCCTTTCCCATCAGCATCAAAGCTGCTTTCATAACACTGATAAGCTTTTTGTCCGTAGGATCAAGTATGGCTGCGTCGAGTCCCCGCGCAATAGCCTCTGCCAGAAGTGTACGATTAATCAACCTGCGCTGGGGAAGCCCATGGGAAACGTTTGTGAGTCCGCATATAGTATGAACGCCATTAAATTGCTTCATAATTATTTCTATGGCATCCAGGGTTGCACATACCGAATTCGTATCCGTTCCCACCGGAAAGACCAGAGGGTCGATATATATTTTATCTATGCTCACACCCGCTGACGTGAGCTTTTCGACCAGACGTCCCGCAATTTCCACCTTTTCCTGAACATTTTTCCCTATCTGTCCTTTAGTCTGGCAAAGACCGATAACAGTTGCCTGATATTCAAGAACAAGAGGCAAGATGCTTTCCAGGCGAGATGGTTCCAGGGAAATGGAATTAATCATGGGAGGATTTTTCACCCAAGGAAGAACTTCTTTGATGACAGCCGGATCAGGACTGTCGAGGCACAAGGGAAGTTCCGTAACTTCCTGCACAGTTTCAATCACCCATTTGAGGCATTGTGCTTCTTTGCCCATAAATGCCGCTGCGTTAACATCTATATAGTCGGCACCTGCATCGCTCTGGGCTTTGGCCTCATTTTGAATGTGTTCCTTATTTCCGGCAGCTATGGCTTCAGCGATAGATTTGCGGGTGGAATTAATTTTTTCACCGATGATGATCATAATAGCCTCTTTTCTGTTTTACACTGTCAAGAAAGCTGATCAACCAGGCCTGCGTCTCCGGTTGTCGGCACAGATGTTGCTGGCAGATAAGATTTGCCGGCGCCCGATTCCATTACTTCAATAGCTGTTTTACAATATCCACCGATGATGCAGCGTCGGCAGCGTATGCATCAGCCCTGATTTCGTCCGCATATGCTTGTGATACGGGAGCGCCGCCTACTATGATTTTCAGGTCTTTCGATACTTTGCGCACCTCATCAATCACCTCTTTCATGTACGGCATGGTGGTAGTCAGCAATGCGGAAAGCCCGAGTATTTTGGCATCATTGTGTGTCTTCACTGCCTCGATAAATTTTTCATTACTAACATCTATTCCGAGATCGATTACTTCATAACCGGCCCCCTCGAGCATAACTGCGACGATATTTTTGCCGATATCGTGCATGTCCTCCCTGACGGTTCCAATCAATATTTTGCCCTGTCTCTCGGTGTGAGTTTCGGCAAGCTTAGGCTTAATAAGCTCGAGACCAACCTTCATGGCGCGTGCAGCCAGGAGGACTTCGGGTATGAATATCTCGTTGCGCTTGAATTTTACGCCCACCGGTTCCATACCGGCTACCAGCCCCTTGTATAAAATATCACCAGGCTTGATATTTTGCAGCAGGCACTGTTCTACCAACTTTTTAACTGAAGGGGTATCTCCTTCCTCGACCTTCATTGCAATCTGTCCAAGCAATTCCCTATTCGGACCTGAATATTCCCTTAGTTCAGTATCTTTTTGCAAATCTTTCTTAGCCTCCTTTTTTGTAACCGCAACCTTTGCTGTCTCATCGCTTGCAGTCTGTTGCTGTTTACCTGTTAATGGCAGCCTTCCTTCTTTCTGAACCCTTTCCGCGATACGCAACAAGCGATCAAAAGACGCATCCGGAGGAGTTGAATCCGCCGTACCAAAAATAAGGCGATCTCCGGGAATTAAGTCTCTGAAGCATCCATCAAGAAATGCCTCAAATTCATCTTTTCCGGTAGAAACCTCGAGAAGCATGCTTTCCGGTATTCCTCCCATGATGGTGATTCTGTCTTTCCATCTTCTGTAATATTCCGCTATCTTCACTTTGGTCATGGGATACGGCGTGACCGATTCGGCAACATCGACACCACAATTATAAATAGCATCCATTAGCCCGAGATTTTCTCCGTCCGTATGTGTAGCAAATATTTTACCTTTACTGTGCAATGCAGCAGATACCTTTTGCAACCACGGGCTTAGTTCTTTTTCAAAATAGGGCGGATAGGTCAGCATGTCATCGTAATTTGCCCCCCATAATACAACTTCAGCCGGGGAATCAGCTACGATGCCCAGAACCTTGTCAAAATACACTTCTATCTTATCCGCCAGTTCCCTCATTTCACGATAATTGTCATTGTATTCATAGAAAAACATTGTGGTATCAATCAAATCTTTTTGAATCATATGCATCGGGGAGGCTGCCAGGGTTGCTCCTCCGACCGCCACGACACCTTCTTCCCCTACTTTATCGATATATTCCTTGCAGGTATCATATTGTTTAAAAACCTCGATGTTTTCAAATATACATCCGACAATCTTATAATCAGTGACTTTTTTGATAGCATGTTCCTGCACCCAACCCAGAGAAGAACCAGAGCGCTTACCAGCATCGGTAAGCCCCCCGATCGTCCGTACCATTCCCATAGGAGTATGATACTCGATAATTTGCATACCCTGCTTGTTTGTTGATGTAACCACTTTGATATTATCCGAAAATTTCCAGCCATATGCTGATTGCTTAAAATTGAAAAGACCGATAGCACGATGAAGAACATCGTCCATACTGCTCACATCAGCAAAATTGGGAACCATGTGATACAAGGGCCAACCCTCAGCACGCGATATGTCATCCGGCATCATTCCTTCATATTTTTTCGGTAGAGTGCCCCTTGTGGCATTACTCAGCCACCAGAGGTCTAACCTGGGCACAAACGGGATAAAATCGACCATCTCGCCTTGCATCGTCTTCAGAATCCTTTGCTTGTGAGTCATCATCTTGATATCCTCCAGGAAGTTATTGCGCCTCGCTGTTAGCGAGCTTAAATTAGCCGGTCACGATTGTCAATTATAAAATAACCACAACGACGCAATGCGGAAAATTGCCGGCTGACGGTTGTCTTGCTTTTGGCATACAATCAACCACCTCGCGAGCTCGCTGCGGATAATTAATGCTCGTCGTGCGTGAGCGGGATAAAAGATAATTGCCCCTGGACAAATCTTTGCTTTGGTTGTTGACAAGAACAGAATGCTGATTTACACACAACAGCAACATAAATTACTGACGGAATCATTGAATGAATAAATCGGAAATAATTAATAATGTTTTTACATATCGATTTTCTTTTAACGAACTGGCAATAACCCGTTCTAAGCTCGAAGCGCTAATGGGTTACAAGCCCGGTTCCGCTCCCGAATCATTATCCCCGATAATAGAAAAAATACTTTCCCAGGCCGACGATTACTGTAATATTCAAGGTGGATTTATCATTAAAGATGATCTCAGATTTGACAAGGATAATCATAATTTGTCAGTTGGAAAAGTCGATTTTAACCTTCAGGAAATTGTGTACAGACAGGTAAACAAATCCGAGAAAATGGCCATATTTGCCTGCACTGCAGGAGCGGGGATCAGCGATTGGTCAAAAAACCTTATGGCCGAAGGCGACCTGACAACAGGCTATATTGCTGATGTGGTTGGCTCAGAAGTAGTTGAGACCGCCATGGATAAGATACAATTAATGCTTTCTGAACAGATGTCGGCAACTCAATTAAAAATATCCAACCGGTTTAGTCCTGGATATTGCGGCTGGAATGTATCCGAGCAGCACAAACTGTTTTCTTTACTGACCGAAAATTTTTGCGGCATAAAATTGTCCAAGTCCGCTCTAATGCAACCGATAAAATCAGTGAGCGGCATTATTGGAATAGGTAGGAACATCCGCTATAATTCTTACACCTGCAAGATTTGCGATATGCCTAATTGCCTTTACCGCGGCAGAAGAATATCAGCATAAGCTCGCTGGCCAAATAATAAAGGATTTAAGCTCAGGCTTGATCATGAATACATCCTTTGGCGATTAATTTTTTTTGCCGATCAAAAAGCAAATCAATTCACCTGCTTTCGGGCTTCTATTTTTTCCACAAGCAGCGCATCGGAATTATAGAAAAAAGAACCGATAAAAAAGAGAACTCCTGCCAATAATGCAAATAGCGGCAGGCAAACCATTGCCGTTTCCAATCCAAAGGCATCGGATAGGGCGCCAATTACAGGAGGCCCGAGTGCGCTGCCGAATATGTGTTGAATGATTACGCATAAGCTCAGAGAAACAGCCCTTATGCCGGGATGGACAACATCCTGGGTAACGGCTACTGCTGCAGGAACAAAAGACACTGCGGCAATACCTACGGCAAGCAGAACTGCATATTGAATATTACCTCTAAAAAAAGTAAACGCGATAAAAATGAGAATTGCCGTTACGCATGAAGATATTGCCGGAAAAAGAAGTCGTGCATTGTTTCTCTTTTTCAACCATTTGTCCGCCAGATATCCTCCTAAAGGAGCTCCGACTATGGCCAGCAGCATTATTGCGCCGCCTTTTGTCGCGGCCTTGCTCATTGATATTCCTTCGACTCTTTGAAAATAACTGGGAAGCCACGTCAGCATCGCTGTGGTCACAAACGTATTTGCGGCAAATGCGAGGTTGTTGAATAAAAGCGTCTTATTCCCCAATAAATGCTTTGCTATTTCCTTCCAGTGCATCCTCGATTCAGTATTCCCATTGCCCGTTTCTGTAAACCTTGTCAGCACAATGGTTTCATAATCTTTTGCATAGAAGAAAAGCAACGCTATGACAATACCGGGAACGGCCACAATACCCAATGCGTGACGCCATCCAAAATGTTCTGCAATAATTCCACCCAGAGCAATGCCCAGAGCACTACCCAGGGGGATAGAGGCATTCCATATTCCCAGGATCTTCGCTCTTTTTTCTTTGGGAAAGAGCGAAGATATCATGGCGGTTCCACCCGGGGCGTAACCTGCCTCGCCGATGCCGATGGCTGTTCTGGCGGCGAAAAGCTGCCCAAAGTTCTTCGTAAAAGCGCAAACAAGTGTGGCCACACCCCATAAAAAGGCCATCATACCTATACTTTTAATCCGGCTCCATCTGTCAATCAGAATGGACACCGGCAAAGTAAAGATAAGAATCGACCAGTAAACGGCGGAAACCAATAGACCGCACTGCGTGTCGGTAATTCCCCATTCCAGTTTGAGAAAAGGAAAAAGTGAGACAATAATCATCCTGTCCATGTAATCAAACATGTAGAGCAGGAACAACAATGTAAAGATGGAATACGGGGATGATATGAGCGTATGCTTTGGGGAAAATGCCGGGTTATTAATAGAGTCCATATTTTTTCGTTGCCTCAAACATTGCGATACAGTTTTCCGGGTTTACTCCCGGATGGAGAGAGTTGGAATCACACAGGATATAACCACCGCCCTTTGCTGCAACATCAATGGCCTGCCGGACTGCGGCCTCAACCTGCTCCGGGTTGCCTTTTGTGAGAAGCTCTTTACAATCTATATTCCCCAGCAGACAGATTTTATTTCCATAAGCATCCTTGACCTTTTTCAGATCCATCCCGGCTTGTGGTTCCAGCGGATTTATGCCGTCATAGCCGGAATCGATAAGGACATCCATTATCGACCAGAGATTGCCGTCACTATGGCGAACAACCTTCAGTCCCAGATGATGGGCACGCTCTACGAGCTTTTTATTGTAGGGATTGACAAATTCCATAAAATGCTTCGGGGAGATGAGAAGGTTGTTGGTTGTGGCGATATCATCTTCTACAACAAGAACATCGATACCGGCAGAGACTAACAGATCAAGCTGTTTTAAGTTGTATTCCGTAACCATGGCCGAAATACGATGAATAAATTCCGGCTCCTCATACATTTTTATCATATAGTTTTCCATTCCGGTCAACCTCCAGCTGTGCACAAAGACGCCGCGCATCAGCCAGAAAAGAGCAACTTCTCCTTTAAACCTGTCTCGGGCAAGATCAAGCAAAAGAAGATGTGCGCGCTCGGGTTCCGGTATCGGGAAATGATTAAGGTCAACAACATTAGTTAAAGGATGACCGATCGGAACAGGAAGGCCGTGGGGATTGCGCCTGTATATAACACCCCAATCATCCTTGACGTCTAGCCCATTGATTTCAATTTCGTGACCAATCTCAAAAGAAGTAAACCCATCAACGCCAAACACTTCATGAAGAAGAAAAAGGGTATCCAGCAGCTTCATTTTCTCGGAATCGTTCATTTCATAAAACTGTTTGGATTCAGGCAGCCCCTCGGTAATATGTTTCCCGATACCGATAATTGGAGCCTCATTAATTCCATGAATATACAGAGGTACGCGGTCAGGTTGCCGGATACTCAGCGCCGAAATAATCCGCTCTTTACTATTCATACTGCAACTCCTTCTCTGTTAATGCCGTATTAAAAAAACTGATGACAAATTCGCTCCAATATTTTAATCCCGCAGCTGCGGGACGAGCGTTAATTCTCCGCAGCCTGCTGCGATATAATGACGTTCATTTCATACCTCGACAGCTTGCCGCAAGGTGGTTGATTATTGTACTGCAATGGTGTTGCAGCATATCATTGGGGGCAAACTAAATACAGTCAAGAATTACGTTGCTGCATTTTTTTAATTCTGTATCAATAATTCAAGGCTGGCGGTCAACCGGATCAGCTTTTTCTTCAATTCTTCTTAATCGGACAACAAACGTTATCGGAGTGAGATCGTCTTACGCGAGTTGACTGCAAATTGTTATCGCATCAATATTCTGAATCCGAAATTACTCATTCATTGGTAAAAGCATTGCAAACCGCAAATCATTTCTCCGGTTCAAACTGATTTTTAGCCGACCAAAACGACGGCAGGTGACGCAGTAAGTACAGGATGCTTTTGCGGTGTTGCCAGAGGCGTTTACGGAATTTTTTGCGCCAGCCGCAATCCGAATAAAAGCGCTTGACGTGTTCATTGTAAAGTTGATCGAGCCTTTCTTTTGATGCAATTCCCTGCGGCACGAAAACAAAATTCAGGCAATTCATCAGCCGCCAGTTTTCATCAAAAGTGCCCTCTTCATTGATTGTCAGCCAGAGCGGCGCACCGGGAAAAGGCGTAAATTTAGCCATATTCATATCATCGAGCCCCAGTGAAATAATAAAATCGGATGTTCGTTGAATGGATTCTTCGGTTTCTCCCGGCAGGCCCATCATGAATAATCCTTTTGCCCGCAGGCCCGCCGCCTGAATGCGCCGCACCGTATCGCGCACCTCGGTAAGCGAAACGCCGGATTTGTGCCGGTTAAGCATTTGCGGATCGGCGGATTCAATCCCCAGCGAAACCATCAGACAGCCGGCATCTTTGAGCATCTTCAGAAGATCATCATCGGTATAACCGACACGCACGGCGCAGTTAAAATTAATCCCCAGAGGGAAGCGGGTGAGTTTATCGCAAAGCTCCACAATGCGCGGACGGTTGGCCGTGAACAAATCGTCATAAATATTGATGTGCCGCACACCGAATTTCGTCCGCAGATGCTTCATGTGCTCATAGATGTAATTTGCCGAATTATAGCGAAACCCTTTTTTGAAAACGGAACGGTCGCAATAAGAGCATTGGAACATGCACCCCCGCGAGGTAATCATTGTTGAACCGGGCGTATTTACATAGCTGAACAGGGGTAAATGGTAGTCATGAGGAAAACCGGCCAGCTTTTCGTAGGCCGGAAAAGGCAGGCTGTCGAGATTGGCAATTTGCGGACGCGGTTCATTGACAATGACTTTAGCTCGCTCACGCCGGATGAGGCCTTTAATTGCCGCAGCATCGAGACCAGCGGCAAGCTCCGTCATCGTGATTTCACCTTCTCCGGCGACAAGATAGTCCAAGGACGGATATTTCTCGAGCAGTTTGCCCTGCAGCGCCGACACATGGACACCGCCGCAGACAGTTATAATATCGGGAGAATGCTCTTTAATTTTTTGCGCGAGACTCGCGGCATCAGGAAAAGAAGAAGTAGTCGCCGAAAAACCGGCAATCTGCGGCTCGTAGGCCAGAATTGCCTTGGCTTGCTCACTTAGATCAACCGGTGCATGGGGACCGAGGCAATCGTAAACAAATACATCGTGGCCTTCCTTTTCCAGATAGGCGGCAATAGAAAGCAATCCCTGCGGCACCATCCGGTTGGCGATGTCGGTAATATCCGTTTTTCCGGGAAACCAGTTAAAGCCGCGCGGATGAACAAGAACTATGCGTTTTTTGGGCTCAGATGAAATCATTCTTAAATCTGTCATTCCCGCGCAGGCGGGAATCCAGTCTCTTTATTTTTATAAATCTAAATTATTTCGTTATATAAATCTTTCCATTCCGGATTCATCTCTTCAATGCAACGTATCTTCCATTTTCTGTTCCACTTCTTCATATGCTTTTCCCTTAAAATAGCTTCTTCTACATCTTGATAGATTTCGTAGTAAACAAGATAGTGCACATTATATCTCTTAGTAAATCCATCTAAAATATCTTGTTTATGCTCATATATTCTTTTAATTAAATCAATTGTTACGCCTATATATAATGTTCCGTTCTTTTTGCTGGCAAGAATATAAACGTAGTAATTTTTCATCAGATGATAGAATTACTTCATTTTTCTGGATTCCCGCCTGCGCGGGAATGACAGACTATTATATTATTATTCTGTAAATGCAGCCACCAGCGCCTGTTTTCCCGAACCCTGACAATTGTAATGGATATAAAAGGCATTTTCCGGGCCCAGCATAGCCCGGGCCAGGCCAAAGGCGGCAGCCGTCGGATGAATTCCGCAAGAAGGCAGATAATCTTCAATAATCCAGCCTAGCCGCCGCCAATTTTCTGCATCAACCTCCTGCACGCGGAAACCGGCCAGCAGGTGTGGCCTTACCCCTGTTAAAGAAATTCCGGCATTCCCGGTAGTTGCAGATAGAAATTCAGCGCAGTTCTTCCCGATTATTTTGCTTCGCGAAAAACCCTGCGGTGACATTAATTTATCAGGAAATTCTACGGCCAGGATCTCGCCTAACTTTTTCCCGCTACTATTGCCCACCAGCAGCCAGGAACTGCCTTCGCCCATGGCGAGCTCGCGGGCATTATCCGCAGTCAAATTCATCCGTTCACGATAATCCGCAACTGTCGGCGTAAAGACATCGCAGCCGCCAACGAGCGCCAGATCAATTGCGCCGCTTTCCAGATAACTTTGCGCCAGCCATAACGCCGATTCAAAAGATAACTCTTCTTGAGAAATGGTGAGCACCACTCCCTTGACTTCACAAATTTTTGCCAGAAAAAAAGCTGCTGCATTGCTCACGGAATTGGCAAACTGCATCGGGCTGGGAAAGCCACCATCATGTTTGAATACCTGCTTGATAAAGGGCAGGATTTCATCGACATTGCCTAAGCCTGTCGACAGGAAAATGCCGATTTTTTTATCTTTTAAATCTTCCGGCGGCACGCTTTTCAGACACGTCAATGCTCCGCAGCAGACCAGTTTGATAAACCGTCCGGCCCGCCGCAGCGGCTGACCCATGATTTCCTGCACCAGAGCATCGGCGGATAGCGGCAGCAGGGCTTCATCCCACGCCTCATCACTGTTGGGTTTAAGCGCAGGCCCCAGGTAACTTGCCGCCAGAACCGGCATTGCCATATTAAGCTTCTTTTGTTTTTTGTTGTCTATGCTCATAATTATTTGTGTTCGTATTGCTGTCATTCCCGCGTAGGCGGGAATCCAGTTTTTTTGTGATAGTGTTTTTCAAATTATTTCATCATACAAATCATTCCATGCTGGATTTCTCTCTTCAATAATTTTTATTTTCCATTTCCTGTTCCATTTCTTCATCTGTTTTTCTCTTAAAATTGCTTCTTCTACATCTCTGTGTAATTTATAATATACGAGATTATGGACATTATATTTTTTTGTAAATCCATCTACAGCTTTTTGTTTATGTTCATAAATTCTTTTTACTAAATCACCGGTAACACCAATGTATAATGTCCCATTCTTTTTGCTGGCAAGGATGTAAAGGCAATAATTTTTATCAGTCAAGCTTAATTACCTTTTGTCTCTGGATTCCCGCCTGCGCGGGAATGACAGCGTGAAAGTGGGAATGACTACCAAACATCTCTTCGTATCACTCTTTTATTATCAAATAACTCGTACAAGTTCCGCCGAAGCCGAAGAAAGTAAAGAGGTATGCGCCGGCGGCGGCCGGAGTATTAGACGGTGACGGCGCAAAACCGATTTCGGGATCGACTTCTTCAAACCCGAAGCTGCGGGGAATTATCCCTTCTTCACAGCAGGAAAGCCACACCGCTGTCTCCACCGCACCGGCAGCCCCCAGAGTATGCCCCAGGGCGCCTTTGAGTGACACCACCGGAGGAAGTTTTTCCCCGAAGAGCTTCAGCAAGCCCCGGCCTTCGGAAAGATCGTTGTCTCTTGTGCCTGTACCGTGGGCCTTAATTGCCACAATGTCCCGCCCTGATATTTCTGCTTTATGCAGAGTGTGCAAAATAACATCTTGCACCAGTTCACCATCGACACCTGCCGAGGTAAGGCTGTCCGTGCCATTGAACAAATAGCCCCCGGCAAACTTATATTTTGCCCCGCCCGGAGAAGATGTTTCGTTTTGCTCCAGAATCACCGCTGCCGCTCCTTCTCCTATCTGCATACCGGAGCGCTTATTACAAAAAGGCCGGCACTTATCATCATCATACAAAAGCAGACTGGCAAAACCGTGTAAAGTAAGGTTTAACAGCGGTTCATAACCGACAACTATTGCCCTGCGGATTTTCTTTTGTTCCAGAAGTTGTGCGGCAACGACTAAAGCATGCGAGCTGGAAACACAGGCCATGCTGAAGGTCATCGCTATTCCCCCTATTCCATACTTCCGGCTGATCCAGTCGGATACTTCGCCGGGCCCGCGGTTGCGGCAGACAATGGCGGGTGATTCTTTGTCCGGGTTTTTCCGCACTGTTTCCGTAAACTCGTATTCATTACGGATAAAAAGACCTCCCGTAGTTCCGACAAGCAGGCAGGATTCGGCAATTTCCGTCTGTGAGAGGCCGGCGCGATTTATGGCTTCCGTAAGAACGCAATCGAGCATTGCCCAGGATTTATCCATCGCATTGCCTTCATGTGGAATTTCAAAAGCCTTATAATTGTGATTGATCAAATGTGTAGAAAGGCAAGCGGCGGCTGGTGCGACAAGACCGGCAATCAAATTTTTTGCCGACTCCTCTGCGCTCCAGCCCAAAGTTGTTACTGCGCCCCAACCCCGAATGCAGATATCGCTCGTCGTCACTTTTTAACCTTCGGTGCGGAAATGACAAAATCGGCCAGAGTATCAAAAGACTGCATTGCTTTGGCCGCCGTCGAGGCATTTTTCAGTTCCACCCCAAACTGATACCTTAATTCCATGGCAATTTCCATGGCATCAAGGCTGTCGAGTTTAAGAGGCCCCGGCCCGTTGATAAAAGGAACATCAGTGGGCACATCTTCCGGTTTTACATCTTTCACTTCACAGGCTTTGATAATCATTTCCTTCAGTTTAAAAATAAGATCTTCCCGTGACGCTACATTCAAATCTTTTAAATCCTGATTTACATCCATTTAATTCGTCTCCCCGCTATATAAAAACAAAATAGCGCAAAAATCGTCAAAACAACTAACTTGGGTAAAATATAGCTAAATGACGCTTCGCGCAAAAATACATCCAGATAAGCCTGATGCGCCCAATACATCGGTGAAATCATTGCCAGATTCTTCATCACCGGCGGCATGACAATATGCGGCACCATAATTCCGCCGAACACTCCCGCCAGCACCGCGCCGGTCGCAGCCAGCGTCGATGACTGCTCCGGTGTCCGGGCCAATGCGGCGACCAGCACGCCAAACCCTGTGGATGCTGCCGCTGCGACTAGCGTAATCGGCACCAGATGCCAGGGGTGTTCACCCAGATTAAAAGGCAGGCCCGTGACCTGCGGCATCACATAAACACCGACTACCACCATTAAAACAAACTGGATCAGGTTAATCAGATAATACGGTATTAGCTTTCCTAATGCAACTAAATTGGCGCCGACCGGATAAGTAAAAAGCCGCTGCAAAGTACCGTTATCTTTCTCCCGCAAAAAGCCGATAGACATGGGAATAGCAATAAAAAACATGGCAAAGATAGACCAGCCCGGGACGCTTTGCTGCAAGGGGCTGGGGAATTGCGTATTTTTCTTTGTTTTCTCAACAACAAAATTTGCCGCCATTACGTCAATGTCATCTACCCCCATGATTACTCCCGCTGTCAGACTGGCAATAAGCGAGCGCAGGGCTATCTTATAGCCGGCATCCAGCACCGGATCAAATTGAATTTCGACGGGCTTTGTGCCGTCGCCAAATCCTTCCGGGATCAAAACAGCAGCATGCGCCTTGCTATATTCAAAGAGCTTGTCATTGTCATAACCATTGGGCCTTTTGATTAGTCGAATTAATTTATTGGAGCCTATTTTGCCTTCGAGTTGCAGGGCTTTCGGGTCACGGCCGGCATTTTCCAGAACCAGGGAAATCGGCTGACCGGTAACTTTATCCACATATACGCTCTGGAGCGCCAAAGACAGGAAAAAAATCAGCGCCACCGGCATCAAAAAAAGCAAAGGAATAGTCTGGCGGTCGCGCAGCAAAACCAGCAGCTCTTTGCGGATCAGTTCTTTTAATTGCCGAAAAATCAAGTTACGTTCACCCAATAAAAAATATTTTTTATACTACGCCCTGATGATTCACAAAAACGGATTAACCAACCACCTCGCGAGCTCGCTGCTGAGGCATGAAATGAACGTCATTATATCGCGAGCGAACTCACGAGAATTAACGCTCGTCCCCAAGTGAGCGGGATTCAATGCAGAACGCGGCGGCAGTGAAACTCCCATTCCGCAAGCGAAGCATAGCGGAATCGGTAAGTTGAACTATCCTGCGCCGGCTGTGGCCAGGAGGAGTCCCGTAGACGTATCTAAAATACGTCGAAGAAGCCGCCGGCGCGGCCAACAAAGTTAGGCGCAGAAGAATCGGTTTTTGCCTTATTCATCGCGCAATCCCCGCCCCGTCTTTTCCAGGAAAAACTTTTCCAGATTATCAATTGCAGCCATATCGCCTCCGAAAACGACTGTCCCCCTATCCATCATCGTCACCCGGGAGCAGAGGCGCTGCGCCTCATCCATTATGTGGGTACAAAGCAATATTGTCATTCCCGCCGCGTTGAGGGAGGTGAGTGTTTCATAGATATGATGACGGCTCTGGGGATCGACACCGACAGTTGGTTCATCCAGGAGCAGCAGTCGGGGTTCATGCAACAATGCTACGGCCAGGTTCAAGCGCCGCAGCATTCCACCCGAATAAGTGGAAACTTTTTTATGTGCATAGGGGCCAAGTCCTGTTTCTTCCAGAACGGCGGCAGATCGCTTCCGCAGTTTTCCATAGGTCAAGCCGGCCATTACGCCGAAGAACCGCAGATTTTCCGCCGCTGTCAGGGAGGTGAATACGGAGATCGGTTGAGGAGCATAGCCGATGTTTTTTAAAGAAGTTCTCTCACATGCTTTATCGCCATAGATTGCTACTGAGCCTGTATAACCCCGCAATTGTCCGGTAATAACACGCATCAGGGTGGTTTTTCCCGCACCATTGGGACCGAGCAGAGCATGCATTTCACCATCGGCAACGGAGAGGGAAAAGTTTTGCAGTGCACATTCAGTGGCAAGATCATAGAAAAAAGTTATAGCGGAAATGTCCAGCGCTTTCATGCCTTGAGCTTCCCAACAACTGAACGCAGGCTTCTGAATAGCTCCTCTTCACGTCCCGCGCAAATCATCATCAATCCTCCCGCTTTGTCGAAAGTAACTTCTGACTGGCCTCTTTGCTTGATGATACGTGCGGACACTATGGCAAACTCCCTCCAGATGTCGCCTATTGCAGTCATTTTTGCGGATAAAAGGGCAAGATCATCCGAACCGAAGAGTTCTGCGGCTTCTTGAAGGAAAGCCGCGTACATATAGCGGAATCCTGCGCCGCCTGTGCCGACCTCCTCCTGCATCCGGACGATACTGGACAGTTCACGGCAGGCTCCCTGAAAACCAAGTTTATCGGGGCTTTTAATTACTTTTTTAGCCAGGAAGCGCATCCCCCGGATGCCGAAAATCGGCAGAGGAATCCGGAGCATCATATTACAGGTATCTTTCATGCCTTCTATACAGGCTCTACGCAGGTCAGGCGCAAGCACCACTGATTGCGGGTAATACATAAAGCCGTGCGATTCCAGAGGGCCATGGGCGAATCGCGCCCGCTCCAGGTCTTCCGCTGGACAATCCACCGGCGACTCGAGCATCGGATCGCTCAAGCGAAAACCGTTTTCAATCTCATGCAGAACTACAACATTGTGTCCATTGAACTGAAAGCGGAAACGGTTGGGAAAATAGGAAAGCCAGTAAATATTGGTTGTCAAACCGACAATCTGTCCCGTCTGAAGAACGCGCCTCAACGCGTCCATCCCTTTTTGAGGATTGCGGAACCGTGCGGTAATAAATTTACACCCCAGTCGTTTGGCGGATTTGCGAAAGACTGCTCCCGGCTGAGACCGAAACGTGCTGATAGTCACACCAGCCATTTTCACAAATGGCAAATGGCCGAAAAAAATTCCACTGCCGATGCCAAAAATCATTGGTTCGGAGATTTCCACTCCTTTGTCCCTCAACAAAGCGGAGGTAACACCACTTTCACAATGGGCGGAATGCTTATGGATAAAAGGTTTTCCGCCCGCTGTTATTTCTACGCTCATCTACTGAATGTTACCTTTCATTAAGTTGGTACGGTTTTCAATTCTTCTCGCGTCACCGCCATTGCCCGCGCATAACGGTCTAAAACAGACGTTTCAAGTTTGGCAAAAACCTCGGGACGCAAATGCCTTTTTAGCCTGAATTTGGTGATGCCCGCTGTTTTAGCCAGAATCTCCGGTGTCATCTGACGGAGCTCCATGTGATAGCAAAGCGGACTTTTCGAGCCGGCCAGCACTGCCTGTCTGGTTACTTCCAGACTGGCTGCCATTTCATCAACGGCCAGGCCGTTGACTACAGCTTCAACATCCCAGCCGGAACTAGGCACGATGACATACTTGCCCTCGTCGTTGAGCGCGTAACAGGCGCGTTTCTTGCCTTCATAGTAAGTAATGTCCTGCGGTACTTCATTAGCCTTCATTTTCCGCCCTGCCCATGAACATCTTTATTTGCCAATTATTCTTATACTAATTTTATAGGAGAGCAAAGGAAAATCTATTTTGCCGGGTATTTATCAAAATTGCTTGTTTTTTTACCGAGAAACGGCTCAAAGTGATGCCACTCGAAGGGATGGGCGCTCGCAAAACGGGCGAGATCGTCGGCATAAATCTGTACTGATTCCCGCACCGCTTTTTTTCGATCACCGCGTGTGGCGGCAAAAACCTTCCGGCCCGGGGAAATCCTGACATGATAAACCCCTTCCGCATCCTGATTAACGAAAAAAGTCAAAAGCGGCGCGCCCGTCATCAGGGCAAACAAATGCGGCACATCCGGGAGTTTCGCTTCATGACCTAAAAAGTCAACCACCTCATAACTTTGTTCACCCCAGAGACGGTCACCCGTCATGGATACAATACCGCCTTGCCGCAGGAAATTAATGCCCGGGAGCAGAGCAAAAGGCGACTTTTCCTTCTCGGACGTGGCAACTATGCGAATGCCGCTTTGGGCAAGCTTTTCTTTTTGAATACGCTCAACCTGCTCTTTGTGTTTGGCTCCCAGGTAAAGCATAATCGGCAGCCCTTTGCGGTTGAGCATTTGTGCCGCCAGCTCCCAGTTGCCGATATGCGACATAATCACAATCGCACCGGTCTTTTTTTCCACCGCTTCATCCAGATATTCCCAGCCTTCTTTGACAAATACGATTTCATCTTCGTTTTGCCTCACAAAGCGATGGAGATAGACATCGGTAAAATTATGATATTGTTTCCATACGCAGTATAAATGATAGAAAAAGCTCCGCCCGGAAAAAAGGGCACGGTAGAATTTCAGGCTGTCCGCCACGCGTGTCGGAAAAAGAAAAAAGTATCCGGTGGCTATAAACCAGGAAAAAGTGCGGAAAAACCAGACACCCAGGTGCTGCGATAAATAGATCGCCAATTTGTAGAAGTATTTTTTCATATAAATAATTGTATCCCTTAAGATGAATGTCCCTCATGCTGAATAAAGAATGTTCTCGCGGGATAGGCAAATTCAATTGCGGCCTCCTGGAAACGGCGAAACATTTCCAGATTGATCTCCTGTTGTATATCCATATAAAGATTATAGTCCTGGCTTTTTACAAAGTAGACAACTTCAAAATTAAGCGCTGATTCACCGTACTCCTTGAAATGAACTCGGTCAAAACGCACTTGCTGCTGCTTGCGGACTATTTCCCGGATCATATCGTTGATAAGCGGTAATTTTTCCGGTGGCGTCTGGTAGGTAACTCCGAAACTAAAGACAATGCGTCTTTCCACCATCCGTTTAAAATTCTGTATGCGGCTCTTGAGCAAATCGTTATTGGAAAAGATCAGCTGTTCCCCCCCCAGACTGCGCAGACGGGTTGTTTTCAGACCTATATGCTCTACAGTCCCCTTCAACTGGTCAACTACTATAAAATCACCGATTACAAATGGTTTATCAATAACGATAGACAGGGAGGCAAAAAGGTCGCCCAGAATATTCTGTGCGGCCAGAGCCACGGCAATGCCGCCAATCCCCAATCCCGCAATCAGACTGGTGATATTGACGCCCAGATTATCGAGCATCAGAAGCAGTGCGATCGACCACAACAGAAGTTTGCTGATAAAACCAAGTACGGAAATCGTGGTAGCACTGGCAGCGTCATCCGCCTTTCTTTTTTTAACATTAACACTGATTATAAAATTAATTCCACTGCCGACCCAGAAGGCTATCTGGATAATCACGACAACAAAAACTAATTTATTCCATATTTTAAGAATATTCAGCGGCAAGACAAGAAAATTGGAACCGATATAAATGGATACAATGAAAAGGAAAAATATTTTTGTTTGGGAAAAAACAGCCCGCAGCAGGTCGTCGATTGGCGTCCCGGTGCATTTGGCCGGGCCGGACAAATGCCGGGTTATAATTTTTTGTATAAGTATCAAACTAAGAAAAGTGACGAACACCGCGCAAAGGGCGATAAGCCAGGTTTGCATTGTATTCCCAAAGAATATATTCCCCAAAAACGTCATTACCCTCTCCTTGCAGAGTTATATTTATAAAATTGTTTATTATCAATCATGTTGCAGTGCAATCATTATTTACTATTTCCCTTACTATAAACAAGGGCGCAATATCTTACCGAAAAAATACTTGACATGCAAACGGCACTTTCTTATATTTCACCTGCAAGAAAGCAATGTCTTATCAAATTAATCAACCACCTCGCGAGCGAGCTCACGAGAATTAACGCTCGTCCCCAAGTGAGCGGGATCAAAGACCATCCGGTAATATAATCATGCCGCTCAACAGTGCATTGCGGCATACTCCAGGCGCAGTTCATCACCATAATTTTGCGAGGACATTGTGAACCTTTTTTCTCATCCCCATCGTCGCTACAATCCACTCACCAGCGAGTGGATTTTGGTCTCACCTCACCGTGCGGATCGTCCCTGGCAGGGGCAGGTGGAAAAGCGCCCACCCGAATCGCGGCCTCCCTACGATCCGGGGTGCTACTTGTGTCCCGGCAACGAGCGCGCCGGCGGCAACCGTAACCCTCCTTACGAAAGCACTTTTGTCTTTCAGAACGACTTTGGCGCAATGCTGCCGGATACGCCCCCGTCGGAACTGGACCGACATGATTTGTTGCGAGCTGCCAGCGAGCGCGGCCTCTGCCGCGTGATATGTTTTTCTCCCCGGCATGACTGGACATTGCCCGTTATGCCCTTATCAGACATCCGTCGGGTGGTTGATGTGTGGGCCCGGCAGACTGTCGAATTGGGCGCTCTGGACTATATTCATCACGTGCAGATATTCGAAAACAATGGTGCGATGATGGGTGCCAGCAGCCCCCATCCTCACTGCCAGGTGTGGGTCAACGAGCACGTCCCGACCGAACCGGCCAAAGAGCTGCGGTCGTCTTCGGCATATCTTGATAAATATGGCACATGCCTGTTGTGCGATTACATGGCGCTGGAACTGGCGGAAGGTGAGCGCATTGTATTGCTAAATGAGCACTTTGTGGCGCTGGTACCGTTCTGGGCGGTGTGGCCCTTCGAGATGATGGTGCTGGCACGGCGGCATATAGGCAGTTTGCCTGATCTGACCGGCCAAGAACGTGATGCGCTGGCCGACATCATGAAACGGCTGACCACATGCTACGACAATTTGTTCGCGGTGTCGTTCCCGTATTCAATGGGCTGGCATCAATCGCCCACCGACGGCGACAGCCACATTGAAGCACATTTGCATGCCCATTATTACCCGCCGCTGTTACGCAGCTCCACAGTGCGCAAGTTCATGGTAGGCTATGAGATGCTGGGCAATCCTCAACGCGACCTCACCGCCGAAACTGCCGCGGAGCGTTTACGGCAAATGAGCGAAGTCCTGTACCGTTGAGCATAACGTCCTGTCGGCAATGGCCGAAAATGGCGGACACAACAAAAAAGTAATTATGATTATCATCATGGACATCTATGGAGAAGCCAAACCCGATGAATCGCAACGACATTCTCTCTGGCCATTTTGCCCGCAACTTTGCTGGTAAGCCCGACCTGATCGTACGCGCACCGGGCCGTGTGAACTTAATCGGCGAGCACACTGATTACAATGACGGCTTTGTGCTGCCGATGACGATCGACTACGACGTCCGCATAGCCGCCTGCGCGCGGCCCGACCGCACGGTGCGCCTTTATTCCGCCGACATGAACAAGCACGACACTTTTAGCCTCGATGATGTGCGCCGCCTAGGCGACAAGCCAACCTGGGCTGATTATGTGCGCGGCGTAGCCGCCGTCTTGCAGCAAGCAGGCTTCAGGCTGCGCGGCATGGACGCTGCGATCTCCGGAAATGTACCTCGCGAAGCGGGCCTGTCGTCTTCGGCAGCGCTGGAACTCGCGGCGATCACCGCCTTTCGCCGGTTAAACGCTCTCGAGCTCGACCCCGTGCGCGCGGCAATCCTGGGCCAGCGCGCCGAAAACGAGTTTATCGGGATGCGGTGCGGCATTATGGACCAGTTCATCTCGTCATTGGGAAAAGCCGACCACGCGTTGCTGATTGACTGCCGCAGCCTGAGCTACGAGCCGGTGTCCATGCCGGCAGGCGCGAGCGTGGTCGTGACCGACAGCGCTATCCGGCGCGAACTTACGGACAGCGCCTATAACAACCGCCGCGCGCAGTGCGAAGAAGGTGCGCGTTTGATGGGCGTCAAAGCTTTGCGCGACGTGAGCGAAGAGATGTTGGAGGCACACCAGGCCGATTTGCCCGTTGTGACCGCGCAACGCTGCCGGCATGTGGTCACCGAAAATCAGCGCACACTGGACAGTGTCAAGGGGCTCAAGCGCGGCGACCTGGCCGCGGTAGGCGAACTGATGAACGCCTCACACGCCAGTATGCGCGATGGATTCGCGATCACTACACCCGAAATTGACACGCTGGTGGAGATTCAGCAGAATACGCCGGGCTGCTTTGGAGCGCGCATGACGGGCGGTGGCTTTGGCGGCTGCACCGTGGCGCTAGTGCGGGACGACGCTCTACCGGCGCTGGTGGCAGCGATCGAGGCACAGTATCCGGCGCGCACCGGCAGGACACCTCAAGTTTACGTCTGTCGCGCCGCAGATGGCGCTGGCCTGGCCTGAGAAGCGAGGAACCTTATACTAAAAAAACCTTTATGGAATGATTTGGCGTATAACTTGAAATAGCAGAAGCAGGTTTACAAGTCGGAGGTTCGTAATGGCACACTTTGTTTTAAAAAAAGACCTGAAACTTGGTGTAGCAACGGCGGCCACTCAGATTGAAGGCGGCGATACGGGCAGCAGCTGGAATGACTGGTATAAAAAGGGCAGGATCAAGGACGGTTCGAATCCGGCAAGAGCAAATGACCATTACAATCGTTTCCGGGAGGATACGGATTTACTTGCCTTTATGGGAATGGAGATTTATCGTTTCGGGGTCGAGTGGAGCCGGATCGAGCCCGAGGAGGGGAAATTTTCTCAGGAAGCTCTTAGCCACTATCGGGAAGAAATACTACTGCTGCGGGAGAGGGGAATAATGCCGCTTCTTACACTTCACCACTTCACCAATCCTTTGTGGTTTGAACAAATCGGCGGGTTTGAAAGCGCAAGAGCGGAAGAGATTTTTTTGCGCTATGTAGAGAAAGTTGTTGGTTTTGTCGGTGATATCGTCAGCGAATATATCACTATTAACGAGCCCAATGTATATGCGACAAATTCGTATTTTTTCGGTGTCTGGCCTCCCGGCAAATCTTCCTTTAAATCCGTAATTCGTATTTACCGGAATTTCACAAGATGCCATGTCGGCGCGTACAAATTAATCCATAGCCTGCGCAGCAAAATGGGGTTTTCCGATACTCAAGTGAGCTTTGCCAATCACATCAGAGTTTTTGAACCAAAATGCCGTTTTAATCCGTACCACATAATCTGCGCAGTTTTGCTGCGTCAACTTTTTCAGACGGCAATCACCAAGTCTCTGTCTTGGGGTAAAAAAGCTTTCCCGATCGGCAAGATCAAAGACATTACGCCCGGTAAATACTACGATTTCATCAGCATCAACTACTATTCGCGAAGCACGGTGGCGAGCTTTGCCGACGGCGTAAAAAGGGGCGCTCCGCTAAATGATTTGGGCTGGGAGATATATCCCGCAGGCATCGTCGAGAGTGCCAAAATGTTATATGACCTGTACAAGGCTCCGATTTATATCACGGAAAACGGGACTTGCGACAATGAGGATAAATTCCGCTGCCGATACATTTTTGAACATTTAAAGGCAATTGCCGAAAACCATTTACCAATAACGCGATATTATCACTGGTGTTTTATAGATAATTTTGAATGGATAGAGGGCGAAAGTGCGAGATTCGGTTTGGTTCATGTCGATTATGAAACGCAGAAACGGACGATAAAGCGCAGCGGTAATTTTTATACGCAAATCATCCGCGAACACGGAGTCAGCGAATATTTATTCAATGAATATGCCAACCAGGAATACAAATTCGGTAATGACTGATCAATGAACTCTCGTTGGAAAAACACTATTGTTTATCAAATCTATCCCCGGAGTTTTCAGGATAGCAATAATGACGGCATCGGTGATTTGCCGGGCATAATCAGTCGCCTTGATTATCTGCAGGAGCTGGGCATAAATTGCCTCTGGCTGTCTCCGGTTTACAAATCCCCTAATGATGACAACGGTTATGACATCAGTGATTATAGGGACATCAATCCCGAGTACGGTACCATGGAGGACATGGAAAACCTCATTGGCCGGGCCAAATCCAGGGGGATAAGCATAATTATGGATTTGGTTATCAATCATACATCCGATGAACATGAATGGTTTGTTAAAAGCCGTGACAAGAAAAGTCCTTACCGGAACTATTATTTTTGGTGCGAAGGGCACAACGGAAAACCGCCGAATAACTGGACATCATTTTTTGCCGAGGATGCCTGGCAAAAGGATGAATCTTCCGGCGAATACTATTTGCATCTTTTCTCGAAAAAACAGCCGGATTTAAACTACCACAACCCTTCCGTACTGGAAGAAATAAAAAATATCATGCGTTTCTGGCTCGATAAGGGAATCGCAGGCTTTCGGTGCGATGTTATCAATATCATCTGGAAATCATCTCTGCAAAACGGCAGAAGGAGGCTTATTCTAACCGGAAGAGAACACTATCTGTCACAAGACGGTGTCCATCAGATTCTTAAAACTCTGCGCAAAGAAGTGCTTTCTTCCTACGATTGCTTTACGGTTGGCGAAACCGTTTTTGTCACGCCGAAAACGGCAAAAGATTTTTGCGACGAGAGTGCGCAGGAACTCGACATGGTTTTTTCTTTTGAACACATGGAATGCGACCAGATAATAGTTAAATGGTTTAAAAGGAAATTCCAACCGCAGCGGCTGTTTAAAGTTTTGGCCAAATGGCAAAGCGAACTTTCCTGGAACGCCCTATACTTCGAAAACCACGACCAGCCGCGCAGTGTTTCTCGTTTTGTTATTGACGGGAACTTTCGCGCGCCGGGCGCCAAAGCCTTAGCCATGATTCTTTTAACTCTTCGCGGAACCCCTTTTATTTATCAGGGTCAGGAAATTGCCATGACCAATGGCGATTGGAATTCCCTGGATCAAATCCAGGATATCGAATCACATAATGTCTACCGCCTGGCGCGAAAACTCGGGTTTTCTGCAAAGTATGCGTGGAAAATGATAAAAAAAACGAGCCGCGATAATGCGCGCACGCCCATGCAATGGGAATTTGCCCCGAACGCCGCCTTTTCGCCGGGACACCCCTGGCTTCGGGTAAATGATAATTATCGTGATATAAATGTGGAAGCCCAGCGCCGGGACAAAGATTCCGTTTTGTCATTTTATCGAAGCCTGATTGTTTTTCGCCAGGGTTCACAAGTTCTGATTAATGGCGGTTTCAGAGCAATTAAGATTAAGAGGAACCTGTTTGTTTACGAACGGTTTCTGGAATGTAATGCCGCTGCCGGTGCGAAAACCGGAAATGATAATGTTGTCCGGGTGGTCATAAACTTTAGCAGAAAAAAGGCTGAATATCCATTTAATGGCAGGGTCTTGTTTTCGACAGCAAATCGTAAAAGCTATGATGGAGTGCTCTCGCCTTACGAAGGCGTGATTTTAAAGGCAGGAGAAACAGAAAAATGATTGAATTGAAAGACAATGTTTTTTTCCTGGGTACGGACAATACAAGCTACATTTTCAGAATAACAAAATATAATCACCTCGAGAGTGTTCATTACGGCGATCTGATCCCCCCGGATAATATCGACTCTTTATTACTGAAACATACCGCCTCGATCGGCAGCAGCGTCGCTTATAACAGCGAGGATGAAAAATATTGTTTGGACACATTAACCCTCGAGTATTCCGGAATCGGCAAAGGAGATTACAGGCATTCTCCTGTTGAGATTCGCATGCCGGACTCATCTTTCGTCTGCGATTTTACCTATATTGATCACCGTATTCTGGACGGGTACAAAGCAAGTGAAACGCTGCCTACTGCTTACGGCGAAAGGAGCGATTGTCAAACTCTGGAGATTAAACTGGAGGATAAAGCCAATAGTGTTTCTCTTTTTATGTATTATACGGTTTTCCCGGCTACCGATGTAATAACAAGAAGAGTTATTTTAAAAAACAATAACCCAAACTCCCTGCACATTCGCAAGCTCATGAGTTTTATGCTGGATCTTAATATACCGGGACCCGTTATGCTGACTTTGGATGGAGGCTGGATTAAAGAGGCCAACAAGCATGTCCGTCAGCTTTCTTACGGATTATACGTTAACGAATCAACTACCGGTGCATCCAGCAATCGACATAATCCGGGCATAATTTTGCATGGCAAAGAAACTTCAGAAAATTACGGAAATGCCTATGGTTTTAATTTAGTATACAGCGGCAATCATTATGAAGCCGTCGAGATGAACAATCATGATTTAATTCGGATCATGTCCGGGATTAACCCGCATTGCTTTGACTGGACGTTGGAAAAAGACGAATTCCTGGAGACCCCCGAGGCTGTAATGACCTTTTCCGCAAAAGGTTTAAATGGTGTCAGCGGGCATTTTCATAATTTTATCAATAATCACATAGTAAGAGGCGATTTTAAAGGCAAAGAGCGGCCGGTCCTGATAAATAACTGGGAAGCGCATTTTTTTAAATTCACCCAACGAAAACTGCTCAGACTGGCGCGGCGGGCAAAGTCTTTGGGCATTGAGCTTTTTGTGTTGGATGACGGATGGTTCGGGCAGAGAAACAACGACAGGGCGGGGCTGGGAGATTATAACGTTAACAAGCGAAAATTCCCTCGCGGGCTCTCCTCTTTTGCCGGAAAGTTAGACAAAATGGGGCTTTCGTTCGGTCTTTGGTTTGAACCGGAAATGGTAAATGAAGACAGTGATTTGTACCGCCGGCATCCCGAGTTTGCGATAAAACTGCCCCGGAGATCCCCATCATATGGCCGAAATCAATTGGTCCTTGACCTATGTAATCCGCAGGTACGCGATTACATTGTTGCCAATGTTCGGGCTGTGCTGGAAAGTGCAAACATTTCTTACGTTAAGTGGGATATGAATCGTCATATAAGCGACATGTTTTCTCCCGTTTTGCCTCACCAAGGCATGTTTTTTCACCGCTACATCCTCGGGTTGTATGATATCTTGACCAGAATTTTTTCCGATAAGCCTCAGATATTATTAGAGAGCTGCTCCAGCGGTGGCAATCGCTTTGATTTAGGAATGCTTTGCTTTTCGCCGCAGATTTGGGCATCCGATGATACCGACCCGATAGAGAGACTTAAAATACAAACAGGGCTGAGCTACTTTTATCCGCTTTCTTGTATCGGTGCTCATGTTTCCGGCGCACCACATCAGCAAACCCTGCGCGCAACTTCCCTGGCGACACGCTTTAATATGGCTTGCTTCGGTAATTTGGGATATGAACTTGATTTAAAGTATTTATCTCACGCGGAAAAAAATGAAGTAAAAAAACAAATTGCCTTTTATAAAGAACATAGAAAAGTCCTGCAATTCGGCAAGTTCTACCGGTTTGACCGAACAAAAGACAACAAACAAAATCTGCTGTGTGTGTCCGCCGATCGCACGAAGGCCATTGCCGGTCATTTTCAAACCCTGGCTACGGCCAGCGAAAGCAATGACATATTACCCGTAACCGGGCTTAACCCGTCACGAAAGTACACTCTACAAACATTCGGGCAGGGTCTTTCCATCAAAAGATTCGGCGCGCTGATTAATCACCTTCTACCCTTTAAGGTTCATCCGGAAGGTCTTTTAGTGCGCATGGCAGATAAATACTATAGATTACCCGATTGCCAGGAATTCTACGTTGCCTCCGGATCTGCTTTGCATGCCGGAGTAAGGCTCAATAACCAGTTTATGGGAACTTGGTATAACAACCAAACCCGCCTGCCCGGAGATTTCGGATCATATTTGTATCTTATCGAAGAAAAGGCGTAGTATCTATTTACAATATTCAGCAATATAAAGAAATCCGCCGGGCTTTATTTCCGGTCATCTTTGCCGCTTAAGGCCAATCCGTAACAGGCTGCTCCCAGAAGAGACGCCCGCGGATTCATAATAACATGAACCGGAATTCTTCCCAGGAGTTCCGACATCCGTCCCTTGCGCCGGAAGGCATCCATAAACAATCCCTTTTGCAGCAGCGGAATAATGCGGGGTGATATTCCTCCTCCCAGATAGACTCCCCCCGAGGCCATAACCCTGAGAGCCATATTCCCGGACTCCGCACCCAGAATCGAGATAAACGTTTGCAGAGTAGCGCGACAAAGTGGGCAGGGTCGGTCATCATCAAGAGCCGACTGAATTAGTACCGGTACAGGATCATCAACTGCGGTTAATAATCCGGCAAGCCAGCCGGGCTCTGCGGCGTACCCGCTGTCTTTCAGGTAATTGTAAATATTCGGCAAACCGTTGCCGGAGCAGACGCGCTCATAGCTCACATGATCGAAACGAGTCTGGAGATAACTAAGCAAGCCCGCCTCTAAGGCGTTCGTTGGAGCAAAATCTGCATGCCCCCCTTCGGAAGGATAGGCCCGATAACTTGTTTCGTCGCGGGTAAGATAGGCTTCGCCAAGGCCGGTGCCCGGAGCAACTATGGCCATGGCGCCTGCGTGATCCACAATACCCTCGTTGAGTGTATAGAGATCGCTCATTTTGAATGACGGCACAGCACAGGCGCAGGCCGTCAGGTCGTTTTGCAGATGAACAGACGAAAAGCCCAACGCCGAAGCCAGGGCCGATTCATCCATTATCCAGGAAAGATTCGTCATTTTTGCCCGGCCATTCATCACAGGCCCTGCTACGCCAAAGCTCGCATAATCGGCATTTATCCCGCGTCCCTGACGGGAAAGGAATTCCCGAACGAGCGATTCCAGGCTGGAATAATGATCACTGGGGAAGTTAGCCTCCACAAGCGGGGCATCCAGCCCCTTATCTGACGAAAAGATAGCCAGTTTGGTCTTTGTACCGCCAATATCGCCCGCTAAAATATTTACGATCTGCTTGCTCAAGGGGAATATTCTCCGCTCCGGGCGGGGTTTTCCGATCCCGGGAATCTGCCCCGTCCATAAACCATTCCGGTTCTCCTTCGATGGGTTGCACAAACTGCACGACAGTATAACGCTCAATATCCGTCAGGGCAATTCCCGGCAAATATTGGCCTTGTTTCCCGCATCTGCCGGCCGGGGATGAATAAAAGATATTTCCCCTTGATCCATTTAACCTTGCGCTTTCTTCCCGACAAACCATTTTTCTTCCACGCCGACGGTGGGAGAAGCGGATACAATAGTCGAGAAACCGGCGGAAACCATAAAACCGGCAATTTCTTTTTCGCTGCGGAAACGTTCCGGGGTATGAGTATATCTTAAACGGAATGATTCGATCCAGCGTTTCCAGGGTACTTTTATATCCGAAGGAACAGTCGCGCGAATGAGCAGTGTTCCACCTGTCTCCAGTTTTTCATAGATCTTCCGCAATACAGTTTGCAGTTCTTCCCGGGAAATCAAATGCAGCATATCCAGCATCATGACGGTATCAACTTCGCCCTCAACATCGGGCAAATCGGGAGCTCTGCCCACTTCTACCCTTCCTCGGTCGCCGATAACAAAAGAGGCAATACGCACCCTGTCGCCAGCGGGCTCCAGACCATATACTTTTGCTGCGGGATAAATTTCCAGCAGCCATACCGCCGGGATTCCATAACCACAACCGATATCAATTATTCTGCGGGGATTTTGCACATAAATATCGAGCTCTTTAAACATTGGATCTATCTTCATTTTAAAGCGGGCAAAAAGTCTGGGATAAGCTTCCAAATGACGGTAACGCAAAACTGCCCGGCGAAAATGTTCTTTTGAGCCGGCCGTAAGCTGGCCGGCAGGAAAAGTAAACGGTGCATAAATTTTCATCACCAGAGTGGGCAGAATGAAATAAGCTCCAATGATCGAATAGCCAATTCCCAAAAGAGAAGTTAGACCGATGCTGTGCAACAGGGAGTGCTGTGCAAAAGCCAGTACGCCAAACCCGATCAGCGTCGTAAAAGAAGCCAGAAACATCGCCATTTTAATTGTATCCATCGCCGGATGGTTTTCCTCACGATAACGCTGGTAGAAGCAAACATAATAAATAGAGTAATCAATTCCCATGCCCATAATGACAATCCAGAGCATAATGCTGGGGATGTCCAGCGGATGGCCGATAATCTTCATCGTCCCCAGCGTTGAGACCAAAGCAAAGGCAATGGGAGCCAGCGCGACGAGGGATAATAGCCAGTCCAGATAAAATAAAAATACAATCAGCACAATGCCGATGCTGGTAATCAAGGCAATTTCCAGAAAGATCTTCTGGAGCGAATCTCCCAATCTTTTGTTAAACAAACCAACATCAAATATCCTGGCGAGACCCGTAGGGACAAGGCGGGAGAAGAAATCCTCCGCATTATAATTTTTCCCGGTTGCAAGTAAGCTAAGTTGTATATATCCGCCATCATTTTTCGTAATTCCGAAAACTTCAAAATACTTTTCCGGTATCTCCCCTGGTTGCAGATTTTTATTGTTGATAATTTCCCGGAACGGTTCAAAAGCATCGGGAGCAAAACCAGTCTCCCGCGCCGCCGTATTCATGTCCATCTTTAGTTTGGCCAAACGCTCCGGGCTCCAGAAATTGCGCCAGGCTTTGAGGTTTTCCCGGCCGGTCTCCTTTGAGGGAAACAACAAAGAAGGGAGAAATGCGGAAGATAATTTACCCGCTTGCACATCTTTTGCTAATAACGGCAGCAACTGATCGTTTTTTTGCTGCAACCCTGAAATATCCGGAGCCTGCAAAAAAACATAACACTTGCCGGAAAGATCGCCCCACGTCTTTTGTATATTATCATCGGCAGCAATTGTTTCTTTGCTAACGGAGTTCATGGAGTTGATATCCACATTGAATACGGGCCGGGCAAAGAAAAGCATCAGCAAACCAAAGGCAAGCGCAGTAATCAGCTTCCACTTTGCCGGGGCGGAAATCTTCTTTATGGCATTGGAAAGAAAAGGGTTGCTCGATCGGGCAGCCGCAGGCATCGTTGGAAATATTATGGGAAAAACGAAATGAACAAAGATCAAGGCAAATGCCACACCGAGGGCTGAAAACACGCCGATTTCCGCCAGTATTTTGAAGTCACTGATCAGCAGCAGAAGAAACGCGCCGACTGTTGTCAGCACCGCCAATAATTCCGCCGACCAAACTTCCCGCGCGACTTCCTTACCGTAAGTTTCTTTGGGCTGATCTAAAAAAAGCAAATAGGTAATTCCTAAATCCACGGTAAAGGCCATAATGGCACCGCCAAAACCGACAGCGACTATGGACATGGACTTAAAGAAAAAGGAACAGACAAATAAAGCGGCAATAGCCCCCACCGTCGAGGGGAGGAGCGCTAAAAGGCCGATGAGTGGCCGGGGAAACGCAAATAAAAGTAAAAGGGCAATACCCAGAGTAGTTAAGATAATGGCGATACGCGTATCACGCTTAGCGGTGGTTTCATTATCCAAAGCGGCACGGTAAACACCTCCGGAATTGAGCGAATATTTTTCGCCTTTTAATGCCGGATCTGCCGCCAATCCTTTTTCTATATCTTTGAGAAGCGCTGATATTTTGGCGCCGGTGGCGGTATCCGTTCCCGATCCGGCAATTTTCGCGATGATAAGGACATGTTTGCCATCTTCCGAAATTAATTGGCCCCGATAAAATTGGGCCTTACCTGCGGGCAGAAGTGCCGACAGTTGCCCCAGGATGATCCCGGAAAAACCCAGCGGATCTCTGGAGATCATCGTGCTGCGACCGATTCCTTCGAGTTGTTCCAAGCTCTGCCTATTTTGACGTATCGCTGCTCTTATGCGACTTGACTCCAGGAGCGGCTTGATTTCTTTTTCCAGCGCCTCCGCACTAAAAAGAAGCGGGAGACGATCCGTCACCTTTGCCATCAACTCCGGAAAATACCTGGCCTCGTCATTAATCCCGACTTTGGTAAAAAGACCGCTTCTTCCGAGCTTATCAGTGACAATTGCCGCCGCCCCGACCAGT
The DNA here is from genome assembly GCA_025361065.1 of Deltaproteobacteria bacterium. Taxonomy (GTDB): domain Bacteria; phylum Desulfobacterota; class Syntrophia; order Syntrophales; family Smithellaceae; genus MVRV01. Next base: position 34,896 of record JANYAY010000026.1, read on the forward strand.
GCGTCTCTGTCCACTGATTCCCGACCAAGATCAATAAACAACCGGTCCTGGATGGGTAGATGCTTGATGATCAGACGCGCATCGGATAATACCGGATCGTTTTGCGGCATTGATTCCAGGATGTCGGTTTCAATCTTTAGATGGCTGGATTCCCAGACAAATAACAGCGCTACGACAAAAGCAACTATTACAACTATCGGCCATTTTATTTGATATTTACGTAGTGGCATGCAAACCAAGAAATTTATGCAGTTTTTAATCTCAGAAGTTGTCTTCCTAAACCATATTTTCCGGTGAGCCGCAAGCAAAAAGAGACTTAATTAGTCGTTTCTTCTACCACCTTCTCTTATAGAATAGACAGACCGTAAAATTTGAGCTCCCTAACCCCGCGACACTTCGTTTTGCCCCGATAAGTTCATCTAGCAAATTTCCGTTCACTTCGTTCCTGAAATTTGAGCTCCCTAACCCCGCGACACTTCGTTTTGCGGGATAAGTTCATCTAGCAAATTTCCGTTCACTTCGTTCCTGAAATTTGAGATGAACTAAAGAAATTTTACCGAGATGACGATAACAACGTCAAGCGAGTGATCTGGGGTGTTCGCGAATCGATCACGAAAGCGGAATCGAATAAATTAAAATTACAGCGGTTGACTTAAGGACTCGATCCTCCAGAACCGAAATATATTATTCACCGATTCCAGCCATAATGACCTGGCGGCACTTGCGGAACTCGTTACCCCTCAGAGCGCTCCTCCGGGGGGTATTTTTTTGCTCCTTGAATCTCTATCTATTGATTACCGGTAAAATCCGCAAATATGATAGCAGATAAGGTAAATTTACTTCTTGCTCATTGCATAGCATAGCAGGCTTTAGTCAACGAGACACAATTGATCGGGAACTTCCAATGAAAACAGACTACCCGCAGAACATGAGTCTGAAAACTAAAAAAGTGCTCGTTATCGATGACTTTTTTAATTTCCGTCTGAACTTGAAAAATATGCTGCGTTCCTTCGGCGTTATTCACATGGATGATGCCGCCACAGGAGAAGAAGCAATCAGGAAAATGGCCATACGCAGATTTGATGTTATTCTCTGTGATTACAATTTAGGTCAGGGGAAATCAGGTCAGCAGGTTCTGGAAGAAGGCAAATTTCGGGATTATATCCATTATTCCACTATTTTTATTATGGTCACTGCGGAAAATACGCTGGAAATGATTATGGGCGCGGCGGAATATCTACCGGATGATTACTTAATGAAACCTTTTGCCAAAGAAATGCTGGAAAAGAAGATAAAGCATCTTATTGAAAAGAAGGAAAACTTCACAGATATTGAAAAGGCTCTGACCGTAAACAATTATTCCCGGGCGGTTTTGTTGTGTGATGATCTGATAGCAAAATCTCCGCGCAACCTTTCGGAAATAATGAAACTGAAAGGGGAAATTCTACTGAAAAAAGGTGCATACAAGGAGGCGGCCGCTTTTTTCGACAAGATGCTGCTGATGGGAAATGTTCTCTGGGCAAGGATAGGACGGGGCAAAACCTTTCTCATGACAGAGCAATATCAAGAAGCTAAAAATATCTTTGAAAGCATTATCGCGCAAAATGATAAAATAATGCCTGCTTATGATTACCTCGCCAAAACACTGTTAAAGATGAATAACCCCGGGGATGCACAAGCAGTGCTGATGAAAGCAACAGGCATCTCGCCGCTGGCTATCCTGCGGCAAAAAAAACTGGGAGACCTCGCCTATCATAACGAAGACTATTCGACCGCTGAAACTGCCTACAAATCAGCAGTGGCACAAGGAGAATATTCCTGTTTTAAAAGTCCTTCCGACTATACCAATCTGGCCAAGACTTTGGTCCAGCATGATAATCCGCAGGAAGGGTTAAATGTTCTCGCCACAGCACGTAAAGTTTTTCCGGAGGATAATAACGCACGGCTGCATATCAAACTGACAGAAAGTTACGTTTATAAAAAAAACAACAAAGATGCTGAAGCGCGAAGCGCGATTGCCGAAGCGCAAAAGACCATGGAAGATTTAGCCGGACAAATTCCTTCCGATCTGAAACTGGAATTGGCCAGAGCTTACATTATTAATGGTGAAAATGAAAAAGGTACGGAAATAATCAAGCAGATAGTTCAGGATAATCATGACAACAACGAAATGCTGGACAACGTCCGCCTGGTTTTTCGGGAAACCGGCATGGAAGATAAAGGCCGGAAGATTATCGAGGAAAACAGGCAGGAAATAATCAGGCTGAATAACGAAGGTGTCCAACTGGCCCGGGACGGCAAGCTGCCGGAAGCAATTGCTTACTTTGAGAGGGCGGCCTCTCATTTGCCGGAAAATAAAATCATCAATGCTAATGCGGCACATATTCTTATGCTTTTCATGAGAGAAAACAGCGCCAATGAGCAAAATTTAGATGATGTGAAAACTTATCTTGACAGAGTAAGAAAAATTGATGAAAGTTACAAAGATCTCCCAATGCTCTTAGCAATGTACAATGAGCTGCTTCCTGAGGGTTAAACATGACCGATAAAATGGACTTCTCGGACATACTGGCTTCAACGCTGCACGACACCAAAAATTCACTGGGACTTCTCTTTAACAATCTGGAAGATATAATTGATAATTGCCGTGAGCAGAAATGTCCTTCCCATGTGGAATTCTACAAACTGCAATATGAAATTAAACGTTTGAATCACAGTTTAATCCGTCTGCTCTCCCTTTATAAAGCCGAAAAATCGCAACTGGCCATTAATATCGACTATCATTCGCTCAGGGATATTCTGGAAGATGCGTCCGTCCAGCATGAATCCCTGCTGAATGCTCGGGGGATAACAATTGAAACGGATTGCGACCCGGCCCTTTTCTGGGCTCTCGACCGCAACCTTATCGCCGGGGTTCTGGATAATGTTATAAATAATTCTTTCCGTTATACGAAGGAGAAGGTTAAAATCAGCTCTTTTGTGGAAAACGGCTATCTTGTTATGCGGATTGAGGATGACGGTGCAGGTTATCCGCCTTCCATGCTTTTTAATGAAAAGAATAATCCTGAATTTAAAAAGGGAATAGATTTCCAAACCGGCAGCACAGGGCTCGGGATTTATTTCTCGGTAATGGTTTCCGCCATGCATAAGAACAACGAAAAGAGCGGTTTTATATCTATTGCCAACGGCGGCACCTTAAACGGCGGAGTTTTTTCTATTTACATACCTTAACCTAAGGCGGAAACAAATGGCGGGAAAGATCTCCAACATCAGTGAACTTTTTCATCGCTTTCATGCGTGTGAATTGCACGTCAAACAGGGCAAGATTGCTTCCTGTTTAATTTCCTTTAAAGAAATTATCGACCGGATGCCCGCTATTCCCATAACCGACAAAGATAAGAAAGAACTCCATGAAGGTATTGAGAGCTTTCTTAAAAATCTTTCCGCACATAAAAAATTCAAAGAAATCTTCGGAGAAGTTACCTTCGGAGATACCGATCTCGCCACAAATCTGGAATTCATTAAAAGTATGATTATAGCAGAAGAACAGGAAATTGTTCAAAAAATAGAGAAGGATGAACAAGCAGCCGAAGAGCAAAGACTGGAAATTGGAGAAGCCGCAGAAAAGAAAAAAGAAGACATTAATCAGAAAACAATAGAAGCCATTAAGTTGATTGATGAAGGAAACCTGCCCCCGGCATTGGAAATAATCAAAGATGATGAAGAAATAAAAGAAAGAATTATTCTCCACTATAACACAACAGGTATGCAGAACCGTGAGGCAAAAAACTTTACTGAGGCTGTTAATAATTATTCTAAAGCGATGTCCGTATCTCCGCAGGATGAAAATTTACACTATAATATAGCTCGCGCTTATTTTGAGGAAGGGAAGCCCGACAAGGCGGAAGAGTTCCTGGGAAAGGCACTGAAGTTAAATCCGGAATTTAAAGAAGGCAAATTGCTTTATGAGTACTTACTGAAACTTTCACAGGCTAAAGCTCATAAAAGTAGTGACAGTGGCGGAAAAACAGGAAGGCTTTTCCATAAGATCTTTTCTTCAAAGAAATAAATCGTTCACATCGTATTCCTAAAAACACCAGCCTTATGCTGCAACAGGGAACAGGTCTATTTGTTTTGTTGACAACATTAACTATTTTGCTGATGAATAATCAAGCGTGATGTAAATGAGACCACATTCCAGCTTGTATTTAACCTGCCCGCCATGCTATTCATAACTACCCGAATAAAAAAATTGTGTCTGAATTATTGGGAAACAGTGACATAATCCCGCAAATGTAAAAAAGGAAACTAAGCATTGGACGCTGCCGAAGTATCAAGAGAGGATTTATTCAAAGCCTGTGAATCTTTATTCGGAACAGATATTGACGTATCTGTCGAATTTCTCCGTTATCTGAAGCCTGACGGTGTAAAAGCTGCTTTTCGCAGGAAGGCGCTGGAGACTCATCCTGATCGCGCCGTCATCCTCGCCGGCAAGAAGGACTTCCTGGAGATACGTTTTAAAGAGATCAACATGGCCTACCAGCTTCTGCAGGAATTTCTCAGTCACCCCTGGAAATACTCGCTCGATGAAAAAGGCGCCATTTATGAGCGCAAGCAGCAACCAGTCAGGCCGGCCGCTCGCAGGAAAACACACAGTGCCCAAACGGAACCCCTTTATCGGGGCCGGATGCCGTCAAGAAGGCTTTTGTTCGGACAATATCTTTACTATGCAGGGAATATCTCTCTGGCCAGTATGATTAAGGCGATTGTCTGGCAGAGATTGCAGCGGCCTTCCGTCGGCGCCATTGCCTCAAGCTGGGGATGGATAGAGGGTGCGGACATTCTTGATGTTTTACGTTCCCGCCGTTACGGTGAAAAATTCGGCGAGTGTGCTCTCCGCAGCGGCTATCTTTCCCAATATCAATTATCGTTATTGCTGAACCGGCAGCGGGCAATTCAGCCGCAAATAGGTGCATATTTTATTGAACAGGGAATGATTGACTCTCTGCAGCTTTATCAAGCAATTGCCGAGATGAAGAAGCACAACAAAAAATTCTGGTCTTACTAGCTATCCCCATTTACAATTGTAGTTGCTTCTTGATCGGATTTGCAGTTAGAATATAGTCACCACATCGCTGAGGTGAAAATGAAAAAGGTTGTCAGTATATTTTTTTGCATTTTGTTTTTTGTAACTGTTCCCTCAGCAGTTTGGGGAGGAGAGAGAATCATCCAGTTGAATATTCCCGGTTGTTCGGCTTGAAACTCTAATGCCAGGATAGGTGCTATCCTGAAAAAAAATGCTGGAGTAAAAAAACACGAGACTAAGGGAAATGATCTGTTGGTTGTTACTTTTGATGACGAGAAGACCACCCTCGGCATGATTATCAATGAGCTCAAAAAGGGGAAATTTACAGCAACTGGCGAACCAATTTATTTAAAATGAGCCGATAAGTATGAAAATATTGGTTTGCCGTCACAGGTATTTTCCCAGTTTTTTTGCTTCCAGAATATCAACTATTTTTTTAACATCCTGAGAATTACCTTTCTGGCAGATGAGAATAGCATCTTTAGTATCAACGACAATCAAATCTTTTACACCGGCAAGAGCAATCAGCTTTTTCGGACTGTAAACAAGAGAGCCGGTGCTCTCGGTGGAAATTACACAACTGCCGCCGATAAATGCATTGCCGTTGTCATCTTTGGCCGATATTTCCCAAAGGGCATCCCAACTGCCCACATCGCTCCAGCCGAAATCTCCTTTGACAATATAAACATTATCTGCTTTTTCCATAACGCCATAATCTATGGAAATTGGAACAAGACTTTTATAAATCCTGCGTAAAGCCGATTTTTCTCCGGGCAATCCCAGCGTTTCGTTAATAGTTGTCAACCCTGAATATAAATCAGGCATTAGGCGGGAAATTGATTTTAAGATAGTTGATGCCTTCCAGATAAACATGCCGCTGTTCCAATAAAAATTGCCGCTTTGTACAAACTCCTGCGCTTTTGGGAAGTCAGGCTTCTCGCGAATTGACTTCACACGGAAAACCTCTTCTTTGGTCCCGCTTTCAATAGAATCTCCCTGTTCAATATAACCAAAACCGGTTTGCGGGCTCGTTGGTTTAATCCCGATAGTAACCAGTGCATCCCCACCAGCTGCCGTTTGTGCCGCAGCTTGGATGACTTGCCGAAATTTACCGGGATCGGCAATGGCATGATCGGAAGGCAATACAACCATAATGTCGTCACCGGCCTTTTTCATGATATGCAGCGCTGCCAGGCCGATGCAGGGTGCGGTATTTCTGCCTTCCGGTTCAATAATAATGTTGGTGGAAGGGATTGCGGGAAGTTGGTTCATAAGGGAACGGGCGTGCTTCCTGCCGGTAACAACCAGAATGTTGTCGGGTGGAATCATTGGCAATATGCGGTCAACAGTTTCCTGAATGATGGTTCGATCGCTGATGATGTCCAATAAGTGTTTCGGTTTTTTCTCTCTACTGCGCGGCCAGAATCTTGTTCCCCGTCCACCAGCCATAATAACAGCATACATATTGATAAGCTCCTTATAATTGAACAGCCTGGAGAAGAGAATATATTTCAATATCTCCGAATTTATTTACATTATTTTGTATAATACAATCAGTCTTGCAAATTCAAGCAATAAACGATAGAAAAAATTTATGGCAACATTAAACTATCCGGAAATAACATTGAAAAAAGGGCGGGAAGCAGCACTACTGCGTGGTCATCCGTGGGTGTTTTCCGGGGCAATTGCAGCAGTTAAAGGAGCACCCGATGCCGGCGATATTGTTGTAGCTAAAGACTCAGCGGGCAGGCCGCTGGCCTTAGGTTTCTTCAATCCCCGCACAGATATAGCTTTTCGTGTTTTGACCACAAACAGTAATATAATTATTTCTCCGGATTTCTGGTACAAACGAATCCAGAGCGCCTGCGGTCTGCGGCAAAAGATTATCAACTCCCAGACCAACGCCTATCGTCTGATTAACGCTGAAGGCGACGGCTTTCCCGGATTGATCGTTGACGTCTATGACTCCACGCTGGTCATTTCCATTACAACCGCCGGAATGGAAAAACAGAAAAAACACATTGTCGATGCCCTTATCTCTCAATTAAACCCGGCAGTGATTTATGAACAAAGTCAGGGCCGGTCGCGCATTCTGGAGGGACTGGAAAACAATACTTGTTTTCTGCAAGGCGATGATAAATCCGGCCCGGTTGCGATCAAGGAAAATGGACTTCAATTTGCAGTTGACTTTATTGGCGGACAAAAAACCGGGTTCTTCCTCGATCAGCGCATCAACAGGGAAAAGATCGGAGCTCTGAGTTACAATGCCCATGTGTTGAATTGTTTTTCCTACACCGGAGCTTTTTCTGCTTATTGTGCCGCCGGTGGGGCCAAGCGTGTTGTATCACTGGATATATCCAAAACTGCCTGTGGAGCTGCCCGGGGAAATTTACAGCGTAATGGCTATTCCAGTGAAGTGCATCCGGTAGTAGAGACAGATGTTTTCACTTATTTGCGCAACATGCAGGAAAACCATGATCTGATCATTCTTGATCCTCCGGCCTTTGCCAAAACTAAAAGAGACGTTGCCAAAGCATCACGCGGCTATAAAGAAATAAACTTACAGGCTCTCAAAAGGCTTGTTCCGGGAGGAATACTGGCGACATTTTCCTGCTCTAATTTTATTGATGAAGATCTGTTCTCAAAGATTATTCTCGGTGCGGCAAGGGATGCCAGAGTCGATCTGCGGGTGCTTAACCGATTGGAGGCAGGGCCTGATCATCCCGTCCTGCCGGGACATCCGGAAGGACGATATCTCAAAGGATTACTGCTGGCGGTCTCGTAAAAATAATCCATCACCTCGCGGGTTCTCTTACGAGAATTAACGTTTATCCCGCTTGAGCGGGATGACGATACAACCTCGGCGGCCTGTGGTGAGGTTCATTTAATAAAACCCTTGACGGTTTTTTGTTTTTTCGTCAAGCTGCAAATATGAATAGTAAATCAGGGGAAAAATTGATGCGCTGTCCCCGTTTGGGACACGAAATCACCTTATCCTATTGCTTACAGGAATCAGTCGATTTGCCCTGTTCGCGAATTGTGCCTTGCTGGTCTTCTGTCTTGGATATAGAAACTTATCTGCAAGAACAACTGCCGCCTGAGTTATGGCAGAAATTTAATAATTTTCAATCAAAGGATAAGCTTACAAGCATTATTGAACTGATTGCGGCAGCGAAAGCGAAAAACCACGGGTATGAATAATTTGGAGTTTCACTAATGAAAACTTTGGATTTGTTCAGTCTGGGAACTGAAAGTGATGTAGCGGCCTCAGCGCCGCTGGCGGAAAGGATGAGGCCAAAGACTATTGCGGAATATGTCGGCCAATCCCATCTTTTAGCCGAAGGCAGCCTGCTTAGGCGGTCCATCGAAGAAGATAAATTATTTTCCATGATTTTCTGGGGGCCTCCCGGTTCCGGGAAAACAACCCTTGCCCGCATTTTAGCCAATGAAACAAAATCATTCTTTGTCAGCTTTTCTGCTGTTCTTTCCGGCATAAAAGAGATTCGGGCGGTAATAGATGATGCCAGAGAATTATGGGAGAACAAAAAGAAAAAAACCATCCTCTTTGTCGATGAAATTCATCGTTTCAATAAAGCACAGCAGGATGCATTTTTACCGCACGTCGAAAGCGGTTTGATTACCCTGATCGGCGCTACTACCGAAAATCCTTCCTTTGAAGTCATTGCTCCTCTTTTATCACGGACAAGAGTTCTGCTTTTGAAACCGTTTTCTGAAGATGATTTAATAACTATTGTGGAAAATGCCTTAAAGAATGAACCCAGGGGTTTGGGGAAATTTGCGATTACCGTTGATTCCGATGTCCTTCATTACATTGTAAGCTTGTCCGATGGCGATGCGCGCAGTGCTCTCAATAATTTGGAAGCAATTACAGCCATAGTACAAAATCTACCTGCGGGAAAAAGAATAATTACCAAGAAATTCGCCCAGGAAGCATTGCTTAAAAAAGCACTTCTTTATGATAAGGATGGCGAGGAACATTACAATTTGATCTCTGCTTTTCATAAGAGTTTACGCGGCAGTGATCCGGATGCCGCCTTGTATTGGTTGGGTCGGATGCTTACCGCCGGAGAAGATCCTCTTTATATCGCCCGTCGGATGATCCGCTTTGCCTCCGAAGATATTGGCAATGCCGACCCACAGGCACTGACAATTACCGTTGCCGCCCAACAGGCTTTTCATTTTATCGGTTTGCCGGAAGGCGAGCTGGCGCTCGCTCAGGCGGCAGCTTATCTGGCGACGGCACAAAAAAGCAACTCACTTTATATAGGCTATGGCCGGGTTAAAGAGATAATAAATAAAACAGGTTATTTGCCTGTGCCGCTGCACATTCGCAATGCTCCCACAAAATTAATGAAGGAGCTTGATTACGGCAAAGATTATAAATATGCCCATGATTATAATGATGCTTATATACCGCAGGAATACCTGCCGGACAAATTGCAGGGACAAAAATTTTATCAACCCAAAGAAATCGGCCAGGAAAAAATCATTAAAGAAAGAATAGAAATATGGCAGCAGAAGAAGAATTCAGTTAAAGATGGCAAATAATTTGCTGTATTTTTTCAACCACAATATACGACTTCGCAAAAAGTTCCAGAGACAAGGCGCGCAAAGCACGAGGAATGAGACGTACTTTTACGTACGTCGCAATAAGCCTGCCCCGTGCTGGACACGGGGAGAGTTGCAGCGCAACGTCACCTGAAGGTGATAAACAGTATATGGACTTTTTCCGAAGTCGTAAAAAAAGGAAAGGGGCGCTTGGTTAGTGCGCCCCTTAATCTGAAGAGTGAAGGCCTTTTGCCTTCCTGGTTTGTTTTGCTGTCGGCCAATCACGCCCGTTATGTTTAGTCGACAATCATAAACCTTTCCATTATGTTAAGCAGGTACTATGCCATACTTATCTGCTGCGATATAAGTATTTGAAATCAAAGATAAATAATTAATAATAGCCCTGAAAAGCATTAAACGGGACCATTATTTCGCGGCAAGAAATGTCGAAATCTATATCCCAAGATTAAAAAACAGCAATGAAAACATCAATGTATATCTAAAGCTGCTTTTCGTCAGGCATTCGACAAAATTGTCGGGCTTCCTGCGCAATAATCGTTGACTTTTGTTGGGAATCGCTTAGTATAATCAGCAAAATCAGTTTGTTGAGGACATAAATGTTTTCTTTCAGGAAAAAAGAATTGGTGATTAGCCGGAAAAACCTCAAATATAACGGCACTTTTTTACAGCCATGGGCTGTTGCCATTGTTTCGGCTGTGTTGGTTGTCTTAATCCTTGTCATGGGTTTTCTCGACCTTAGAAGAAGTGACTCTAATCTGGTTGGTTTCATGGAAGATCAGGCATTGAGTACGATTAGCGTATTGCAGCGCTTAACGGAAGAAAATTTAAAAAGTATAATTACCGTGACTGACAAAAAAGGTTCAAACATAAAAACAGCCAGTCAGGAGGAAGCAAATTATTCCAAAAGATGGGTTATTGATGCATTAACCGAATTCGGCAGTCAGATAGATAAGGAATGGAAAAAAGGGAAGATAAACAATAATAATCTCAAAAAATTGGCGGCTGATAATAAATTCTGGTATTTGGCCGTTCTCAATCGAAAAGGGCAAGCTGTTTACCAAAGCGGACATTTACAAACGAACATGCTCGACAAAAATGAATTGAAAAAAGACGGGCGAAAGTTGACAACAATTGATCTGATAGAAAAAATTCGTGCCAAGCAGGGCATTGGCTTTGTAGCCCTGCGGCGCAAGGATAACAGCGGTACCGTCGTCATCAATCTGGATAAGCCGGGTTTGATTTATTGGAGTTTAAAGGTTGCCGTCGAAAGAGGCATAAAGAAAATCGGCGAAGGCCACGGAATAGCTTATCTCCAGATAATAGATGATCAGAATAAATTGCTAAGCGGCATCGGCCAGTTGACGAAAGGATTAAGCAGTAATGACTTTAATTTCCCGGCAATTATGTCGGGAAAAGTAAGAATTATCAGCAGAAAAGTGAATTCCGGCGACAGCAAAATTCTGGATATGGCAGCGCCCTTGTACATAGATAAAAAGATTGTCGGGATCGTGAGAATCGGCCTCGACCGCGGTTCGATGGATAATATTATTGCGGAAAACCGTCAAAATATCTTTGTCTTTATGATTTTTGTAGTTCTCATCGCGATATTATCCATGTGGCTTTTGTATCACGACCAAAACAAGCATCTGTCCGGAATTATTGAGATGGAAAGAAGACTGGAAAAGGCCGAAAGGCTTTCGTCGCTGGGACAACTTGCCGCCGGCGTGGCACATGAAATCCGCAACCCGCTCAATGCCATCAGTATGGCCACACAAAGATTAAAAATGGATTTTGTGCCTGCCGACCCGAATAAAGCCGCTGAATTTCGGAACCTTTCCGGAGTCATCCGGGATGAAATCAAACGCCTCAATGGAATAATTGAAGAATTTCTTTCGTTTTCCAAAAGCCGTAGGCTTCAGCTCAGTGATTTTTCGGTAATTGACGTTTTACAAAAGATTGTCAGCCTGATTCAGGAAGAAGCATCAGTCCGCGGCATAACCATTGAAACTAGGTGGCGCGAAAAGCAAGTCATAATTCCCATGGACGTCAACAAACTGCAGCAATCGTTTCTCAATTTGATTAAAAATGCCCTGGAATCTATGCCGGCAAAAGGTAAAATTACCATCACCGTCGATAAAGAAGGCAAGAATTACATCCTGGTTAGCATTTCCGATACCGGTTGCGGTATGACGGCAGAAGAAATTGAAAAGATTTTCAGCCCCGAATATACAACTAAAGAAAAGGGGGTAGGCCTGGGAATACCTTTGGCCAGTGAGATTATCCGCGGACATGGCGGAGAAATCCGGGTGATTAGCAGAAAAGGGGAAGGAACAACATTTGAAATTGTTTTGCCCCGGGAAAGGCTCAGTGAAAAATCTTCTTCCTAAAGGATAAAAACCAATGCGGAAATTATGCATTCTTATTGTTGACGATGAAAAATCCCAAAGAGAATTGTTACGCGATTTTTTGCGCTCTAAAGGTCACACCGTAGCGGAAGCGGAAAACGGTGAAACCGCCATCAAATTTGTTCAAAACGGACATTTTGACCTGATCCTGCTGGATTATAAAATGCCCGGCATGGATGGGTTGCAGGTACTCAAAGAAGTAAAGCGCATCAATCCGGAAATCGATGTCGTTATTATTACCGCCTTTGGCACAATTGAAACAGCGGTGGAAGCTATTAAGGCCGGAGCAATCGATTATATAACCAAACCGGTGGATTTAGAGGAAGTATTACTGATTCTCGACCGCGTAATGGACAGAAGAAAGCTGATACGGGAAAACGACCTGTTAAAAGAAGAGTTAGGCAAAAAAGGGATTACTGCCGAAAAAATAATTTATAAAAGCCCGCAAATGACGGAATTGATTAATATGGCGAGCCGGGTTGCGGCAAGCCAGGCATCGGTTTTAATCCAGGGGGAAAGCGGAACCGGAAAAGAGCTGCTGGCAAGACTGATCCACCAATTGAGCCCCCGCGACCAAAAGCCAATTATCGTTGTGAACTGTGGCGCCCTGCATGAAAATCTGCTGGAAAGTGAATTATTCGGCCATGAAAAAGGATCTTTTACCGGAGCAACTTCCCGTCGGATCGGCCGGTTCGAGGAGGCCGATGGCGGCACTCTTTTCCTTGATGAAATAGGAGAGCTAAGCCCCACAGTCCAGGTTAAACTGTTGCGTTTTCTGCAAGAAAGGGAAATTCAGCGTCTGGGCAGCAATGTAAATATCCATGTTGACGTTCGGGTCATCAGTGCAACCAACCGCGACCTGGAAGTGCAGGTTAAAGAGGGAACTTTTCGCGAAGACCTTTTTTACCGGTTAAAAGTTGTAACTATGGTGTTGCCACCGCTGAGGGAACGAAAAGAAGATTTACCTCTTTTAATCAATCATTTCGTGGAAAAATTCTCTCGGGAAAATGGAAAAAATATTAAAGAATTGACTGCGGAGGCGCGCGACCTGCTTTTGAAATACAATTATCCGGGGAATGTAAGGGAACTGATTAACATTCTGGAACGGGCCGTCGTAATCACACGTGATGAATATATAGCTTCCGAAGATTTACCATTCAAGTCAGCGTCACTTGCAGAATCTTCCGAGAGAAAGCTATCCGGTACGCTGCGCGACTCCCTGGAAAATCTAGAAAAACAATTAATTGATGAAGCAATGAACAAGTCCACAGGTAACCAGACCAAGGCTGCCGAGATTCTGGGCATGTCGGAGCGGATGCTGCGCTATAAACTGAAGAAGTATAATTTAAAGCACTGACCGGGGCAATTAGTCCAAAATCTCCTTGACTTACAAGGGTGCTTAAAATATGCTCCGCAGTCAAGAAATACCTAGGAAAGCATTACGATTCCAACCCAAACCCCAATAAGGAGGTCCCCGATGGTTCATTACAAGTCCCTTATTAAACCCTGGCTTCTGGTCGTCGCGGCGCTATGCGCGCTCTCCGGTGTCGTCCCGAGCCCGGCCCTGGCCCAGGAAAAAGTCATCAAAATCGGCACGATTTTCCCCCTCACCGGGCCCGTAGCACTGGCGGGCCAGCGCTGCAAGGCGGCCGTGGAGACAGCAGTCGAGATTCTAAATAATAAATACCCCAACATCAAAGTACCCCTGGCCGACAAGAAAGGCTTCCTTGACGGGTACAAGTTCGTCCTCGTCCACGCCGACAGCCAGGGCAAGGCCGACGTGGGCAAGGCCGAGGCTGAACGGCTGATCAACCAGGAAGGCGTGTGGGGCCTCATCGGCGCCTACAACAGCTCCGTGAGCATGCCGGCGAGCTTCGTAGCCGAGCGCGCCAAGAAAATCTTCATGTGCGGGGCATCCAGTTCGGCGGCATTGACCCAGCGCAATATGAAATTCTTCTTTCGCACGGCGTCCACCGACGAGATCGAATCCCACGAGTTCGTCGAGGTCCTGAAATGGCTCAACAAGACCCAGAAGAACGCCAACATCAAGACCCTCGGTCTCATCTATGAGAACTCCGTGTTCGGCAAACACGCCGCCGAGGAAGCCAAGAAGGCGGCGGCGGCCGGCGGCTTCGAGGTCATCACTGACGTTCCCTTCACGCCCGGCGCCACCAATCTCGACAGCGAAGTGCAGACCATGAAATCCAAGAACCCCGATGCGCTCTTCGGGGCCGTGCTGGGAGCGGACTACGCACTGATGGTTAAGACCATGAAGAAGATGAACTGGAACCCCAAGGTGTCTCTCAACTACTGCAGCGGCTATCAGGATCCGGTCATTGCCAAGCAGCTTGGCCCGGATGCCAACTTTTTCATGGGTTCGACGGGCTATTCCCCACAGTTTTCCAAAATGATGCCCGCCGTGGCCGAGGTGGAGAAGATCTTCAAGACCAAGACGGGCGGTGTGCCTTACGACAGCGACAGCATCCAGGAATCCGTGGCTATGTTCGTCCTGGCCCAGGCCATTGAGAAGGCCCGGTCCCTGGACCCTGAGACGGTGGCCAAAACCCTGTACGCCAACACATGGACTTCCCCACTATCCCTGAGCGGTAAGGTGGCCTTTGCCCCGGGCGGCCAGAACAAGCTCTCGCTTAGCATCATCACCCAGCTTCAGGGCGGCGAGTACAAGCGGATCTTCCCGAAGGAGAGTGCAGACTCCAAGGCGGTCTTCCCCATAACGGCGTGGGATAAGCGATAACAACCGCGGCATGCCATAAACCGAAACGATGCCGGGGGCCTCGGGCTCCCGGCATCGCCATTTAGAAACCCTATGGAAACACTGCTTCAAGTACTGCTGGACGGCATGCTGAACGGCATGCTCTATGCCCTGGTCGCAGTCGGGCTATGCCTGATCTGGGGCGTCATGGACGTGATCAACTTTGCCCACGGCGAGTACCTGATGATCGCCATGTACGTCAGTTACTGGCTGGGCTTCCTGCTCAAGGTGGACCCCCTCATCTCTCTGATCGCGGGTGGTATTTTCATCTTCATACTGGGGGCCATGACCTATTGGCTGATCATCCGCTATACCATCGGCAAACCCCCGCTTTCGGCTCTCCTGGCCACCTTCGGACTGGCCATGCTCCTCAAGAATCTCTGTTTGAACCAGTTCAGCCCCAATTTTCGCATCCTCTCCGGCACATGGCTGGGGGATAAGACTTTTCAGTTGGGCTTCCTGATTGTTCCCGTTCCCCAGTTGGTAACGGCCATTGTGGCGCTGGTCATCGTGGGCCTGATCTACGGCATGACCAAAAGCACGCGCTTCGGCTGGGCCGTCCAGGCCACGGCCCTGGACAAGGAGGCCGCCGAGCTGATGGGCATCAACACCGAACGAATCTATTTCCTGATCTTCGGCATCGGCGGGGCCACCGTCGGCATCGCAGGGGGCCTCATGCCCACCTACCTCGCCGTACACCCGGAGGTCGGCACAATGTTCAGCCTGATCGCTTTTGTCTGCGTAGCCATGGGTGGCTTCGGCAGCATTCCGGGGGCATTGGTGGCGGCGCTGCTCATTGGCATCGTCGAGGCCCTGAGCGGCTTCTATATCGCCCCGGTCTTCAAGTATGTGGCTGTGTTCGGGCTTTACCTCGCCCTCGTCTTCCTCCGGCCCAAGGGGATTTTCGGATGGTAACCCTATGAATCACCGCGCGCTGAAACGCAAAGACCTCTTCTGGCTCGCCCTCGTGGTGCTGCTGGCCCTGATGCCGGCCGTGTCCGCCGTAGCGACGAACACCTTTCTCATGCACGTCCTCATCCTGATCCTCTTGTTTTCCGCCATGGCCCAGACCTGGAACATCATCGGCGGATACGGGGGCCAGACATCCTTCGGGCATTCGGTCTTCTTCGGGATCGGGGCCTACGGCGCGGGCATGGCAGTGGTCACCTACGGACTCAGTCCCTGGCCCGGGATCGGGATCGGTATGGTGGCGGCGGCGGCGGTGGCCGTGCTCATCAGCTACCCCTGCTTCAAGCTCAGCGGCCACTATTTTGCCATTGCCACGTTTGCGATCGTGGAGATCTTCCACCGGATGTTCCTGGTCTGGTACTGGGTGGGCGGCGCTCTGGGACTGGACTACCCCGTGGTCGAACAGGGGCTCAAGAACTTCATGTGGTATGACACCAAGACCGGCTACTACTACGGCGCTCTGGCGCTGTTCGTGCTTGTCTTCGGCATCGTGCGGTTTCTCGAATCTCATCGCTTCGGCTACTACCTACGGGCCGTGCGGGAGGGACAGGAGACCGCCGAGTCGCTCGGGGTCAACAGCCAGGCCATAAAGCTCACGGCCATGGCTCTCTCGGCCGCGCTGGCGGCCATGTGCGGCGCCTTTTTCGGACAGTATAACCTGCGCGTTGATCCGTCAATGGTCATGTCCCTGGACATGTCGATGAAGTTTGTTCTCGTCACCATCCTGGGCGGGGCGGGGACACTGGCCGGACCGCTCCTCGGGGCGGCGGTGCTGATCCCGCTTCAGGAATACACCCGGGCCCTGTGGGGCGGTCTGGGCGGCGGCGTGGACCTCATCGTTTTCGGTGTGCTGATCATCATCATCGTCATCAAACAGCCGGCGGGCATCAGCGGGATGGTCCGCGACATTGCCAAACACATCGAACGGCGCCGGGCCGCCGCAAAAGGGGGAACCTCCATTGACGCTCCTTGAAGTCCGCGAAGTGAC
Source organism: Deltaproteobacteria bacterium (assembly GCA_025361065.1). Classification (GTDB taxonomy): domain Bacteria; phylum Desulfobacterota; class Syntrophia; order Syntrophales; family Smithellaceae; genus MVRV01. Next base: position 51,707 of record JANYAY010000026.1, read on the forward strand.
GAAAAAATTCGGCGCCCTGGTCGCCAACGACAAGGTGAGCTTCACCGTAGATCCCGGGACGATCGTCGGTCTGATCGGACCGAACGGCGCCGGCAAAACCACTCTGTTCAACTGTATCTCCGGCCTGTACGCGATTAGCGCCGGACGGATTTTTTTTGACGGCACCGAGATCACGGGGCTCCCGTCCTTCCGCATCGCCCGCCTGGGTGCGGTCCGCACTTTTCAGGTCGTGCGGCCGCTCAAGGAGATGACGGTCTTCGACAACGTCCTGGTGGGCGCATTTCTACAGGGGGCCGGAAATGCCCGGGCCCGCGCAACGGCCGAGGAGTGCATCCGCATTTGCAACCTGACTGAATATGCCGACAAGCCCGCCGGCGATCTGCCGATAGGAGGCAAAAAACGCCTCGAGCTTGCCCGGGCCCTGGCAACCGGTCCGAAACTGCTGATGCTCGACGAAGTCATGGCCGGCCTGACCTCTACCGAGGTCAAGGGCGCCATGGAGGTGATCCATGACATTCGCCGCAAGGGCATCACGCTCCTCATCGTCGAGCACATCATGGAAGCCATCATGCCGATCGCCGACAAGGTCGTGGTCCTCGACGGCGGCATCAAGATCGCCGAGGGTCCACCCGACCGGATTATCGATGACGAGCGCGTGATCTCGGCCTATCTGGGCACAAAGTTCAGTCGCCGCCTGCAGGCCAGGAGGGAGGAGAGCAAGCATGCCTGAACCGATTTTGAGTCTGGCCGACGTGCACGCGGGCTACGACGGGGTGCCGGTGGTCTTCGGGGTTACTATGGAGGTCATGGCGGGCGAATTGGTGGCTGTCGTCGGGGCCAACGGGGCCGGTAAGACCACCACCATGCGCTCCATCGTCGGCCTGAATAACCCGCTTGCCGGCGTCATTCGTTTCGCGGGCCGGGACATATCGCGGCTCCGCGCCCATCAGACCCTTGCACTCGGCATCAGCTACGTGCCCGAGGGGCGCCGCGTTTTCGCCAAACTATCAGTCGAACAAAACCTCTTGCTGGGGGCCTACACCGAAAAATCGAAAGCGGAGATCAAGCGGCGGCTGGAAGAGATGCTGGAGCTTTTCCCCGTGCTGAGAGAGCGATCGAGCCAGACAGCAGAGACTTTGAGCGGCGGTGAACAGCAGATGCTCGCTATCGCCCGGGGGTTGATGTCCCGTCCCAAGCTGCTCCTCCTCGATGAGATGTCCCTGGGCCTGATGCCGGCCCTGGTGGAGAAGATGATGGAGACCATTGTGGCTATAAACAAAAGTGGGGTCACAGTGCTCCTGGTCGAGCAGATGGTCCAGGAGGCCCTGGAGATCGCCCATCGCGGTTACGTGCTCCAGAGCGGGCGGGTCGTTCATACGGGAAGCGCGCAGGAACTTCTGGACTCCGAGGATATCCGCCGGGCCTATATGGGCATGTAATCCCGACTCTCCATTAGACACGGTCAGAAAGGCAGGATCGGTGATGGTTGCGGAAGTTATTAATCAAATGGAACCATCCCGAATATTTTAAAAACACAATTATCCGGGAAATGTCCGGGAATTGATCAACATTCTGGAACGGGCTGTCGTCATTACCCGCGATGAATATATTACCTCTGACAATTTACCTTTCAAATCATCATCTCTTTCTGAATCTTCCGACAAAAAATCACCCGGCTCACTGCACGAATCACTGGAAGATCTGGAAAAACAATTAATTGATGAAGCAATGAGACAGACCGCAGGTAACCAAATCGATTTGTGCAGGCAATTAATGGATTATCTGTTCTTTAACCGCAAATTTCAGAAATTCATAAATCTTCTTTTTATCTTTTATTTTTCCCTTTTCACAAACCTGCCGGAGGGAATCGCTGCCTGTCAATGAGCTCAGCAGCCTGCTTAGATTGCTATCTATTATCAATGCCTGAACAGCGCCGCCGCAATTATAAACCACCAAGTATGTTTTCCGGGTGGAATAGTTATCAAGGAACGCTGCAAATGTAAGTTCGCCGACATTCAGCAGCTCATCAAAATCATATTTCAATGTCAGGCAAATAGTGCCGGGTGATAAACAAAATACTGTTTCCTCATTAAACTCATCGCTTCTTGCCGCAATGAGCGGTCCGGCAAAAAGCGAACGGTTCAACGCACCATGAATTACAATTATGTCCTTCATAACAGGGAAGAGATTCTTTTTGTTATGCTTAATGAACTGCTCTTGAACAAAAGAAGATTGCATGGCCGTAATCTCTTCCCTCGAGAGTTGAAGCGGCCCTTCGCACGGTGACAAATAAACTGCAAAATCTGCAAGAAAGTCATAGGGATCAATTTTGAGAGTCTCCAGGGCCATGAACAGCCAGCCCGCAGCGCCACCGCGGTTGTAAAAAATTTCACAGGCGTTTTTCAGACATTCCGCTTGTGCCATTGCTAATTCGGAAAAACCCGGCGAAGAAATCAGTGTGTAAGGAGCATCCGAAAGGAAGTTCAGGCAGAATGATTCTGCATTATCGTGAAGGGCAGTTCCCGGTATCACCGCCAAAGGGAAAATATCGAGATGGTTCGGCTGCAAACGGAGAGCATAATTCAGGCTCTCTTGAAATCCGGCGGGGGTATCGCCCGGCAGCCCATAGATCAAGTCCAGTCCAAAAATAACACCGGCAGAGTTGAGCAGCGCTATCTTTTCCGCGTATTGAACTGTGTCTATTGTTCTGTTGACATTGGCGAGTACTTCGGGGATAGCGCTTTGCAGCCCAATCTGGAGACTGCAGTGAACTTCGGCAAAGAGTTCGGCGATTTCTCGGTCGATAAATTCCGTTCTTATTTCCATAGTAAAATGAATAAACGGAGTTGTTTGAAGAATCATCCGCAGAATTTTTTTTGCCCGCTTGATGTCGCTGTTAAATGTCGGGTCCAAGACAAACACATGGTTTACTTTTTTTGCTTCGAAGAGTTCCAATTCCTTTTCAATACGCTCCAGCGAAAACTGCCTTACACCGGCCACACCCCGTGATTCGAAACAAAAACCGCATTTAAAGGGACAGCCGCGAGAGAGTTCCCACAACAGACCGGGATAGTTGTCCGGATTAATTGCAGATGTGAGATACGGCGAGGACAGAGTGTCAAGATCAATGACGGGCTGCTGGTCATTCCCTTCCGAGACCTGCACACCTTTCATAAATACACCGGGGATGCCTGCAATGGTTTCGCCGATGAGCAGCCTGTTCATTACTTCTGTCAGAACGATCTCGCCTTCACCTTTAATGACAAAGTCCAATGGTGCGCAATCGAGCAGTTT
>JANYAY010000121.1 GCA_025361065.1 Deltaproteobacteria bacterium
GGATAACTCTCACATGGGGGAGGGAAACTTTCTTCTGATAACAGCTTAATAATATAGATGTTTCAATGAAAATATTAAAGAAATTTTGACATTACGTTTTACTTTTGAAGGAGGCGGCGAATGAAAGATATTAATCGTATTCTCGTTGTAAGTTGGATGACCCAATCCTGTAAAAAAACGGTTCATTATGGAATTTCCCTGGCGGACAAATATCAAGCCGAACTTTCCGTAATTCATATAGTTAATACTATGTGGCTGCAGGGATGGAACTTGCCCATGATATCACTTATTGAAGAACGGAAAAAAGATCTGAAGAAAATAAAGCAAGAACTGGACAATATTATCGCCGGCGAAAAAACAAAGGGCATGACAATCAGAGAATTTATCAAGGAAGGCAATCCTGTCGAAGCAATCCTGAAAACTATTGCCGATGAAAAAATTGATCTGGTTGTTTTGCGCGCCCAGGAAGAAGGCCGCCTGGAACACTTTCTTATCAGTGGAAGCAATGATGCCATCATCAGGAAAATGCCCTGTTCTGTCTTTTTAGTTAAAGACAAACCGGGACATGGTGCGCCTATTGAATCAGAGGCTATCTAATCTCCTGAGGGGATTATCTTAAACAAAGTTAATATGGATATTATCAATTTTCAGGGGTGTATATTATGATCAATTACGGCTTTACTAAGGAGTTGGATATTTCTTACGAAGAGGTGATCAGGCAGGTGACAGAAGCCTTAAAAAAGGAAGGTTCGGGATCCTGACCCAAATCAATGTTCAGGAGAAATTCAAGGAGAAACTCGGCATTGATTTCCCCAAATACATAATTCTGGGTGCCTGCAGTCCTCCCAGTGCTCGCAAGGCTATCTTAGCCGAAGAAAATATCGGTCTGATGCTTCCTTGCAATGTGATTGTTTATGAAAAGGGCAAAAAAACTGTTCTCTCCATCATTAAACCCACAAAAGCAATGCAAATGGTTGCAAATGACAAACTGAAACCGATTGCTGAACACATTGAACTCAAATTGCAGAATGTCTTTGATGCGATTATATAAAGATTGCCCCCTGATTATTAACACCAATGATCTCATCTGGTCGAAACCGGATATGGGGAAAGATGCCGTTTACCGGCAACCGGGCTCGCCTGTCCTCCTTTACCTTACAGATGATCCGGAACCGGTGGAATATAAGCAGATGGAAATATGTCCAGCTTCCCAGTACATTCCTGCCCGGGATCAGGACTCGGCTACTTTACCACACGTAGAAATAAATTATGGTCTTATACCCAATGTCCAAATCCATTTAATTACCCCTCTACAATATGTAGATCCGGGAGGGTGAACAGCGAATTACGGTTACGACGACACTGAACTGGGAGTTAAATATCGTTTCCTGCAGGAAACGGATAATTTCCCGCTCTCCTGATTTTCGAAGCAATAAATCAGGAGATGCCCGATTGCTAGCTAGAGGAATAATCATTACTAATGCCAATAAAGTTGCTGAATAGTCTCCTGTTATCGATGGATACTGTAGACTAATTTAAAAAGGAGAATCATATGCTGTGGGTAATTGCCGCCGTGCTGGCCGGCATCTGGTGGCTGGGGTTATTGTCAGGATATACAACCAGTTTTTTATTTATCCATGTTTTAATTATAGCCGCAATTGTCCTGCTGGTGATCAGTGTTAAGCGGGAGGTTAATATTTATGATGAGTTGAGGGAGATGTCACGCACCCGCAAATATTAGATGGCACATCCGGGAAAAAGGGGATTATGAGAAGAAAAAATACTTTTCAGAATATAATCGCACTGACAAAAGTCGTCTTACCGGTATTAACGCCCATAACTATACTCGCCGGTCTGTTGCTGGGCATGGTTATGGTAAATTTATCCATTAATGAATTGCCTCCAGCCATCAAAACCAAACAGGAACAGGAATTGGCAACTATCCGCAGGCACGCCGAACGCGATCGTGCCCAGTTTGATCGGTTGCGAAAGAAACATGGCTCGGCAGCCGCAGTTGTGATCACCGAGCCGGGGGAAAACTCTTTTTATTACGGACCCGGCAATGAGGGGATTGCCCTGAAGTAATAAGGGAACCGTCCGGAAAAGAGTAACGTATTGAAATGCAGGTATTGGCAATCAAACGAAATGAGACAGCTGCATGTTATTTTGTATTTCCCGAAAGGATGATGAAAATCAGTAATAAAATGCTCGATATTATCCTTGTGAAGGATAACCCTGCCGATGTTGAATTATAGCTGGAGGCACTCGGAGAAAATAACCTGGCAAACAGGGTCTAGGCATTGCGCGATGGTGAAGAGGCCATTGATTATATCTTCGGAACAGGTCGCTACAAGGATTGTGGCTTATGTAAAATTCCTAAATTGATTCTTCTGGATCTCAATCTGCCGAAAATTGACGGTCTGGAAATTCTGCGAAGAATCAGGGCGGATGAGCGAACTGCGATGATCCCTGTTGTCGTTCTGACATCATCAGTTGCGGATAAAGACCGGATTGAAAGTTATAAGCTTGGTGTGAACAGCTATATTGTCAAACCTGTCGGTTTTGATAATTTCGCCCAGGCGGTGGCCCAAATCGGCTTTTACTGGGCATTATTGAATAAATCGCCAATATGAGGCCAACGTCTGGGCGCAAGTCGGCCTAATTTTTTGCCGGCTCTGCGGCTTCTTGACTCTTGGCCGGAAGTGTAAAGTAAAAAACGGCGCCTTCGTCTTCCTTGCCTTCGGCCCAGACACGGCCTCCATGCCGTTGGATGATGCGCGCCACAATGGAGAGTCCGATACCCGTCCCTTCATAGTCAAAGGCATTATGCAAACGCTGGAAAACACCAAAGAGTTTGCCGTAGTATTCCATATTGAATCCTACACCATTATCTTTCACATAATAAACATTCTCACTTCCCTCTTCGCTCCCGGCAATTTCGATAACCGCTTCCTCGCGGAACTTTGTGAACTTGACGGAGTTGGATATAAGGTTCGAGATGACCTGTTTTAGTAAACCATAGTCACCAACAGCCTGCGGAAGATCAACCATTTTCAGCTCTATCTTGCGTTCGGTACTCATTGCCCGACTTTCTTCCCAAACCTGATTGAACAGATTGTTCATGTCGACAAAGGATAAGGAGATCGCCTGGCGACCCAGTCGCGAAAAAGCAAGAAGATCGTCAATGACTTGTCCCATCATCCGGACATTGTTCCGAATGACGTCGAACTTGCGCTTATCATCTTCATTGAGTTTATTTTCCACATCCCTGAGGAGCTTCCGGGAAAAACCGTCAATAGCGCGCAGGGGAGTTCGCAGATCGTGGGAGACCGAATAGCTGAAGCTCTCCAGTTCGCGGTTGGCGGCTTCCAGTTGTATTGTTTGCTCCTGCAGTGAAGCTGCCTGAGCGGCAAGAGTCGCTTCTATCTGCTTACGATCCGTAACGTCCATGAAGATGACGGCAAAACGCTGCGGTGCGGGACGGTAGGCGAACACTTCATAATGCCGTTTGAGGGCAGGGGAGTAATTCTCGATATGCAGCGGCTTGCCCGTCATGGCCACTTCGCCGTAGAGCCTGATCCATTTCGGATCTTCGCCGGGGAGGGTCTCTGTAAGAAGTCTGCCGACAATCCGTTCGCGCTGAAGACCGGTCAGCGCTTCAAATGCCGGGTTAACGTCGAGAAAACGATAATCGGCAGGCACGCCCCGCTCGTCACAGATAATCTCATGAAGCGCAAATCCTTCCGACATATTCTCGAAAAGGGAGTGATATCTCTCCTCGCTTTCGCGCAGGGCTTCTTCCTGCTGCTTCAGATTTCTGAACATCACATTATATGGCTTGGAGAAACCTGTTACGATAATTGCCTTGTATATGAGATAGAAGGATATAATTTTCAGATAATGTCCTATCAGATTGGTAATGTCATAGAAATCGACATAGAAGGTAAAGGAAATTTCCGAGGCAATAGTAATGATGATCGACAGAACAAGAATGTCCAGAACATTGCGATCAAATTCCTGCCTCTTCCTGAGCAAATAAATAAGGGAGCAAAAGAGAATGATGGAAATAAGATATTCGCTGCTGATTTTGAACCGGGTCAGGCCTGTTCCGTCCACGTAACAGGCGGGAAATATGCCCCCGAACATGGATGTCAGGAGGATCAACGTCAGGGCAATATAACCGGCAAGAGCCCAACCGGCTATCAGTTTTCGGCGGATAAAGAAGGGGGCGACGAGGAGAGAGAGACTTTCCATGTAACGGGCGCCAATCCAGAGCTGGGTTGTCAGATTTGTCCCATACCCGGTAAAAAGTTCAATTTTTTTATACGAAAGGGTATGAATGAGATCAAAACCGGCGACAAAAAGATAGGCAATGCCGATAAAAACAAGATAATTATTGTCAATAATCCGTCGGGAATTCCAGATCAGCATGAACAGGCTGAACCCGATGATAATACTGAACAGCTCAACCAGAGTATGAAATGTCGTATAGCTGTTGAGGCTGATGACATATAACCCGATGAGGGAAATGATGCCGACTGCCACTTCGCCGGGTCCAAATAAACCCTCAACTGGTTTTCTCATGAATTTCTCTCCCTTTATGGATAAATATATATAGAGGGAAACTGTTTTGTGGGACATGATATTTGCTTTTGGACGCCCAGAATATAAGACAAGCAGTCTCGCATGTCAACGGGAAACTGCGATATAAAGCAGAAGAATACCGCACTATATGTGCTGAAATAAATTACTTTACAAATTAACCGATGTTTTGTAAATATTTACGGTTTAAATAAACAGCCATCGTCAATTTCATCCGGCCCTTGCTCTAGATCATCGAGGTGATTTGTGGATAAAAATACTCTCCGTATTCTCATGCTGGAAGACAATCCTGTCGATGTCGCTCTTGTTCAATTCGAACTGGAAGAAGCAGGCATCGCTTTTGCGGCGAAAGTGGTAATGACAGAAAAAGATTTTATCCATGAGCTTCAGATGTTTTCTCCGGACATCATTCTTTCCGACTATGATTTACCCGCATACAATGGAGCATTAGCTCTGGAAGAGGCAAAAAAGTTATGCCCGGATATCCCGTTTATCCTTGTAACAGGTGCTATTCGTGAAGAACTGGCGATCGAAACCTTGACCAGCGGTGCTCAGGATTATGTCATGAAAAGCCGGTTGAACCGTCTGGCACCTGCGGTAAAGCGCGCCCTGACGGAAGCACGGGAACACAAGGCGCGTAAGAAAGCCGAGAAAGACCTGCAAAAAGCGCATAGAGACCTGGAGGTCAAAGTTAAGGAAAGAACAAAGGCAATTGACGCTGAAATAGCCAAACACAAGAAGACTGAAGAAGCTCTTCTGGAAAGCACACTGAAATACAAGGAGCTTGTGGCAAACGCCAACAGTATCATTATAAGGATGGATCAAAATGGCACCATCACCTTTTTCAATGACTATGCCCAAACGTTTTTCGGCTACAATCTGGAAGAGATTCTGGGTAAAGATGTAAAAATTCTTCTCCCTCACTTGGAAAGCAGCGGAAAAAATCTGCAAGTAATGATGGATAATATTCTCAGTAATCCTGATAAATATCAAGAAAACATTAATGAAAATATATTAAAAAACGGGAAATGTGTCTGGGTTTCCTGGAGAAACAAGACACTCCGGAATTCTTCCGGCCATATAATCGGGAATCTTGCCGTCGGCACCGATATTACAGAGCGCAGGCAGGCCGAGGAGGCCCTGCGGGAAAGCGAGAAACGATACCGGCGTCTCTGGGAAACAATGTTACAAGGTGTTGTGCATCAGGACGCCACTGGTTTGATTATCGCCATGAATCCTGCAGCCGAAAACATCCTCGGCAAGACCCAGGATCAGCTACTCGGCAGCAGTTCCGTCCAGGAAGAACCCAATACTATTCATGAAGATGGTTCTCCCTTTTCCGGGCTGGAACATCCTTCAATGGAGGCGCTGCGGACCGGACAAGCAGTACACAATGTAGTCATGAGAGTTTTTAATCAGCGCCGGAAAGTCTATCGATGGATAAACATTGATGCGATACCATTGTTTCGACCGGCTGAAGAATATCCCTTCCAAGTCTATACAGTGTTTGAGGATATCACTGAACGCAAACAGACCGAACAAGCATTAAGACAGAGCGAGGAGAATTTCAAACTCATTGCCGAGAACACTCCCGACCATATATTAGTGCAGGATACAAACCTCCGTTATGTCAAAGTCATCAATCCGCAATTGGGCCTTACCGAAATAGACATGCTCGGCAAAACTGATTTTGAAATTCTCTCCAGAGAAGATGCTGAAAAGATTGCCCCGATCAAAAAGAAGGTGATTGCAACCGGAGAATCCGTCAATCTGAGCACTTCGCTCAAGGATTTACAGGGAATAACGCAGTATTTTGAAGGTGCATACATTCCCCGGCGCAATGCAGGTGGCGAAATTGACGGCCTGATAGGATATTTCCGGAATGTGACCGAGAATAAGAAAACAGAGCAGGCGCTGCAAGATTCGGAAACAAAGGCCAATGCTCTTATCAAGTATGCGCCGACCGGAATTCATGAAATTGATTCCCGGGGATCTGAATTCAAGAGCGTTAACGACGCCATGTGCCGGATTCTGGGTTATACCCGGGAGGAGTTGTTCTCAATTGGCCCGCAGGGACTGCTCGACGACAACAGCCGAAAACTATTTGCCGACCGGATAAGAAGGCAAAGGGCTGATGAGAAGATTGATGAAGCGATGGAATACCGGGTCCGGAAAAAAGACGGCACCTTCATCCATGCAACCTTGAACGTTTCATTCAACACGGTGGGCGGCGAACCGGGCAGTGTAATGGTGGTTGTTCATGATATAACCGCGCGCAAGCAGTCAGAGGAAAAGCTGCGGGAGAGCGAAAATCTTTACCACTCGCTATTCGAAAATATGCTCGATGGGTTTGCCTACTGCAGGATGCTTTTTGACAGCCGGGGGAACCCCGAAGATTTCATTTATCTTGCCGTCAATGATGTATTCGCAAGTCTCACCGGCCTGACAAATGTCGTGGGGAAGAAAGTCACGGAGGTAATTCCGGAAATTAAAGTGTCCAATCCGGAATTGATGGATATTTATGGCCGGGTTGCGCTGACAGGCCGGCCGGAAAGATTCGAAATTAACTTCCGTCCTTTGAATAAATGGCTTTTGATTTCAGCTTATCAAACGAAAGCAGAGCACTTTGTTGCACTTTTTGAGGACATCACCGAGCACAAACTGATGGAAGAAACACAAATGTTCCTGGCAACAAGCAGCAGCGCGGATTCAAAAAAGAATTTCTTTGAATTAATGGCACAGTATCTGGCCAGGACTCTGGAAGTTGACTATGTCTGCATTGATCGTCTGGAGAAAGAAGGTCTTGCTGCCCGGACAGTGGCTGTCTACTTCGATGGCAAGTTCGAAGATAACGTGGCTTATACCTTGAAAGATACTCCCTGCGGCGATGCTGTGGGAAAGACGATTTGTATCTTTGCCCATTCGGTGCGACATTTATTTCCCCGGGATGCCGTGCTCCAGGAAATGATGGCCGAAAGTTATGCCGGAACTACTCTGTGGGGTTCTCAAGGACAGCCGATCGGCCTGATTGCACTTCTCTGGCGCAAGCCTCTGGCCAACCTCAGTATAGTGGAATCCATCCTGAAGATGGTATCCGTGCGGGCTACACGCGAACTTGAACGCCTGACCGCTGATGAGAAGATCCTGACGCATAACAAGGTTCTGGAAGGGATAAACCGGATCTTCGAGAAGGCTATCACGTGTGAAACTGAAGAAGAGTTGGGCGGTATATGTCTGGAAGTGGCCGAGGGTCTGACAGAGAGCATGATCGGTTTTGTCGGCGATATCGGTGCTGATGGGTGTCTGTATGACATCACGATCAGTAATCCCGTTTGGAAAGCTTGGGCCTTGATTGATCAAACGGGGCAAGGCAGATCTCGCAGCAGCATCAAGATTAACGGCCTGTATTGGCGTGTGCTCACTGACGGCAAAAGCCTTCTCGTGAACGATCCGGCCTCACATGCCGACAGCATCGGCCTGCCGGAAGGACATCCGCCGCTGACCGCGTTTCTCGGAGCGCCTTTGATCCAGGGTGGTAATATCATTGGAATGATTGGAATGGGTAACCGTTCGGGAGGATACGGGGAAGAACAGCGAGAGATTCTGGAGTCCCTCGCCCCGGCGATTCTGCAGGTTCTCTTAAGAAAGCGGGCGGAGATCGAAATCAATGCCTTAACCAAACGTCTGAGCTATCATGTGGATCATTCGCCTCTCGCTGTCATTGAGTGGGGGCCTGATATGCGGCTGATCCGCTGGTCCGGAGAAGCTGAACGCATATTCGGCTGGCGCGCTTTCGAAGTTCTCGGCAAACGGATGGAGGACTTCAAGTGGATTTATAACGAGGATGAGGCTCATGTCTCCGAAGTCAGGCAGGAATTGCAATCGGGAACAAATCCCCGCCGCTTCTCGGCCAATCGCAACTATCATAAAGATGGTTCAGTTATTCATTGTGAATGGTACAACTCCTCGATGTTCGATGATCAGGGAAAACTGCTTTCCATTTTGTCACTTGTGCTGGATGTAACCCAACGCAAACAGATGGAAGAAGCGGTGTTGCACGCCAAGCAGGAATGGGAACGCACATTCGATGCCGTGCCTGATTTGATTGCCATTCTCGATGACCACCACCATATTGTGCGTACAAATAGGATGATGGCGCAGCGATTAAGGTTGACGCCGGAGCAATGTATCGGGAAAGTCTGTCACAAGATCATACACGGAACTGATTGCCCTCCTGCTTTTTGCCCACACGTCCTTACTCTGGCCGACGGCGAGGAACATATGACTGAGGTATACGAGAGTTGCCTGGGCGGCGACTTCCTGATCAGCACTACGCCGATGACCGACGGGCAAGGACGGCGCACAGGTTCCGTGCATGTTGCCCGTGACATCACCGCGATGAAGAAAATCGAGGAAGTTCTCAAGAAGCGAACCGCTCAGCTTGAAGCCATAAACAAGGAGTTGGAGAGTTTCAGTTATTTCGTTTCTCATGATTTGCGGGCCCCGTTGCGGGCCATAGACGGATACACCAAGATGATTCTCCGGAAGCAGGGAGATAAATTTAACGAGGAGAACAGGCGGCAATTTGATCAGGTTCGAGAAAGCGCCAGGGCTATGGGGCAGCTCATCGATGATCTCCTGACATTATCAAAGTTGGACAGGCAGGATTTGGATGTAAAGATTATTGATGTTCGCATCCTGATCGAAGAGATATGGCAGAGATTGCAAAGATCTGATCCCGATCGGCGCATGACCCTGAAAATGGATATCCTGCCTCCGGGACGGGGCGATAGAGGCCTCCTGAAACAGGTTTTCATCAATCTTCTCTCCAATGCGCTCAAGTTTACCAGAACGCAGGATAAGGCGGTTATTGAAGTGGGAGGATATGAAAACGAAAACGAAAATGGCTACTATGTAAAAGACAATGGCGTTGGTTTTGACATGAAGTATCATGACAAGATGTTCGGTGCTTTTCAGCGTCTCCATAGCGCCGCGGAATACGAGGGTACGGGTATTGGCCTGGCGATTGTTCAACGTATTGTTCATCATCATGGCGGACGGGTTTGGGCGGAAGGCAAAGCGGATGAGGGAGCGGTGTTTTATTTTACCCTTCCCCGGGAAAGGAATTACAACAATGCTTAATGCGATGCTTGATATTATACTGATAGAGGATAATCCCGCAGATGCGGAGATGACGCTGGATGCACTCACCGGGAACAACCTTGCCAACAGGGTTCAGGTATTGACGGATGGCCGGGAAGCCATTGATTATATCTTCGGAGAGGGAAAATACAAGGACTGCGGCATGTGCGACAGCCCCAAATTGATTCTCCTGGATCTTAATCTGCCGAAAATTGACGGTCTGGAAATTCTGCGAAGAATCAGGGCGGATGAGCGAACTGCGATGATTCCTGTTGTCGTTCTGACATCATCAGTTGCGGATAAAGACCGGATTGAAAGTTATAAACTTGGTGTGAACAGCTATATTGTCAAACCTGTCGGTTTTGATAACTTCGCCCAGGCGGTGGCCCAAATCGGCTTTTACTGGGCATTATTGAATAAATCGCCAATATGAGGCTAACAATTGCCTGGTTTTCAAGAAACTTAGTTGCAGCAGAAGAGCAATCACTTATGCAAGCAGCGAAATATGCCGAATAAATCTGAAATATTTACTTCATTTGAGGCGATTGCCGTGAATGTGATCCGGCACGAAAATGATTTGCTTTCCCAAATCGACCATCCGCAACAACCATTTCTCAATAGTAGTCATTGACTACTATTATCCTTACATTTAATCAGGATTGTTTTCAGACATTTCTTACGCTAATTTTTCTCAAAAAGATCAAAGCCGTGATGGGCAATGATTAAAGTTAATAGCCGGAAGATTTAACTGGAAAAAGACCATTCTATGAAGGGAGAAAACATGAATATCTGGATAGTCTTTTATTCGATGTACGGCCATATATACAAGATGGCCCAAGCAGTAGCCCAGGGCGCAAAAGAAGTAAAAGGCGCCGAGATTAAAATTTTTCGGGTGCCGGAGACTTTGCCCGATGATGTTTTAAAGAATATGGGTGCATTCGACATTAAAAAGAAATTTGCTGATATTGATGTTTGTTCCGCAGATGATCTGATTGCGGCTGACGCGATAATCTTTGGAACGCCGACTCGTTTCGGTAACATGTGCGGTCAGATGCGCCAGTTTTTAGATTCCACAGGTGGACTTTGGGCCAAGGGAAAACTAATCGGCAAGATAGGAAGTGTATTTACCAGTTCCGCAACTCAGCATGGAGGACAGGAATCGACAATCCTCAGTTTTCATACGACATTGCTTCACCAGGGTATGATTATCGTCGGTCTGCCATATGCGTTTGAAGGACAAATGCGCATTGATGAAATAACCGGCGGATCTCCTTACGGTGCGTCCACAATTGCCGGGGGGCAGGGTGAACGTATGCCCAGTGAGAATGAACTCCAAGCAGCAAAATACCAGGGTAGGCATGTCGCTCAAATTACCGCCAGGCTTGTTTCCAAAAGCTGAAAGAATTTAAAAATAAGCGAAGGGATAAGCTATCTGTGCAATCTTTTGTAGAGAACTGTAAATCTTCCATCTAAGCATAAAAAATCTGAGGAGGAATAGTTATGAATCAGGAAGCGATGGATCAAGGATGGCAAAAGATGGAAAACCGTATCAATCAGTTGTTTGGCCGTTTCCTCAAGGAAGATTATCCCATTTTAGAATACAAGCCGCGGCATATTGCTTTATTGCCGATGCCGGCCGGCTACAAAGAAGAAAATATTGAAGATGCGGCGTAGCGAAATGAGAAGCCATCTTTCGCGATAATTCCAAAGTTCAGGAAATTTTAAAAAGAGAAAACATGGCGAATTTTCGTAAATCTAATGGCAAATGATCTCCGGAAGACCATTGAATTCTTTGCCGAAGCCGGCTTTTAGTTTAATCCTCTATTTACGGACGATATTAATGCGTACCTGATTACAACTCAAGATATGTTCATTAAACAAATTGAAAGCAAATAATCGCTGCTTGTTTTAATTTCTATTAATATTTACTAATTGGAAAGTTTCTTTTCCGGTTCCAATTCAAACTCCTGCACTGCTGGATAACCGAGTATCCAGATAAACGGGAAAAGCACAAGCAAGCCACCGATACATGGTCCTAATTGGAATTCGCTTTTCCTGATTACGGTTTCCAGCGGTACATAACCTTCTTTTTTAATTTTGATATTTTTTGTTGTTCCGGCAATAGCCGTATCCGCATACTGCAGAGGAGTTTTGCCCATTTTAATATTGTCTATATAAACGTCTGCTCCCTCTGGCTTGGATTTGATATTTATATTGCTTGCACAGCCAGCCAGAAAGAAAAAAATCATTAAAATGCTACAATCTTTTTCATTTATGTTCTCCCTTTTTAAAATAAACGTAATGTCAAAATTTCTTTAATATTTTCATTGAAACATCTATATTATTAAGCTGTTATCAGAAGAAAGTTTCCCTCCCCCATGTGAGAGTTATCCATAGCCATGCCTGCGGCCCATCTAGAGCCAGGCAGGTACGGCT
>JANYAY010000122.1 GCA_025361065.1 Deltaproteobacteria bacterium
TATAATCCTTTATCGCCTGTTTGTATTTGCCCAGGTTATTATTGGCGATTCCCCGGTGATTAAAAGCATCGGCATATTGCGGGTTCAACTCCATGACCTTTTCATAATCATTTATCGCCTGATGGTAGTTGCCCAGATTATTATTGGCAATTCCCCGGTTATTAAAGGCCTCGGCATATTGCGGGTTTAACTCTATGGCCCGGCTATAATCCTTTGTCGCCTGATTGCCGTTGCCCAGATTATTATGGGCAACTCCCCGGTTATTAAAAGCATCGGCGTATTGCGGGCTTAACTCAATGGCCCGGCTATAATCCTTTATCGCCTGATTGTAGTTGCCCAGGTTATTATGGACAATTCCCCGGTTATTAAAAGCATCGGCAGATTGCGGGTTTAACTCAATGGCCCTGCTGTAATCCTTTATTGCCTGATGGTAGTTGCCCAGATTATTATGCGCAATTCCCCGGTTATTAAAAGCATCGGCATATTGTGAGTTTAAATCTATGGCCCTGCCATAATCCTTTATCGCCTGATTGAAGTTGCCCAGTGCACGATAGACAATTCCCCGGTTGTTGTAGGGATCTGCATATTGCGGGTTTAACTCTATGGCCTTGCTATAATCCTGGATGGCCTGATTGTCATTGCCCAGACTATTATTGGCCAGTCCCCGATTATTATAGGCCGCTGCATATTGCGGGTTTAACTTAATGGCCTTGTTATAATCCTGGATGGCCTGATTGTCGTTGCCCAGATTATTATTGGCCAGCCCCCGGTTATTATAAGCCGCTGCAGATTGCGGATTTAACTTAATGGCCTTGTCATAATCCTTTATCGCCTGATGATAATTGCCCAGATTATGATTGGCCAGCCCCCGGTTATTATAGGCTTCGGCATTTTTCTGGTTTAAATCAATGGCCATGTCATAATCATTTATCGCCTGATTGTAGTTGCCCAGGCTATTATAGGCAATTCCCCGGTTATTATAGGCTGCGGCATTTTTCTGGTTTAACTCAATGACCTTGCTGTAAGCGGCAACTGCATCATTGTAATTGCCGGACAGGTTGGAAGCATAACCTTTTTCCAACCATTCAACGGTATCGAGGTCTTTTATCGTTTTTTTATAGGCTACTATATTTTTTTGTTTCTTTTTCCCTTGTCCCGCTGTCAGTAACTGCCGCAGGCGTTTATTTTCTTTTAAAAGCGCGTCCGAACGTTTTCTTACTTCCTCCAATTCCTTGGTCTTGAGGCGGTCTTTACGCAGAGTATCAATGGATTTAATGACAGCGCCGGAGTCTGCCGTTATCTTTGATTTAAGCCAGTATGTGTGGCTATCCCATTTCTCATCAATAAGTTCTGTCTGGACAATGCCTGCTGTGAGCGCGGTAATCTGGTCTGGGGAAAGTTGAAAGTTTTTGACCTCTTTTATGCCTTCCAGATAAGTTACCAATTCCGCCAGCAGAAGTCTTTTGACCTCGCGCAGAGAAATTGTGCGGCTGGAGTTCTTGCTGTCTTCATCACCGGCCTGATAAGTATATTCCTGGTTGAATGTTTTTATTTCCGGGAAGGCAGGATGGGGAATGAATAAAACAAACAGAAGAGAGGTTAATATAATTCGCATAAAGGTAGATTTCATTGATGATCACCCCTTGTGAAAATTGATGATATTTCATACACCAACGCTAAGCAAAAAACAAGGAACGCTCTTGATTGCTACTTAGGAAAATTACATGCAGTCACATCACCTTATCCTGGTCGCATGCTTTTGATCCCGTAACCAAAACGAAAGTCATGTCCAATTCAATCTTCCTGATTTTAATATCCCGGAAACCCAGGTCGCGAAGGCATCCCGCATAGAAATCCGGCAGCCGGTAACCCCGGAAGAAGTGCAGGAAGGGAATCAGTGAATAAGGCAAAACGGCGTCTCCAACCTCCATCGGGCTTCTCTCAAAAATCAGCATGGTCCCCCCCGGCTTGAGGCAGTGCGCGGCATTGGCGATGATCTCTCCTGCTTCACTTTCGGGCCAGTCGTGTAACATGGATTTAAAGCTGACGATATCAAATCCCCCCGGCAGGATATCAGTCAGGGCATTGCCCGGCACAAATGATATCCTCGCCGCTTCCGGCTCCCGCTGAACATGGTCCGCTCCGATCTCGCAAATAAGAGGCAGATCGAAGACCGTAGCATAGATATGCGGATAGTCCCGGCAGATCCGGAGAACAAACTCGCCGCTGTTTCCGCCGATATCCAGCATGTATTCATACGGGCTGAAGTCAAAATTTTTCAGGCAGGCCCGGGACTCATATTTCGTCAGCACAGTCGTGATTCTCATCCATCTTTTTGCCCCATGGAGGGCTTCCTCCCTGGAACTCGCGCAACCGTCACCGGAAAACAATCGGTAGAAACCGGCTTTTTTCGCAAAGTCGCGGGGACGGCAGATCAAATCGCTGCAATGATCGAGGATGTCGTGGGCGGCGAGATTGGCTATTTCGAGCTTTACTTCCAGCAGATCCCGATAGGGCAATACATGAACGAATGCGGACGATAGTCTGACTGTGCCCTTGCTTTTTTCGACAACCCGGTTTGCCCCGAGAAGTTCCAGAAGCAATCCCATCCCTTTTTCGTCCGCACCCAACTGCCGCGCCAGAGATCCTTCCGGCGCCGATCCCTCCCGCAGGAGACAATCAATCAGTCCGATCTCCAAAGCTGTTGACAGTGCCTGTGCGTCCATAATGTTTCCGATAAAACCGTCCACAGCCAGAAAATCGAATTCTACGGTCTGATTAATTCGTTTACTATTTGCCGGGATCATTGTATGTTTTTCACCTTCCTTAAGTGATTCTAAATCATGATCGCAGGTCAAATGCAAGAGGTTCGTAATATGAAGTTGTATTCAAATCATCAGCTTCGGCAAGGAAGAGGCTTGGTATAAAGGAGATTGAAATGGGATATGTAATTGCTATAGCGGGGCCGATCGGCGGGGGCAAAACATCCCTGGTCCTGGCGCTCGCCCAGGCGTTAGATGATGCCTCCATTTTATTTTACGATAATTATGAGCAATCCTCCAAAGGGTCTGTCGAGGAGATGATCCGCTGGATGAAGGACGGCGCCGATTTAAGCAACCTGGACATTACCCGGCTTGTTGCGGATTTATCAAAGTTGAAATGCGGACAAACCGTAACCGATCCCTTGACACTTGCGGAAATTGCACCGGCAAAATTCCTTATTCTCGAAATGCCCCTGGGAAGAGAACACAAAAGCGCTACGCCGTATATTGACCTTTTGATCTGGATAGACACCCCGCCGGATATAGCGCTCGCGAGGAAATTAAAAGAGTTCACAAGCCATTTCTTGGCACAGCCACGGGAGGTTGACGGCCGGGGCTTCGTCTTCTGGCTCCATCAGTACCTGGACAATTATCTGCGGGCGGTTCGGGAACTGCTGCAGATTCAAAAAGAACGGGTAAGCAGGAATGCCGATATCATCCTGGATGGTAGGTGCGATTTTGCAGCCATGGTGCAGCAGGCGGTCCAGGAAATTTCCCAAAGATTACCAAAAGCAGTTTCCTGAAATAGATCGGAGATTGTTTCACTAGAATTAAATATAACTGTTACTAATTATTACTTGGATTTCTTTTCTTCGATAAGGTCTTGCAGAATCTCCTGCAAATAAGGCCGGTCGCGATGGCCAGTATACTTGGCCGGAAATTTGATGAGCCTGATCTCGGCGTATTTGACAATTCCACCAGCCTTGAGGTCTTCATAATCCTTGATAAGTCGCTTATCGAGCCGATCACGAAACATATCCAGATCTTTGGTCGTAACGTATTTAGTAAGCACGATGCCTACACGCATATCCTTATCTATCACGCTGTTGTCGATATAGGGCATGTCATAGAAAGTAACTTTAAAAGAAGGTGCTTTGAATCCCTGATCGGAGGCCTTGGTTTTCAGATACTCCAGCGATATATCCACATTGCCGTCATCAAGACCCTGCGGTTTGATTTCCACTGGAATATTATCGTAATTTCCGTTTGAGGTGTTATCATCCTGCAAGACCTGTAACTTGGCTTCCCTGTCTTCAATCAGCACAATGTTCTTTACCACCGTTCCCGGCAGCGATGCCAGCGCGTTGAGCTGTTTGACGGACAGGTTTCTGCCGATGCGCCGCAATTCGGAGCGCATGGTGAAGTAGTCTTTTTGAGCGCTGTCGGAATAAGCTTTGTCGTTGTAAATTTTCCTGGTCAATTCACCATCAAGTTCTTCAAAAAGAGGCTTGATATCTACCGTGTCGAAATTGCGCGAGAGCACATCCAGGAACATAACCCTCTGTTTGATAAGGCGGATATTATCGGGGTTACTGTTAGTATTGACATCTTTGCCGAACATCGCATTAATGAGCATTTGAAACATATTGGCGCGGATGGAATTATCCGAGCTTTCGCGCTCTGTCATAATCTTGGTATAGACCTCGCGCATTTCGGAGGCCTTGGTAATCTGCGCCTGCTGGTAGCTGTATATAGAGCCCATGATTGCCACTGTGGCGGCAATAATAGCCGGTCCCAGCGCCTGCATAATATCCCAGAGGTCCTTCTTCTTGGATGGCTCTTCAGATTTTTGGGGTTGCTCTTCAGACATGCTCAAAAACCTCACTGGCAAACTTATTTTAGACTGAAGTCACGTCTGGTTTCGCCGGGGCCTACAAAAAGTTTCCGTTCATCTTTCGCACCGACGACTACAACATAAGAACCGGGTTTGATATCCTTGAAAGCATAAGAGCCCTTTTTATCAGTTGCCACGGGATCGCCGACTGGTGCACCTTTGGCATCCTTGAGCGTCACCTTGGTCGCAACGGGTTTACCATTCTTATCGGACACAATGCCGAAAAGATTAGCCGCGTACAAAGTCGAAGCAGTAAATATTCCGACCATAACAAAAATCGCGATAAATATTTTTCCCATAAAACCTCCTGTACAATTCGATTTGACTGCTGGTTTGGCATCCCTGGAATTCCGTGACCTACTCATGAATTTCACCGCTGTCCTTTTCTAATCCCCAGAAAAGACTTTCGCAGTCCATCGTTAAGTTATACTCCTGTTCCCAAAAAGATAAAAACTTGCTTTTTGGATAAGATGACTATGATCATACAAACAGCAATAGCAAATGCCCTGCCAATAGCCGAGGGGAAAGCGGAATTTTTGATTCATCCTTTAATAACAAATGATTAGATTAATAAGAGAGAAAAGCAGAAAATATGAAATGATTCTTTTGGCCTCAATATTTGGTGGAACATCAACATAGTGAGGGATATTTCGGAGGAAGGCGGACATTTACTTCGCTGATTTCGATTTGAAATGTTGTATGAGCTCGACAAATCAGAAAAACAACAAGGAAGATCTGGCACTCGCGAGGAAATTAAAAGAGTTCACAAGCCATTTCTTGGCACAACCACGGGAGGTTGACGACCGGGGCTTCGTCTCGTGGCTCCATCAGTAGCTGGACAATTATCTGCGGGCGGTTCGGGAACTGCTGCAGATTCAAAAAGAACGGGTAAGCAGGAATGCCGATATCATCCTGGACGGTAGGTGCGATTTTGCAGCCATGGTAAACCAGGCGGTCCAGGAAATTTCCCAAAGATTACCTACAGACGTTTCCTGAAGTGGATCGGAGATTGCGTCACAAGCCTCCTTTGTCATTTATCAGTCCGGACAAGCGAAGCCCGGCGTATGAGACTGTGTCGTAATTACTTTTTGGTCATTCCGGGCAAGCGCAGCGCGACGAAGAGCCTGCCCCGTACTCGATACGGGGAAATCCAGTATTATCAGTATGTTCTAGATGCCGATTCGCGTGCCCTTTAGGGTATTCATCGGCATGACTCTGTTGATAGAACTATTTCTATTATGACACAGTCTCGTATGCGGGACATTGCGCGATCAAGGAGAAAAGGAAACTTGCCTGCCATTGGCAACACCTACTTATCCTCAAAAATGAAAATCTTAAAAAACAATGAATACGGTTTGTAATGGTGACAATTCTTTTCTATTTAGTATCAGTCAGTTAATTTAAGGCTTGTAAAATTATTCTTGACAAAAAAACGAACGTTGATATATTGAACAAAAAAGAACGGATGTTCGTGAATGCAATTTCAGAAAGATGACATAAGGGAAAAAATATTAGCTGCCGCCGGAGAAACGTTTTTAACGCAGGGGTTTGGCAAGGCTTCTATGAGAGAAATTGCTAAAAAGGCCGGAATCAGCACGAGTAATATGTATAACTATTTCAAAAGCAAGGAGGAGTTGTTCTACGCCATTGCCGATCCGGTGTTTCATCACCTGGCGAATCTCCGGAAAGAGGTCTTTGAATATAAAGCGAATAAAGATTTCAATAATGAAAACTTTATGCAGCAATTTACTGAATTTGTTCCCAAGGTGATGTTTGAAATGATCAGGAAATACCGCAAAGAATTTTTACTGATTATGGATTGCAGCAAGGGCACGAAATATGAACAATTAAAAAAAATGATGGCCACTGCAATGGAAACTAATTTTACCGATAATATTATATCAAAGAAAAAGAAAAGTCTTCTGCAGGATAGTTGCTTAATGCATATTCTGGCAATGAATCTGATCGAGGGTATCCTGGAAATTACTCGGAACTATAAAAATGATGAATGGGCAAAAAACAATATTGAGTCTTTGATGAAGTATCATATCAGAGGCATGGTGCAGTTTTTCACATAGAAAAATTTTTAACCTAATAAAGAACATATGTTCGCTATTAGTAAATAAAAAGGGGGATTTGGATGATGAACATTTTAAAAAAAATAAAAAGCGAAACACAGGCGGCTATGTCACACATGCTGCTGAGGGGGCTTTGCATGCTGATTATTGAGTATGATTGCGCTCGCTTAATACAGGAAGCAACCGGCCAGCAGATGATTCGGGGTAATTTTGTTTTAGCCTCTCTGTATTTCCTGGGATTTCTGGTGAGTTTCGTTAACCGGAAAGTGGGATTCATTATCGGAATGTTAGCCGGATCAATCAATGTCATTATCAAGATCGTTATTGTCGCCACAGGCCATGAGCACTATCCATATTATCCGATTGTTTGGATTACGCAATCTTTGATGGTGATATATTTCTGTTACAAGGCTTTTAAAGCAGAAAAGGCTTAAGCCTTCGCAGAAAAACAATGAGGAGAGACACTTTATGAAACAATCAACCAGGTTTATCATCGGATCGGGCTTGTTTATTCTATTTTTTAGTGTTGTCGCCTTCAAGTTGCAGGATAATTCTTTGCTACTCAATGCCACAACATTGCATGAGAAACTTGTTCAAACCACAAGCGACTTTAAAGGGCTTAGTTTAATCAATCATCTTCTTCTAATTCTCATTATAACGGTTGGTATTTTCTGGAAGAAAGGGAGGAATATCCTTTTTGCGCTATTCATGATCCATCTCTCTTTCGGTGCATTCATCAGTGCATTCAAACACAACATTCCGTCAAATTATTTCTACTTCCCTGTCGTGGCCGGATTGATTGCATATGCCGTAAAGACACAGAAAATTCGTTTTGATTTTAATGCCCTTTCTCTCCGGGATAAAATCATTGGCTCAATCGCTCTTTTTGGTGGTTTCTACTATCTGGCTTTGGTCGAAAGTCCTGTATGGATCAATGCCTTGATCTATTCGCCTTTAGGCGTGGTGAATTGTCCGACAACGCTTGCCTTATGCGGGTTTCTTATCCTCAACAGCGAACATGAAAACCGATCCCGGCTCCTGGAATATTTTGTGATTTGCGGCGCTCTATTCTTTGGTGGACTGGGATTACTGACAATGAATGTTTACTACGACATCATTCTCGTTGCAGTTGCCCTGTATATGACATGGCGGTTATGGAAAGAGGCCTGCAATACTTCTAAAGGAGTTATTTCTTGAACTGGCAGAGGAAAGATGGGGGAATTATAATTTTAGGTTACATCAATAACATGAATTAATGAGGAAAAATCATTATGGAGAAAGTAATTGTTTTGAGAGTTCTGTTCGCTATATTCGTGATTGCGGCAATAGGTCCAAGAATTATCCAGAAATTTAAGAAGGTAGAAACTGTGGGGTGTATAGGAATAAACAAGAAATTGTTTTTCCTTGGAAAAGTCTCGCTCTTTGTATCGTTCATACTCATTCATGTTCAGTTGCGGGTTGGCAATCTCTCGCTATTTTCAAAGAACGATGTCTTTTTCTGGATATGCATTGCCTTGGTCGGCATTGGAGTTATGTTTTTTACACTTGCAATATTAAAGCTTGGGACATTTTCACTTCGTGTTGGGCTTGCACAAGCAAATACGGCTTTGCGCACAACCGGCATATATCGTTTGAGTCGAAACCCCATGCTATTCGGTCTTTATCTGATGGCGCTGGGATCGGCTGTTTATGTCCAGAATCCCATCAACTGGATGCTGGTGATCATCGCATTGGCTGTTCATCATAAAATCATCCTTGCCGAGGAAGTGTTTATGGAAAGTCGATTTGGTGAACAATGGATAGAATACCGCAACCAAGTGCGGCGTTACATTTAACAATTCGGGGGAAATAATATGAATCAAATAAAAGCACCCACAATTTATATTCAAGTGACTGCTGCCGCATTGCTCTATAATCTTTTGCACATATTGGCCTGGGAACTGCCATTGGCAGTGAGGATGGGCTGGCGGATCAACGTTGTCGGGGATGTCTTTATTCTTTCAGTCGGAATAATCAGTGTGGTTCTCATATCGATGAGAAAACGGATAGGGCTGATGTTGGGAATGGTACCGGCTCTATGGGCGATATTGCTTCAGTGGCTTTTAGTCTATGTCCTCTCCGGCTATAAAGAACCCAATGGCGTATGGTGGTACCCTCTGTTCCCGATCTTTCAGGGTATCATGATCGTATTTTTTATCAACCTCGCGTACCGTGGTGATGAGGGCCAGCATGATCAAGGGATTGGGATGGGATTAAAATCACCCTCCATCTATCTATATGCCCCGGCGGCATTTTTGTTAGTACAAACCGGTCAGAAGTTAGTAAGGGAGATTGTTGTTGGTTATCTTCAGAACGGTGGTCTGAAAGGTGCTCTCCCGAGCGCTCTGCTGGCTTTGATCGCCATTGCCGCGGCGATACTGCTGATCAAAAGAGTGAAATGGAGTATCGTATTAGCGATCTTTACCGGGGGCTTTCTCCTGATACAGCCTGTTATCTACCACTTAATTATGGGAAAGCCCTGCCTGGGCGACATTTGGTGGTATCCTTTTTTCACCGTAGTTCAGGGATTATTCATTCTCTACTTTTCTGCCAGGATTCTCCTGAAAGAAAGGGAGATGTCGAATGGAACGTAAGGTCCGCTATAAGGAATACCATTCGAAAGCAAGTATGTCTGTGAAAATTCCTAAACGATCACTTACAGGAAGCTATACGTACCAAAATCTTATTTTCTTATTGATGTTAATATGTTACGTTATGTTTTTTATACCAGCAAATTCCTGCTTTCGTCAAGTTTATTTTCAATTACACCATTGCGGTTCAACCACGAGGAGTTATCCATGTCCGATGGCCTCTGCGGCCATGCTTAATTTGACCTCCCGGTCTTGCTCCTCACCTTTTGATCTCCCTGGAATTCCCGAAGCAGCCGTTTAAAATTGGGGACCGTCCCTATTATTCCCTCATTTGCGCACCCAGTTTTCTCCACCAGTATTCTTGCCGGCAAGGTCGAATGTTTTCTTCGACATTTTTGTGTCACCTCTTTTTTCAAATGTCATAAAATAAATCCCGTTGGTGCTATACTCATTGTAGGCAAGCGCCAGCTTGTCGTTCAGCACATATCCGGTAGCTTTAGCCTTGCTGTAAGCTGATTGGAAGCTTGCCTCACAGGTGTCGCCGGTACAGGCAATTTTAAGGGTCGCATCTGTACGCCCCTCGATACCCCATGAACCGGAAGGATCCCAAGCAAATGCAGTAACATTGAATTTCAGAAGCAACAATCCCGTCAAAGCGATCAACACCATTATTTTTTTCATATTTTCCCCTCCTTAATTCAATGAACGTAATGTCAAAATTTCTTTAATATTTTCATTGAAACATCTATATTATTAAGCTGTTATCAGAAGAAAGTTTCCCTCCCCCATGTGAGAGTTATCCATAGCCATGCCTGCGGCCCATCTAGAGCCAGGCAGGTACGGCT
>JANYAY010000123.1 GCA_025361065.1 Deltaproteobacteria bacterium
CGTATGAATATGACTTGTATCGGGCCACGGCAAAACCTCAGGTATGGATTCAAATGTGATGAGTATTCCTATAATAGATTGCCGGTATTGTTCAAGTGTTTTAAATGTCAAAACTGACTTTTTCTACAGGTTCAACGTAAAAATGAGGCTAATTAAAGAATTAAAAGACCGGGCGGATATTATCCTCTGCATATATGCCGGAGATATTGAAAGAAAAAAAATAAGGGCTGATTTTGGAATTACTTATGACTCCGATGCCCTCAAGTTAATCGACGACTTGAGGGGATGGAATATCAACGTCATGGGTGTTGTCATTACCCGGTTTGAAAACCAGCCTTCCGCCATCCTTTTCAAAAACAAACTGGAAAGAAGAAATATCAAAGTATTCACCCATCGTTACACAAAAGGATATCCGACAAATGTTGAATTAATTGTCAGTGATGAAGGCTATGGCATCAATGAATATATCACAACTGACAAACCGCTTGTGATCGTTACAGGGCCGGGACCGGGCAGCGGAAAACTGGCAACATGCCTGTCACAACTTTATCATGACTACAAACGGGGCATCAAATCCGGTTATGCAAAATTTGAAACTTTCCCCATCTGGAATATTCCTCTGAAACATCCCGTTAACGTAGCCTATGAAGCGGCAACCGCTGACATTCGTGATTTTAACCAAATAGACCCTTTTCATCTGGAAGCCTACGGAGATAAATCCGTCAATTACAATCGTGACGTAGAGGTATTTCCGGTATTAAAACGAATCCTGGAGAAGATTACCGGCCAGGAATCTTTCTATCGCTCACCTACCGATATGGGTGTTAATCGTGCCGGTTTTGCCATTATCAATGATGAAGTTACCAAAGAGGCGGCAAAGCAGGAAATTATTCGACGTTATTTCCGCTATCGTTGCGAATATGCCATGGGATTTACCGATAAAGAAACCGTACAACGGGTGGAATTATTTCTTAACGATTTTAATCTTAATCTGGAAGATAGAAAAGTTGTGAAACCGGCGCGCGAAGCAGCAAAAGCGGCCATTGACCAGAATAAAGGCAATGAAGGCATCTATTGCGGGGCAGCAATTGAGCTAAAGGATGGAACCATTATCACCGGCAGTAATTCACCTCTGATGCACGCCGCCTCCAGTGTAATCATTCATGCTATCAAGCATTTGGCCGGCATTCCGGAAAAAATTAAATTACTGCCAGCTAACATTACTGATTCGATCCGCAAATTGAAGACGGAAATACTGGATGAAAAGAACGTCAGCCTTGATCTGGAAGAGGCTCTAATCGCTCTGAGCATTAGTTCAACATCAAATCCGGCGGCGGAGCTGGCGTTGGAAAAATTAAAAGATCTTCAGCAATGCGAAATTCACATGACGCATATTCCCACCCCCGGAGATGAAGCAGGCCTGAGACGCATGGGAGTAAATTTAACCAGCGATCCGAATTTTTCCACAACCAATCTGTTCATTTCCTGAAATTTTGCCCCTGCAGGGATGCCAGGATATATGCTTTTTTCAAGAATCCCGTTGTTTCTTGATATTAGTTATAGCATCTCTTCTGCAGTGCCGCTATATCATCCGGGGAAAGTTCGATTGCGTCAGATTGAATTAACCTGTACATAACAGCTTTGGTGTCGGCGCTGTGATTCAACCTTAGAGCATGGCCAAATTCATGGGCAAGGACACGCACTAACCGGTAATTGTTATCAAACTGATAAATGTTTATTGTTTGTTTGCCATTTTCAATTTTATAAAATCCCTCACAAAATTCACGCCCGAGAGCATTTCCGGTATTTTGGTAATCTACTGAATCCAGATTAATGTTAGTGGCGATTTCATTGATGACAACAACCATGCTGTTGATTGTGTCCGTTAATCCCTGAAGCTCATCTTGCCGCACCTTCAATTTTTCCCACAAATAATTCAATTCATTTTTTTCCTGCAGCAGATTTTTATGAACACTTTCCATAATCCCGCCATGCCTGTTCCAATATTCGACATTTGCCTTAAATGTGTTGATGCGTGAATTATAAAGATTAAAATCCCTCGCCAGCACAGTACTCCTTTGATCATGCTCCGCCTTTAATTTTTCCAGGCGACTTTTCAACTCCTCATAAGAAGTTTTTGTATTATCTATTTTATAATTGAGTTTCTTTAGTTTATCCGCTGCTTCTTGCCGGTAATCATAAACAAAGTTAATCTCAATGGCTCCCTGGGCATCTTCCCGGAAGAGCTCCCCGGCTATTGGTTTCCCCCACATTGCCGCCGCCATGTTCACTGCCAGCACAAATTCCTGACGGGTGAGACCAAACCTGTCATCTACATTACCAATGTGATAAGTTATAGTCTCCTGGCAGGGTTTTGGCATCCGCAAAAATATAACAGCCAGAATTATCAAGAGGCCTATCAGAAAGAATAATTTCCAACTCAAAATCTTGGGCAGGTTTGGCATATTAAGAATTCAGAAAGTTAATCAACACCGGAAATCACGCAGAGCACAAAAATTTTATTTTTGTTCTTTATTTTCCGTACCTTTTAAGAATTTATTGATATCTCCCGGCACTTTTTTAGTTTTATCGATTAACTCTTTAGAATCTTTATAAAAGCTTTTGCTCTTCTCCACACCAGATTTCACTGTAGAAATTGATTTTTGAACATCTTCGGACATCTTCTGGGGATTGTTGAAATAGTGATAACCGGCGCCGGCAAGTACTATTAGAAGCAGGACGAGCGACAGTTTGAGGAATTGTTTGAAAATAAAATAGGCAATGACGATCAGGACAAAGATGATCATTCCTTTAAAAACAGTCGGGTTTGCTGTTAAATATCCGGTAATCGCATCCATCAAGAATAACCTCCCTTCCCTATTTTCTTTGCCAATTTATCTTAAATTTCCTCTAAAAGCCATATTTTGTTTAACTTGACAAACTTCAAACTGACGACTAGATTCCCGACAAAATCATCAGTGAGGGTTGAATTGCACATAACATCCGAGGAATTTAAATCTTTGTCAACAAAGCCTGATTTACCGGCAGTGCCTCCCCGTAAAGTTGGAATTGCAACTTTAGGCTGCAAGGTAAACCGCTGCGAATCCGTAGCACTGGAGGAAGACCTGCAAAAGAAGAATTTTTTATTGGTCCCTTTCAATTCTATTGCCGATGTTTATATCATTAATACCTGTACGGTTACGGCATTTTCCGATTTTCAAGCCCGCCAGTTGATCCGCCGGGCTCACAGGATGAATCCGCAAGCAAAAATTCTGGTTACCGGATGTTACGCGCAAATTGCTTCCCAGAATATCACAACAATGGATGGTGTAACAATGGTTGTCGGCAACGACCTGAAAGATCAGATAGCCGAACTGCTGCAAAAAAACATAACTGCTTCCTCAAACGTTTTTATCAACGACATTTTCCAACAAAAAAAATTTTGTAACATGCCGACAGCCACATTTGGGAACCGCACCCGGGCATTTCTGAAAATTCAGGATGGATGCAACTCGTTTTGCAGCTACTGTATTGTGCCCTTCGCCCGCGGGAACAGTCGCAGCCTAGCGCCACAGGAAGTCTTTGCAGCCTTGACCAGATTAAATCAGGAAGGCTATAAAGAAGTTGTCCTCACAGGTATCCACCTGGGTATTTACGGGCACGATCTTACACCCGCCACCAATATTTCTCATATTCTGCATTATTTGTTCGACCAGCACAGGGACACAAGAATCCGACTTAGTTCCATCGAACCACGGGAAGTAACTACTGACTTACTGAATATTTTTAAAAATAACGATCTGCTTTGCCCGCATTTGCACATTCCCCTGCAAAGTGGTGATGACCAGATTCTTCGGTTAATGAAAAGAGACTATGATACGCATTTCTACCGGAATCTTATTGAATATATTTATTCCACGATCAACAATATTGCTATCGGCCTGGATATGATGGTAGGATTCCCCTCCGAAAGTGAAGAGCAATTTAAAAATACTTTGAATTTACTGGAAAACTTACCAGTTGCTTATCTTCACGTTTTTCCCTATTCCCCAAGACCGGGAACGTCGGCACAAAAACTTCAGCCCCAAATACCGGAACCTATAAAAAAAGAACGGGCAGCTATTTTGAGAAATTTAAGTACACAAAAACAGGAGAAATTTGCGTTGCGTTTTTTGGGAAAACCGCTCAAAGTACTCGTGGAAAGCACAAAAGACAAAAAGACAGGGCTGCTGAAAGGCTTTTCGCAAAACTATTTGCCATTTTTGCTGGATGGAAAATTTTCTTCTTCAGTAAACAAAATCGTAACTGTCCAGGCAGAAAAATATCTTAAGGGAAAGCTTTATGGCAAAATCATTGCCTGATAAAAAGAGGAGCGAAACACTAAACGGATTAGGGAAAAGGCTTTCCTATAATTTTCGCAATATAACTTTTCTGGAAACCGCCCTAACCCATCGCTCTTACGTCAATGAAAATCCGCAACTCGTCATTGCAGATAATGAAAGATACGAATTTCTGGGTGATGCCGTTTTGGGTCTTTGCGTAAGTGACCTGCTCGTCAAAAAATATGCCGATTTTGCTGAAGGTACCCTTTCCAAAATCCGTGCCGCTATTGTCAACGAAAAACCATTGGCCGAACTGGCCTGCAGACTGGAAATCGGCAGTTGCCTGCTTCTGGGAAAAGGAGAAGAAATCTCCGGCGGCCGATCAAAAGATTCTCTTTTAGCCAATGCCTTCGAAGCAGTGATTGCTGCAATATACCTCGATTCCGGTTTTGCCAAAACAAAATCAATTTTAAAAAAATTAATGGGCCCCCTTTTGAATGATGACAGTTTACATTATCAATATTTTGACTACAAAACAGCCCTCCAGGAGTTTTGTCAAAAGATATATAAGACTGCACCGGTTTATAGGATTGTTGACTCCCGTGGCCCCGACCATGCCAAAAAATTCGACGTTGAAGTAACTATTGCCGGAAAAATCATACAGTACGGCAGCGGCAAAAGTAAGAAAGAAGCCGAAAAGCAAGCCGCACAAAAGGCATGGCAAGAACTGCACAATGAAAAAGAATAATTATTTAAAAGAAACTACAGGTTCGCCTTTGATCATACCGATATTCATTATGAACAGCGGCTGCCCGCATCGTTGTATCTTCTGCAACCAGAAGATTACCGCAGGAAATTATCCGCAGGAAATCAGTAGAGAATATTTTGAAAATGAAGTTAATTCTTATTTGAGTTGGAATAGGGATAAATCACGTCTCGTCGAAATAGCTTTTTACGGCGGCAGTTTTACGGGAATTGATAAGATGTATCAGGAAAATCTTCTTTCCTGGGCTCAATCTTACATCCAGTCAGGTCTTGTACATTCCATCAGAGTATCGACAAGACCGGATTACATTAATGCCGGTATTCTGGCTTTTCTTAAGCAATATAAAGTCGCGACCGTGGAAATAGGCGCACAGTCTTTTATTGATGATGTTCTGCAATTTGCGCAAAGAGGTCATAATGCTGTCGATACAATAAATGCCATCACCCTTTTAAAACAAGAGAATTTTCAGACAGGTCTTCATTTAATGGCCGGTCTGCCTAAAGATACGAAAGATGGTTTTGTCTATTCTCTGGAAAAAACAATTAAACTAAAGCCGGATATGGTCCGCATTCATCCTGTTGTTGTTTTTAGCGGAACCGTTTTGGCGGCAGAATTTAAAGAAGGAAATTATGAGCCATTGCAATTGTCTGAAGCCGTAAGTTTATGCGCCCTGGCCTGGGAAAAACTATCTGCCGCCGGAATCCGAGTGATTAGAAATGGCCTGCACTTAACAAAAGAGATGGAGAATAATGACGCAGTGCTCTCGGGGCCATTGCATCCGGCCTTCGGCAGCCTGGTCCTCTCGGCAATTTATTATGATAAGACAAGGAAACTTCTGGAGCAACTTCCCGCTGAAACCAGAGAAATTCACTTTAAATTGCACAATTCGGATGTTTCCAATTTCCGCGGCTGGCGCAGCGGTAATATTGCCGCAATAAAAAAGCTTTACCCGCAGGCAGATATTAATGTAAGAACGTATCCAGAACAAAAGCGTGGTTTAATTTCGGTAGCTACTGATCAGGGATACATCTTAACCACTACAATTTCCGGAATAAATTAAATCAAAACAGTTATAACATGAGGGAGATAAACGAAGTGTTCAGATCCGGATTCATTGGCATAGTCGGCCGTCCGAATGTAGGAAAATCGACATTATTCAATGCTATTATCGGCGAAAAAATTTCCATAATCGCCGATAAACCGCAAACGACCAGAAATAAGATTACCGGCATTAAGAATTTACCCGATGCTCAGCTTGTCTTTCTGGACACACCGGGAATTCACAAAGCAAAAACCCCCTTAAATCGCGCCATGGTGCGGACGGCGAGGGAGTCATTTAACGATGCCGATATACTGCTGATGCTTGTTGAGGCCAATTCCGCTGTTCATTCGCAGGATATTTTCCTGATTGAAGGGCTCACGGAAATTAATGTCCCTGTTTTTCTGGTAATCAATAAAATTGATCTTATCGAAAAGAATCTGCTTTTGCCGTTGATCGATAAATTCCGCAATCTTTATAAATATCAGGAAATTTTTCCTGTATCCGCAACCAAAGGTGACGGAATCGATGAATTACTCCAGACGATTAAAAACAATATTCCGGAAGGGCCGCAATATTTTACCGAAGACACTTTTACCGACGCCTCCGAAAGATTTATTGCCGCCGAATTTATCCGGGAAAAAATAATGCTGCTTACCTCGCAGGAAGTGCCTTATGCCACTGCCGTGGAAATTGACACCTTCAAAGAAGATGAAGAAAAAAACTTAATTCGCATCAGCGCAACGATAACTGTAGAAAAAGAATCACAAAAAGCAATAATGATCGGAAAAAAAGGCTCCATGTTAAAGAATATTGGTACCCAGGCCAGGCTGGAAATGGAAAATCTTTTTGACTCCAAAGTCTTTCTGGAACTTTTTGTCCGTGTGAAAAAAGATTGGACAAGCTCGGAAAAAATGCTGCAGGAATTTGGTTTAATCAACCACCTCACAGCAAACCATCGAGGTATGAAATGAACGTCATTATATCGCAGCAAACTGCGGAGAATTAACGCTCGTCCCGCAGCAGCGGGATTAAAGGCTTAAGCAAGGAAGAAGATGCAAATAAAACCAGTTATAGCTATCGTCGGCAGGCCCAATGTAGGCAAGTCGACTTTATTTAACAGAGTTGCCGGAAAGCAAAAGGCTATTGTTATTGATGAACCGGGCGCTACCCGCGACCGCAATTATATGGATTGCATCTGGCAGGATAAGGCTTTCACTCTTATTGACACCGGCGGGTTTGAACCGGCCTCCGAAGAAAGAATTCTCGTGCAGATGCGTGAGCAAAGCAATCTGGCTATTGAAGAGGCGGACGTTATTATTTTTTTAATGGACGGAAAAGATGGGCTTACACCATCGGATATGGAGATCGCCCGGCAACTGCGTGGTAAAACCAAGAACGTTTTTTATGTGGCCAACAAAGTGGACGGCGACCGGCATACGGATTTGCTCAATGAATTTTACCGGCTCGGGATAGATGAATTTTATCCGATTTCCGCTCAGCACGGCCTGGGAGTAGACGAACTTCTGGCGGTAGTTACAAAAGACTTCGCCCAAGTAAAAGAAACCCAGAACGACGAAGATGAACAAATCAAAGTTGCCATAGTCGGCAAACCAAATGTCGGCAAATCATCTCTTGTCAACCGCATCCTCGGCAAGGAAAGAAGCATTGCCAATCCCACTCCCGGCACTACGCGTGATGCCATTGATATGCCGGTGAAAGTTCGCGGCAAAAATTACCTTTTGATTGATACGGCAGGAATCCGCAAGAAAAACAAAATCAGTCTGACGCTGGAAAAATACAGTGTTGTTCAGGCGCTCAAAACAATCAATCGTTGTGATATCGCACTGGTCTTAATTGACGCCGAAGAGGGCATAACCGATCAGGACACAAAAATTGCCGGACTCGCCTATGAGCGCGGCAAGGCCTGTATTATCGTTGTTAACAAATGGGATAAAATTGAAAAGGACAACGATACAGTAGGCAAGTTTGTCGAGGATATTAAAGATAAACTGAAGTTTATGGACTTCTCCCCGATAATTTTCATTTCCGCAGTAACAGGGCAGAGGGCACCGAAAATATTTGACATCATTGATGAGGTTTATGCGCAATATACAAAAAGAGTAGCGACAGCGCCCTTGAATTCTCTGGTGGAAAAGTCATTACAGCGCAATCCTCTGGCCCGTTTTCAAGGCCGGGAAATGCATATTTCCTATGCAACTCAGACAAGCGTCAAACCGCCTACTTTTGTCTTCTTTGTCAGCAATGTCAAAGGTATCCACTTTTCCTACGAGCGTTATCTGCTCAATCAAATCCGTGAGAACTTCGGCTTTGAGCAGGTACCTCTGAAAATTGTCTTTCGGAAAAAGAGATAAATTACTCAGGCCTCTTCCTGCTCACACCATCCAGAGCGGCAGCAGAAATATCTCCCGGCCATCCTGACGGATTACATCCAGTGCGTCGAAGCGCCCGATCAATATTCATTTCATTTCCATTTCCCTGGTAAGAAACTTCAAAATTCCCCTGATATGACGCCTTTGATAAGTTCGGTCGCTCTTTATCTCTATGGGCAGAAACATCTGTGGTGTTACCACCACCAGGTCAACCTCCTCTTTCGCTTTTGTCCGCCAATAGTGCAGCTTGGCCTCGCTGCGGGTAAGGAATAGCTCCGCCTGAATTCGCTCTGCAACCAGGTTCTCCAGCGAGGTTCCCAGCAGTTTTAGCTTATCCAGCAGCGCCAGATCGGTAATGCCGAGAAGAATGTTTCTGATGCCCAGATCGGTGAAATAGATGCGGGGTGATTTCAGTAGCTGAGCGCGGATGTTGCGGGAGTAAGTGGTGAGTTCCCGGATGAGAAATGTCTTTTCCAGAAGCGACACATATCGCTTGACTGTATCAACCGCCACCCCGGTCTTACCGGCAATATCGGTGTAGTTTAACGGATCACCGGTGCGTCCCGCCAGAATTTCCATTACCCGTTGATAGACCCACAGCTTGTCGTCCTTTACAATCCCCCGGATATCCTGCTCCAGATAGGTATCGCGGTAATTTTTGAGCAGCGTCAGCTTCCGCTCAGCATCACCTGCGCGCGCCACCGCCGGCAGCGAACCGTACAAAAGAATGTCCTCGCTGATCCGCTCAATATCGTCCCTATGAGGAAGCAGAGCCGCCTGCCGGCTTCGCAGTTCTTCTTCCGTAATCGGCTGGGCACCGGTCACCATTGCCCGGACAGCCTTCTTGTCGGGAGCGGCCATTCCCCGTACACGAAACACCTCGTCCTCCGAAAAGGGATATACCGGCAGATGTATTACCCGACCGGCAAGGCTCTCCCGCACCCGGGACATCAGTTCAATAGCCGATGAGCCCGTCAGCACCCATTTGATCGGATAGCCGGTATCGTGGAGCGATTTGACGTATTCAATAAAGCCGGGGAGTTTCTGCACTTCGTCCACAAAAAGCCAAAGTCGGCCAAAGCTTGCGGAATTGCCCCCCAGCAGTTTTTCAATAATTTTAATGAAGATAGGAAAAGAAGCGGACAGTTCATGGCGCAGGGAAAGATCATCGAAGGTGAAGTAAAAAATCGTTGCCGGGGATACCTGCTGAACCGTCAGCAGATGGTAAATAAGTTGGCGCACCAGAGTGCTTTTACCGGTCTGCCGCAGACCGGTAAAAGCAGTATTTCCGGCTCGTCAAGGCATTTGCAGGCACGGGGAAACATATCCCTCTCGATGATTTCTTCCGGCAGACGATACGTTCCGTTTCGCCATAAATTATTAAGAAAGAAAATGTTTATAGAAGATGCTGATTACGCCGTATCCTTTGTCTGTCCGGCAGACGAAAAAGGTGTTTTTATATCTATGGACGCCAGTCCTGCGATACACGAAAAATGGAAGGGAGCGCCATTGATGTCGGTAATTTCCAGTTCGGCGGACACGAAGCCCTGATGGTTTTCGATAATGTCTTTATCCCCTGGGAAAATGTTCTGATGTGCGGGGAATATGAATTCAGCGGAATGCTGCTCGAGCGATTCGCCGGCTATCACCGACAGAGCTACGGTAGCTGCAAAGTCGGCTTGGGCGATGTTCTGATCGGCGCGGCGGCCCTGGCGGCTGATTATAATGGCGCCGCCAAAGCATCGCATGTCAAGGATAAATTAATTGAAATGACACATTTGAACGAGACTCTTTATTCCTGCGGGATCGCCTGCTCCGCTCAGGGCAGTAAAACGGCATCCGGCACGTATCTGATTGACCTGCTTCTGGCCAATGTATGCAAGCAGAACGTGGCGCGCTTTCCTTATGAGATTGCGCGTCTGACCGAAGACATCGCCGGCGGCCTCATGGTGACCATGACCTCGGAGAAGGATCTGCAACATCCGGAAATCGGCAAGGTTCTGGAGAAATATCTGCAGGGAAACGCCAGCATTTACACGGAAGACCGGGCCCGGATCATGCGGTTGGTGGAAAATATTACCCTGGGAACTGCGGCGGTAGGTTATCGTACTGAGTCGATGCACGGCGCCGGATCACCCCAGGCGCAGAGGATTATGATTGCCCGTCAGAGCAACCTGGAACAGAAGAAAATAATTGCCGGTATCAAAGAATAGCATATTTCTGTTTACCCCGGCGGAAGAGAGAAGGATAAGCGCTTCCGCCGGAGTGACAGTATCATGTTTTCATCATCTCCTTGATTTCTTCTTTTAGCGCGAGCTTGCTCACCTTGCCGGTAGCCAGAAGCGGGAGAAGCGGTCGAATGAAGAACTTCTTCGGAATCTTGAAGTTGGCCAGCTTTGACCGGCACAGTTCCCGCAATTCCTCTTCCGTGACTTCCTTGCCCGGCATGGGCATGACGAAGGCCCAGCCGACCTCCTGGTATATTTCGTCGGGGACGCCCATGACGGCGGAGAACAAAACGCTGCCATGCGTTTCCAGAATTTCCTCGATTTCGCGGGGATATACATTCTCGCCGCCGGTCTTGAACATCTCCGACTTCCGGCCGGTGATCGTAATGTAACCGCGGCTGTCCTTAAAGGCCAGATCCGATGTGTAATACCAACCTTCTTTATCCAGCACCTCCGCCGTGGCTGAAGGATTGTTCAGGTATCCTTTGAACATGAATGGTCCCCGTACGGCTATCTCTCCGATTTGCCCGTCCGGGATTTCCTGGCGGTTATTGTCGACGATTTTCAGCTCGAAAGGCGGGGCGATTTTACCCGCGGTCTTGAGCAGGGTATTGATATCGTCGCCTTTTTCGGTGTAGGTGATGAAACCGCAAACCTCCGTGCTGCCGTATCCCGTGATCAGCATGGAACCAGTCTGGGCACAGATTCCGGAAAGGACGTCGATCATGATTTTCGGCGCGGCGGCGCCGGCCCAGGCCATGAGCCGGACATGGCGAAAGTCGGTCGAGAAGAATTCCGGCTGTTTCATTTGGAGGAGAAACATCACCGGGACCTGGCCAAACATGGTGATTTTTTCTTTCTCGATGGTCTTAAGCGCGCCGACAGGATCGAACTGCTCCATAAAAACAAGGCATCCGCCCTTCAACACGGAGGCAAAGCCGATCTCCACATCGGCGGCGACGTGATTAATGGGGAAGTGAAGCAGACCGCGCATCTCTCCATCGATGTAGAATTTCTCTACTTCCACCTTGATGTTTTCGACGATACTGGCATGGGTGTGAACGACCCCTTTGGGTTTGCCGGTGGAGCCGGAGGTATACATCAGGAGGGCCTCATCGGCGGGTTGAACTTCCGCAGCGCGCTGGGCCAGGGCGGCGTCAAATTCGGCGCGGGGATTGTCGACAAACTTGCGGAAATTTTCCGTGCCTTCAACCGGTTCGCCGATGACGAGGACTTTCTTCAGGAAAGAGAATTCGCTCCGCAGTGCTTTGATCGTCTCCGCCAGATCGCTGCCGAGGAAGTTCCGCAAGGCAATGAGGACGGCGGGCCGGGAATCGCCGATCTGATAACGCAGCTCATCGAGAGTAAACTTCGGATTGAGTCCCAGCCACATTGCCCCGACCTTGCCGGCCGCCATGTAGCTCAAAAGAAATTCGTTGCGCGCCGCCGACAGCAGCGCGATCCGGTCGCCCCGCTCGACGCCGATTGCTAGATAGGCTTTGGCGATCCGGTCCATTTCCACCTTGAAATCACCCCAGTTCAGGCGTTCTTCGCCGAAGACGAGCGCCTCTGCCGCGGGCTTCGCCTCCGCCCATTTTTCTACATAGT
Organism: Deltaproteobacteria bacterium; assembly: GCA_025361065.1. Classification (GTDB taxonomy): domain Bacteria; phylum Desulfobacterota; class Syntrophia; order Syntrophales; family Smithellaceae; genus MVRV01. The sequence continues at coordinate 12,357 of JANYAY010000123.1, forward strand.
GCCACGTCAGATTCAAATCCGTCCAGCCCATGATCTCCTCCTTCTTAAGTGTTTTTATTTCATTGCCGCAGTGTGACAACCCCGTCACTGACGACCTTTTTTCCATTGGTATCCAGGACGACGAAAAACAGATGCGTCTGATTGCCGGCGGGTCGGCGTTCCAGAAACTTTACGCTGATTTCACTGCCGGGGATTACCATCCCCGTGAACCGGCAGGCGATGGCCTGTACGCGACCGGGATCGCCTCCCGTCTCCCGTTCGATCACCTCCCGTACGCCCAGCGCCAGTGTCGCTGTTCCCTGGTAGATGATGTCGGGCAGACCCACCTGGCGGGCGAATTTTACCGATGTGTGGATCGGGAAATAAATGTTTGTACATCCGTCGTAAACGAAGGGTGCACTCCTGTCGATCGGTATCTTTGTCTCCCAGATCAGCGGCCCCGGTTGGGCCGGGCTTTGCGCCACGGGGAGTTGCTCCGCCCCGGCGCCCCCGTCGGTGCAGTTGACACCCCTCATCATGCCGCCTATGTGTTCGGTAAAGACGGGGTTTCCCTCCTGATCGCGGGCGTCATAACGGAGGACCATCAAAGTGCCGGCTTTGTGGGGCAGGATGGCAGCCAGACGGCCGCGGACAGTGAGACGGTCATCCGGCCGGATGAGGCGGTGGAGTTCCAGGTGCTCCGTATAGTGAACCTGCGTCAGGATTATCTCGAAGGGAAAATCCGGGGCCTCGATGTATTCTACTATATGTTCCGAGATCGGCCAGGTGACGGCCACGCAGAACATCGGCGGGGCGACGATGCCACCCGGGCGATCGTCGTCGAGGTAACGGGGGTTGGCATCATTCAGGGCGGCGGCATAATTTGTCGTCTGTCGCCAGGTGATTGTTGTTTCCAGGGGTTTCAAAGGGGTGCCGACAAAACGGGAACTGACTTCCATATTATTTTCCTCCTCAGGCGCTGATTGTTTTTCGTGAGGTATATTTTTTTTGACGTTCCGAGCGTAAAACAAACGATAATGTATGTCAATAGGGAAAGAAGTCTTTGCGGAAATAAGTAATTGACATATAAAGGGAACTTCCTTTATGTTTCAACCGTCAAAAAGGTAATTTTTTGTTCAATATCAAAATCGGAGGATTTTTTCTATAGAAGATAAGAAACCTTAACCAATAAAAAAGAAGGGAGGATGTGTTTGCATGGAAGATATTTATTCTCAGAAACCATGGCTTCGCAATTACGACAAGGAAGTTCCGCCCCAGCTTTCCTAAGAGGACTAGACCTTCGCGGAAATGTTCGCGGAAACGGTGAAAAAGTATCCGGAGAAAACCGCACTGATTTATCTGGGGGTCAAGATTACTTTCCGGGAAGTTGACGCATTCTCCGACAGACTCGCCAATTACATTCTGAAATACGGCCTTAAAAAGAACGACGTTGTCGGCCTGCATCTGCCGAACGTACCCGCCCATTATCTCGGCGTGATCGCCGTACAAAAAGCCGGATGCGTATCGACGGGTCTGAGCCCCCTGCTCACGCCGACCGAAATGGCGCACCAGTTGAATGATTCCGGAACTAAACTGATAATCACGGCTGATGTTCTGTTCGATAAAATCGTCGAAATGGCGGACAAGACATCCTTCAGCACGGTGGTGGTATCGGAGATCGCCGACTTTCTTTGTCAACGTACCGACCGTTTATTTTGAACTTATGAAGAAACCGGAGTTCAAGCAAATGGATCTAAGTTCCATAAAATGGTGCCTCAGCGCCGCCGGGCCTTTCCCGGCGAAAAGCATCAAAGAGCTCGAATCCATCATCGGCGAAGGCAATTTCATCGAGCTTTACGGGATGACCGAAACATCTCCGGTCACCTGCTGTAATCCCCGCTATGGGAAGAAAAATTTCCTACGAGCGTTATCTGCCCAATCAAATCCGCGAAAATTCCGGCTTTGACCAGGTGCCCTTAAAAATGGTCTTTCGGCAAGATAGATAATTCTCCCGGGTCGTTTGTCAAATATTTATAATTTGACAGTTCAATGTATTTTTCCTATATACCCGCAGGCAAATGAGGATATTGAATGATCTATATAAGAAATGTCAGCTTATCTTTTTTAGAAAAGAAGCTGTTTGATAACATTAACTGGACAATCCATCCGAAAAGCTGCATCGGTCTGGTCGGCGATAACGGAACGGGGAAAACTACTCTCTTTCGGGCAATTCTGGAGCAAGTTCATCTGGACACAGGCCTGATTGATATTCCGAACCGGAAGCAAAAAACAATAGGTTACCTGCCCCAGGATTTGGTGGAACTGGAGCCCGTCAACTTAATCGAATTTTTAAAGAATAAAAGCGGGATTGCCGCTCTGGAAGAATCGATAAAAACCCTGGAACAGCAAATGTCCCAGGCCAAACAACACACCCCGGAATACAACCGGATAGCCAAAGCATATTCTACTCAGATGTCTCACTTCAACGCCCGGGACGGTTACGCTTTTGAAGCCAGAGCCAAACAAATACTCAAGGGTTTTGGTTTTAAAGAAAATGATTTTACCCGCAATTGCGCTCTCTTTTCCGGCGGTTGGAAGATGCGCATCTTACTTGCTTCAATTCTTCTTTCCCAGCCGGACATCATGTTGCTGGATGAACCGACCAACCATCTGGACACGGAAAGCATGGAATGGCTGGAGAGTTATCTGAGAGAATATCCGGGAACGATCATTGTTATTTCCCATGACCGGTTTTTTCTCGATAAAATCGTTACCCAGATTGCCGAACTGGCTGCACGCCAAATTCATATTTATAAAGGAAACTATTCGCACTATCTCAATGAAAAGGAGAGGCGCCATGCCGCCTTGAGAAAAGAGCAGGAACTGCAGAAAGCGCAAATCAAAAAGATTGAAGAATTCGTGGAACGTTTCCGTTACAAGGCAACGAAAGCCAGTCAGGTACAAAGCCGCGTTAAAATGCTCGAAAAGTTTGAGGCCATCACACTCGATGCCAAGACCAAAGCGGTCACCATGAAATTCCCGGAGGGCAAGAAAAGCGCCAAAGAAGTAGTCAAGGCTATTGACCTTAGTCACAGTTACGGCAGCCTGAATGTTATTAACAATTTTAATTTCACCCTGTTTCGCGGCGATAAGGTTGCGTTTGTCGGCGTTAATGGGTCCGGCAAATCCACATTGTCGCGCCTTCTGAGCTTAACTGAAAAACCATCAGCAGGTCTTGTCCAATACGGCAATGACGTAAATATGGCTTTCTTTTCCCAGGAAAGTTCGCAAAACTTAAACTATGAAAAAATGATCTGGGAGGAAGTCAACAGTGTCTCTACACACGCGTCCGATCAGGAAAAACGCAATTTGCTGGGCGCGTTTCTTTTTTCCGGTGATGATATTTATAAACCGGTTTCAGTGCTCTCCGGTGGGGAAAAATCAAGGTTGGCCCTGTTAAAACTATTGTTGCTGGATACCAATTTTCTCATCCTGGACGAACCGACAAACCATCTTGATCTGAAGACTAAGGACATTTTCCAGGATGCCCTGATCAGTTACCACGGCACGGTTGCCATTGTTTCTCATGACCGTTACTTTTTGGATCGGCTGGTAAATAAAGTCTTTGAATTAAAAGATGGAGCGCTCAATTACTACCATGGCAATTACTCTTACTTCATTGAAAAGCGCTCTGAGCTCAACTCTGTAAAAGATGAAGATAAGCCCGGACAGCCGGACAAAGAGCAGGTTTTTAAAAGCAAAGAGCAAAAAAGACAGGAAGCAGAAGAAAGAAATAGTATTGCCAAAACGAAAAATGCCTGGAAAAAAGAACTGGCAGCAATTGAGAAAAAAATCGAATTATTAGAAGCAAAAAAGACGGGGCACGAAACCGCCCTGTGTGATCCGCAAATTCATAAAGAAGTAAATACGATTAAGACTCTCAATAAAGAATTGAAAGATATTGCTTCTGAACTCGAGTCTTCCTACACGATCTGGACAGAATTAAATTCCCAACTGGAACAATTTGATGAGGCAAATGCAGAGAATTCTTCTAATCAGCGGTAACCAAACACAATAAACTTTAAGCTCCGTCAAGTGTAGTTTTCTCGGCATTCTGATACCAGGAGACGGGATCTAACAAGAATTCTTCGGTCTCCCGTAGAGAGAGAAAATGCGTCCGCTCAATACCGGCAATTAAATTAAAAAAAGCTTTTTCCTTGGGATCAGTGCTTCCCTTTTCCAACTTTGTATAAAGATCTACCCCCCGGGCTTCAAAATCAATAGCTGTACGAATCGCTTTCAGGTCGTCTTCATTACCTTTCATGCGAGCCGACTTTTTACCGTCCATTGCTTTCAATATACTGTCGGCCAGAGATTTCTTCACTTTCAAAGGAACTGTCGCCGGCCATTTCTTCTGTTTTTCCCAACTGTCATGCAACTTTTTCAATATCTCGTAATGTTCCTTTTCTTCATTGGCTAGTTGTTTGAACATATTTTTTCCTGCCTGATTTTTTGTTCTACGGGCATTATCCATATAAAACTCATGTTCTTTGTGTTCATTTTCCAGAGCAAATTTCAAAGCATTCATTCTCTGTTTCATTTTGATTCCCCCTTCCTTATTTATACGTAATGTCAAAATTTCTTTAATATTTTCATTGAAACATCTATATTATTAAGCTGTTATCAGAAGAAAGTTTCCCTCCCCCATGTGAGAGTTATCCATAGCCATGCCTGCGGCCCATCTAGAGCCAGGCAGGTACGGCT
>JANYAY010000127.1 GCA_025361065.1 Deltaproteobacteria bacterium
AGCCGTACCTGCCTGGCTCTAGATGGGCCGCAGGCATGGCTATGGATAACTCTCACATGGGGGAGGGAAACTTTCTTCTGATAACAGCTTAATAATATAGATGTTTCAATGAAAATATTAAAGAAATTTTGACATTACGTAAAATATAACAAGGAGATGTATCATGAAAAAGTTAACACTAACATTGATGGCCGTTGCAGTTGGCCTGCTTTTTACTTCTCAGGTATTTGCCTGGGGTCCCGGTTACGGCCCGGGTAAAGGCAGAGGATATGAAAATGGTCGCGAAGCAGGCTTGGAGAGATTGAATCTGACCGCTGAACAAAAAACTAAGATTGAGGCTCTGCAAACTTCAACCGACAAGGAAGTAAGACCAATTCGGGAAAAGATGTTCGACAAATCAGTAGAGATGCGCAGGTTTTGGCTGCAGGCTAACCCGGATAAAAACAAGATTAATGCCGCCCGGAAAGAAATAAGTGCTCTGCGCGATCAGATGCAGGATAAGACTACGGAAATGAGGCTGGAAATCCGCAAGGTTCTGACAACGGAACAGCAGGAAAAACTGGCTAATGTAGGCTGGGGCAGAGGGATGGGTTATGGGCCACGCGGTGGTATGCGGGGCCAGGGCGGTTATGGTCCCAGAATGGGAATGTGCAACTAATCCAATCTTTATATCCTTCTTCAGGGGGGAGCGTTTCTTACGCTCCCCCTTTTTTGAGGTTGCGCTTTCTCCTGATTCGACAAACTGACTTCAGTGGTTATTATATTGATGCATAAGTGAATAATAATGATAAACTGGCACAAAATCGAAAAACTCATACATTATATTATTACATACAAACGGAGCGCGACTTTAAGCCTCCCTCGTGCTTAACACGGGGTCATCTTGCATATTAAATAAGTTATAGATGCCGACATAATTTTAAATGATCGTAAATTCTGCGTCTTCAGGAAAGGGGAAAGTCATATGGTATTAATTAAAGCACAGAAAATCACCAAAGATTACCAGACGGAAGACGTGGTCGTTCACGCTCTTCAGGATGTGGACTTTGAAATCGAGCCCGCCTCCTTCGTTTCCTTTGTCGGGCCTTCGGGCAGCGGCAAGACGACCATCCTGAATCTCATCGGCTGCCTGGACAAACCATCGGCAGGTAACCTCCGCATTGCCGACACAGACGTTATCGGGCTGGAACGTAAGGAAAGCGCAGCATTTCGAGGAAAGCATCTCGGATTTATTTTTCAGGATTTTAATCTGATCCCCGTACTGACTGTTTACGAAAACATCGAATATCCTCTGATCATGGTTCAGAACATAGCACCGCAGGAACGCAAAGAGAGGATTTCCCGGCTGCTGGCGGCTGTGGACATGACAGATCAGGGGCAAAAGTATCCCCACCAGATATCGGGAGGACAGAAGCAGCGCGTGGCCATTGCCCGTGCTCTGGTAACCAATCCCGCCCTGGTCCTGGCCGATGAACCCACAGCAAACCTTGATTCCCAGACGGCCTATGCCGTGATCGGGCTGATGAAGAAAATGCGGGATGATTTTGGAACGACGTTTATCTTCTCCACCCATGACACTAAGATTGTCGGCGAAGCGGAAGTTATCTTCCGGCTGGAAGATGGCAGACTGACCGCAAAAGAGACGAAAGAGGGGACAAAGCCATGAGAAATCTTTTTAAAATTGCCGTCCGCAATCTCATCCGCTACAAAAGAAGAACATTGCTGACAGCATCGCTCATCACCATCGGCGTTGTTTTCGTTCTTGTCTTTGTTTCCATTACCGGCTCTTTCAAGGCGATGATTATTGGACAAGTAACCGATTCCATGCTGGGGCATCTCCAGATTCACCGGAAAGGGTATGTTGCTGCCATCGATAACCTGCCCCTAAATCTGAACATGAAAACCAATGCTTATGCAAAAATTGCCACAGTTCTCTCAGCAACGCCGGCAGTAGAAGCTTTTTCGCCGCGTCTTAAATTCGGCGGGATGTTCAGCAACTTTGTGGAGACAACCAATATCCGCTTAAACGGCGTCTATCCCGATCAGGAGTTTCCAACCGTCCCTCTTTTAGCCTCCCGCATAGCGGAAGGCAAAAAGACCCTCGGCCGGGGTGAAATAATGATTCCCACGCTTCTGGCGAAGGGATTGAAAGTAAAACTGGGCGATACTGTTGTCATTGTGGCGACAAATGTCGATGGCTCCGTCAACGGCAAGCAGTTTATCGTTTCCGGCATCCTGGAGAGCGCCACCGGCCCCGGCGGACGTGACGGGTATATTCATATTGAGGATGCCGCCGAGGTACTTCGTATGCCGGAAGCGGAAGTGAGCGAAGTGGCGGTCCGGCTCAAGGATTTTAGCCGTCTTTCCGCCGCAGTGAAGCAACTGGAGGGTAAGGTTGCGGGCGAGGTAAACAAGGAGGGGCGGCCTATGTTGGAGGTTCATTCCTGGGAACAACTCTCACCTTTCTTCAATATCGCCCGGATGATCGACGTGATGACCTTCTTTATTAAAATTATGCTGATTGCCATTGTGCTCATCAGCATCATGAATGTTATGATTATGGCTGTCTATGAACGGATTCGGGAAATCGGTACCATTGCCGCCATCGGCACTTTGCCCGGCAAGATCCGCTCCATGTTCATCATCGAGGGATTCTGCCTCGGCGTGGTCGGTGCCATCATTGGAGATCTAATCGGGATCGCTGTCGTGATAATAATCAATCTGATCGGCATCCGGTTTGATTTCGGCCAGCAGCAGGGACTTCTTCTGAAAGCCACACTTCAGCCGCTTGATGTGCTGACAGTGTCAATCATCGTTATCGTTGTCGCCGTTGCGGCCAGCCTCCAGCCGGCTGTCAAGGCATCGAAAATGGAGCCTATTGAAGCCCTTCGTCACGTTTAAATCATAAAGGAGAAATGATGATGAAAAAAATGTTATTGATTATTCTGCTTATTTTATCCATGGCTTGTCCCGTCTTTGCCTTAGATGGTAAGGCGCTTCTTGAGCAGGTGGATAGAAACCTCTCTCCTGAATCCTACGAGTCCTATCGCAAGCTCATCAACATCGAGCCTTCCGGCGCGAAAAAAGAATTTACTCTTTTTACCGTTAAAAAGGGCGTTGATAAAGTTGCCTCGCTGTTTATCGCCCCGGCCAGTGAAAAAGGCAGAAGCACACTGCGTGTCGGCGATAACATGTGGCTGAACATTCCCAATATCGGTAAGCCGATTCGCATTACCAGCCTTCAATCGGTCGTAGGCGGCGTTTTCAACAATGCTGATATCCTGCAACTGGATTACACCGCGGAATACGATGTGGAAAAGGTTGATGAAAAAGGCAGTGAGTATCTTCTCTATCTCAAAGCCAAGACAAAAACCGTCGCCTATGACAAGCTCAAGATTTGGGCCGATAAGGACAAAAAGTTGCCGACAAAGATTGAATGCCTGACAGAGGCAAACATGCTCATCAAAACCCTCTATTTCAAAGATGTAAAAGATTTTGGCGGCGGCCTTGTCCGTCCGGCGGTGATAGAAACGGACAGTCCCCTTTACAAGGGCTACAAGTCCGTCATGATTTTTGCCAAGGTCAAAAAGAAGACCTTTAAGGATGAGGTCTTTACCCTGACCTTCATGCCAAATCTGGAATCGCTGCGATAATGAAGAGGTTATGGCTTGTCTTCCTATTCTTTGCGATTTGCGCTGTCCCGGCATTAGCAGGAGCCGAGGAGACGTATACCTTTGACCCTGGCGAAACAGAAAAAAAACCCTATCATGTCGGTGGCTATGTCGAGTTCAAGCCCATTCTCTATGGCCTTGATCGCGACAGCGCCTTTTACAAGCAGCGCTTTTTCAGCGATCCCCGAGGACAGAATCTATTAGAAGCAAACGGCAGGATTCAACTGGAAGGATACTTTGAAAAAAATATCTTCCGGATCTATGCAAAGACGAATACTGATCTGAAGTCTTCCTATTCTGGAGAATCGGAGAGATCGACGTTTTATGAACTATATGCTTCCTTAAAACCATTGATCAATCTTAAGTTTGACGTGGGGAAAAAGACCATGAAGTGGGGAAAAGGTTACGCCTGGAATCCCGTGGCTTTTGTGGACAGGCCGAAAGATCCGGATGATCCGGAAACTGCCCTGGAAGGCTACATCCTGGCTACGGCCGATTATATCAAAAGCTTCGAGGGGCCATTGAAAACGATTTCTTTTACGCCCGTTCTCTTTCCTGTGTACGACCATGTAAATGATAGTTTTGGCAATAATTACAAACTCAACGTTGCCGGTCGTTTGTATTTTCTTTTGTACGATACGGATATTGATTTGATGTTCATGACCGGGGGCAGCAGGACCGACCGCTACGGCGCTGATTTTTCCCGCAATATCACCACCAACTTTGAAATACACGGCGAACTGGCCTATGTTCAGAATTTTCAGAAAAACGTGCTGGACGTAAACGGCAATCGTTATCAGGTGGAAGGAGACGCCGTAAGTTATGTCATCGGTATCCGCCACCTGACCACATTTGACCTCACCACTATCATTGAGTACTATCACAATGGCATGGGTTTCAGTGGCAATGATATGAAAAACTATTACGCCTACATCACACGGGGGTATAACACGTATCAAACAACCGGCAATGCAACTCTTCTTGGCAATGTCCAGCAAATGGCAGAGGGAAGCTATGGCCGTGCCAACGCTATGGCCAATTATCTGTATATTCGTTTCAGCCAGAAGGAGCCCTTCGATATCCTCTACTTCACGCCATCACTCACCTGGATGATGAATACGGACGATCAGAGTTGGTCATTGACGCCGGATTTGCTTTATACAGGCATTACCAATTGGGAATTCCGCATCCGCACAGGCATTATCTTTGGCGCCAGAAATTCGGATTTTGGTGAAAAACAAAACGATTATCGTATCGAACTGCGGGTGGGGTATTACTTTTAAACAAAGGCCGGCTTTACGGCCTTTCAGGAAGCATATCAAATGAAACGACCGACCTTAGCGGAAATACTAAAGACTGCTTTATACATCGGCACTATCGGCTATGGTGGACCGGCAATCCTGGCCTTGATGAAGAAAGTCATTGTTCATGAAAAGGCGTGGATCTCCGAAGAGGAGTTTATGAATGCCTTAAGCCTGGCGCAGATTTTGCCGGGCGCTGTCGGTGTGACCCTGTTTGGTTATATCGGCCACAAGCTTGCGCGGCCCTGGGGCGCACTTCTGGCGCCTTTTGCTTTTGTTTTTCCGGCGATGTTTGCCATTACATTATTAGCATGGGCCTATTTTACATACGGAAACCTGAACTTTGTCCATTCAATATTTATAGGTCTCGGGGCAATGGTGGTGGCCTTATTAGTCAATGCGACTTTGATGATGAGCAAATCGGTGTTCCCCGAAATGGATAGAAATTCCTATAAGGGCATTGCTATCGTGGTCCTTGCTTTTCCGGGAATGGTGTTTCTGCGGTTGAATGTTGTTTACATCATCTTAATCTCCGGTCTTCTTGGTGTTTTGTTTTTTTATTTCAGCGGAGAATTCGGCGAGGAAACAATGCCCGCACATTTAAGAGTGGAAATTGTGACCTCGAAAGTCCGGAGGTGGCAAAATTATGTCCCGGTGCTTGCCTTGACGCTAATTTTCCTGATCCTCTTTTTGTCTATTGACGGAACATGGACAATCTTTGCGACCTTCTTGAAGATAGGCGCTTTTGCTTTCGGCGGTGGTTTTACCGCTATTCCCCTGATTCAGCAAGTCGTAGTGGATGGAATGCAGTGGCTCGATTTAACGGCGTTTCGCGACGGCATCGCTCTGGGACAGATCACACCGGGGCCAGTTTTTATCACTGCCACTTTCATCGGGTACAAGGTGTCAGGTATCATCGGCGCCTTAGTTGCCACCGTCGGCATCTTTACCCCTTCACTTGCAGCCATAATCCTCCTGGGCCGTGCTCATGCGAAAGTCAAAAACATGAAGATCGTTAAGGTGGCCATTAAGGGATTCTTATCCGGCTTTATCGGCCTGCTGCTTTTCATTATTCAGCAGTTTGCATTTCATTCTCTGATAAATTGGCAAACATGGATGATCTTTGCCATTTCCGCTCTTTATCTGAGTGTGTGGAAAAAGGATGCAATCTGGCTTATTCTGGGTACTATCAGTGTTTCTTTGCTGCTGTTTTAGCAGTTCCCGATCGCCAAGCAATAAAGAGCCGAATTCCTGATATTTTTCAGTATTCCCGAACACGCTTATATTTATGATTATTCCACTTGCCGTATTAGAGATCCGGTGAATACCAGGTATGAGCCTGATCCAGTTTTGTAAAAAAAACCATTTGAAGCTAATCACAATTATGCTTATATTCAACCACGTTCTTAAGTAGATTATACGTTTTACAGGAAAGGAATGAATGATGATCGATTTGAAGATATTTTCCGATTATATCTGACCCTTCTGCTATATCGGCAAGGGCATTGTCGACCAGTTGAAGAAGGAATACGCTATGGATGAGAAGTGGGTGAGTTACGAGCTTCATCCGGAGACGCCGCCTTCTGGAATGTTGCTCTCCGAGAGATTCAAAGGTTATGACCTCTCTTCGTTTTACGACCAGTTGCGCGCACGCGGAAAAGAAGCAGGGGTAGTGTTCGGCAACCACAAACTCCTGTCCAATTCCCGATTGGCGCTAATGGCCTCTGAATTTGCCCGCGATCAAGGCCGGCATGATTCTTTTCATGAAAACATGTTTCATACATATTTTACGGAAGGTCTGGATATCGGTAATCCGGATGTTATCAGTGCCGTCGCCGGGAAAAGCGGTCTTGATGGAAAGGAGACGCTCCGTGCCGCAAATGACGGCCGTTATGCATCGCGGTTGGATGATGCCGGAAGAGAAGGGCAGTTGATTGGCTTAACGGGTGTGCCCCTGTTCATCATTGAGAACAAATATCAGATCGTCGGAGCTCAGCCGATTGATGTATTCCGCGATCTTTTCGAGAAAACTAAGTGAAAGCAGAGAGGGGAACCTCTAAAAAAATCGACTTAAATTTAAAGGGTTTATGAAATTCTCCCAAGCCCTTATCTTTTTGCCATGGGTATAATTGCCTGGTACGATCCAGGTTCGGCCCATACCGAAAGACAACCGGGCACAATCACGTGAACGCCATTTGATAATGTCAGCTAATATAGGAGCAACAGTAGTCGGTTATGCTTTTGACGTTCAGGCGGAATTTTGATTGAGCCGGAACCTCAAACGAATCTCCTGTTTTTATACTTTCCCATCCTTTTGCCTCCGGCAGCATTATCTCCAGATCACCGGCAAGTATCTCCATGATTTCCTTACTTGCCGTTCCAAATTCATATTCCCCGGGAAGCATTATGCCCAGAGTCTTCTTGGAACCATCCGGGAAAATAATCGTGCGGCTGGTGACTTTGCCGTCAAAGTAAATATTAGCTTTTTTCACTATTGTTACGTTCTTAAATTCTGGCATAATAACCTCACTTTATTGAATAATGTTTATAAAATTGCCTGAAAAGCAACAGGCTTCGAACTGTGGAATAGACAATATTATTCCAATTGTCCAATACATTTGAAAATAATTCAGTCTTTTTCCAAACTGAAAAAAAACGAACGATGCAAGCTAATTGATATTAAATAGCACTGCCCGTGAGCAGGAATGCCGCCCAGTAATAAGGATGTGGATAGATTTTTTTAACTTTAAGCTGTGCCTGCCGGAGAGCTTCGTCTTTACTCATTGTCGAAAGATTAGTATATAAATTTACCATTAAATCGCGGGTTGCCTGATCATCCACCTGCCATAAGCTGGAAATCAACGAACGGGCACCGGCATAAAGAAAGCCGCGGGTAAAACCGACGACATCATCGCCGGTCGCTACTTTTCCTAAAGCAGTTTCGCAGGCGCTCAAAGTGACTAAGTCGGCATTCAAGGATAGATCGTAAAGGTCGCCTGCTTTCAGCATTCCGTCATTATCTTTGTCCTTAGACAACAGCAATGCCGAATTCAGGGGGTTGTCCAGATCAAAAATTCCGTGAGCTGCCAGATGAATAACCGGATAATTGCCGCCATATTTTTTTAGATTAGTTTCTGTTGCCTCGGTGCGCAAAAGAACGGTGGAGCGGGGAATTATTCTTCCGATAGCTAAAGCCTCATCCTGCGCAAACGTCAGATCATATTTCGGGTTATCCAATTGGGGATTGCCTAAAATTAAAGCACCGGCATCAGCTTTGTTCGTGCTGGACTGCAAGAAAGTCAACACACTGGAGCTGGGCAGCATTCTGATGCTGAAACGGTCGATCAGATATTCTTTGCCGTTCGAAAGTGCGGCAAACGGCATATAGTGCAGAATGCCATGGGGAACGATGATCAGTTTCTTTGTTTTGACTCCAGAAGCCGCCGGTAAAAAAAGTTGCCGGTAAAGCTCCTGAGTTTGCCTGCTTAAAACAGTAGAATTGAGGGTGGTAAATGTTTTGCGCAATCCATCTAAATTACCCATTAAATCTTCCGTAGGGAGCTTTTTTGCTGTTATTGCATTTCTGGTCAAAATAAAAACATACCAGTCCGATCCGGTAAAATAATATTCTAAAAGAGTTTCTTCCGGTGAAAGCTTGCTTTGTATCTCTGCTGTTGCAGGTGTGTTTACGGAAACAAGTGATGCCAGCTGGGGTGCTTTTTCCTGCAAATCTTTTTTTAGCGCCAAAACAATCGAACGCGTTTTAGTTTGACCCTCTTTATCTGTGGCTTGGGCAACGACGGTGAGATTATTTTCCGCTTTGTTAAGCTCGGCTAATGTTGTCTTGATTTGCTCGGTTTGGCCATTGCTGGCGCGGATATTCTTTTGTGAAGCAAGCAAGTCCACCAGAGCACGGGCTTTGGAGCGTTCCACATAGGTAAATGCTTCCTGATAGCGGCTTTCGGCTAAAAGCAGCGCCGTTAATTGGGCATAGGCTGTTTGTTTATCACCGACAAAGCCGATTCGTCCGGCTTCTGTATTAATGGAGGAACGCTGTTTTTCGATGACATCAATTGCTTTTTTAAACATTTCTTCAGCAATATTATTCTGGCCTTCCGCCCGGGCAATTCTGGCCCGGTCCAAAAGAACAACCCAGTAAATACCGCCGATTTGTTCAATCTGCGGATGGCCCAAAAGCTGGTCATAACCCTCTTTCGCTTCTTTTATATTGCCTGTTTCATAAAGGCTTTTTGATAAGATATAAAGTTTAGGTATCTCTTGGAAGGTCTGATCATAGAAGGCTGTAATTGACCCTGTTACTTTTGCATTCGGATTTTTTATGGCGGCCAGAGCATGATCGTATTCTTTCAATGCCATGTAAATCCTCGCCAGAGCACTGTATTTTGGTGGTCCATTCATTACGTTCATGCCCGCTATGCTTATATTTTGCAATGAATTAACAATTTTTTGAGCATCAGCCTTATTCCCGGCTAGAGCATTAGCAACACCCAGAACATTGTAAATGTCAATCAGTTGAGATGCATAAAATGATTTTCTCTCACGTCCCTCTTCATGCAACAGCTTATAAGCAAGGGTGCCTTCAACAATTGCTTTCTTTGGTTCTCCCTGGTCCAGATAAATGTAGCCGCGGAAAACATTGGGATAAACGGATAGGTCCGAACCATATGCGGACTTGTCTCCCTGATTAACTCGCTGTTGCATTAATTCAATTGTTGCCAGCGATTTGCTGTAGCTGCGAACCTCATAATAAGCTGCGGAAAGGAAGAAAAGGTGCCATGCGGAAAGGTGTTCACCCATGTCCAGTGTTGGTTGGAGCATTTTGATGATTTCGTGATGCTGCTTTTTCTGTGCGTACCTTGATAATGTAATTTCGTCGAAAAAAGAGAAACCGGAAAGAAAAAAGCATAATGATAAAAAGATAAAATAAATACCTGGATGTTTACGTTTCATAAAAAAATACCTTCCAAATCGTATTGACATGAATGTGAAAAGTATGCTCTTGTAACTTTAATAGTCAAGGAGTAATTGGATTTGAAAAAAAGCAAAACAAGCTTCTTTTGTCAGCATTGCGGTTACATGTCGCCCAAATGGCTGGGTAAGTGCCCGTCATGCAACGGCTGGAATTGCTTTGCTGAAGAATTGCTCGCGGAATTAGACTCGTCAAGCCGCGCCGATATGAAGTTTGACGGCAAGCCCTTGTCGATTGAAGATATTCCGGCTGAGGAAGGTAAGCGGATTGTCACCGGCATTGCCGAAATAGACCGGGTTTTGGGCGGTGGTATTGTTGGTGGATCGGCAATTCTGGTTGGCGGTGAGCCGGGCATCGGCAAGTCGACACTGCTTTTGCAGATGATGCACAAACTGGCCGAAAAAGGGCTGAAGGTGCTTTACGTATCGGGTGAAGAATCAGCTCAGCAGATTAAATTGCGCAGTAACCGCGTTGGTGCAGCGGCAAAAGATTTGCTCGTACTGGTGGAGATCTCCCTGGAAAGAATTATAGAGCAAATAAAAACAGTCGATCCCGCCATGATTGTTATTGATTCCATCCAAACAATTTATTCAGCAGACCTGATGTCTGCGCCGGGCAGTGTCGGCCAGGTTCGCGAGGCGTCATCAAGGTTGATTTTATATTCGAAAAAATATGGCATTCCAGTTTTTCTTATTGGTCATGTTACTAAAGACGGCTCTATTGCCGGCCCCAAAGTATTGGAGCATATGGTTGATACGGTTCTTTATTTTGAGGGTGATTCCGGTCATGCTTACCGGATTATCCGCAGCATGAAAAACCGTTTCGGTCCGGCCAATGAGATCGGCGTCTTTGAGATGCAGGATAATGGGCTAAAAGAAGTGCCTAATCCTTCTGCGTTTTTTCTGGCCGAACGCCCCCACGATGTTGCAGGATCGGTTGTAGTTCCCAGTCTCGAGGGAACCAGGCCAATTCTGGTGGAGATTCAGGCCTTGGTCAGCGCCACCAACCTGGGTATGCCCAGGCGCACGGCTATTGGTGTCGATCATAACCGTGTTTCGCTTTTGGTTGCCGTACTTGAAAAGATTTGCGGTCTGCATTTAAGTGGCTCGGATATTTTTATTAATGTTGCCGGAGGGATAAGGGTAGAAGAACCGGCGGTCGACCTCGGCATTGTTGCTGCCATGGCATCGAGTTTTCTGGACCGACCTATTGATTCGCACACTGTTGTTTTGGGTGAAGTCGGGCTGACCGGGGAAGTGCGGGCAATTTCGCAAATGGAAGTGCGAATCAAGGAAGCTGCCCGTTTAGGTTTCAACCGCTGTCTGGTGCCTAAGACGAACGCATCCCAATTAGCGAAAATAGCAAAAATTGAAATTTGTACGATCAGTTCTTTAAAAGAATTGTTGGAGAATATTTTCTAAAAAATCAGTATCTTGAAAAGCAAGAAAATTTTTTCAAAAACCTTGACACTGCCGAAATAGTGCATAATATAGCGCCGCTTCACTGCTATACTATATAAATTTAAAAAAAGAGGAAAGGAGAGAAAAGCGCATGAAAATCAGACCTTTACAGGATAGAGTCATTGTAAAACGTTTGGAAGAAGAGCAGAAAACCAAGGGGGGAATTATCATCCCGGATACAGCTAAAGAAAAACCAGTCGAAGGTAAAATTATTGCTGTCGGCAAGGGAAAAGTAGCTGACGACGGTAAGTTGATCAAAATGGATGTCAAAGAAGGCGACAAAATTCTTTTCAGCAAATACGGCGGTACCGAAGTCAAGATTGACGGCCAGGAGTATCTGATCATGAGAGAAGATGACATTTTAGGCGTTATTGAAAAATAAGACAATTAAGAATATAAGAAGGAGGAATACATACGATGGGAGCAAAAGTACTTCTTTATGACGAAGAAGCCAGAAAAGCGATCCTGAAGGGTGTCAACACCCTGGCGGATGCAGTTAAAGTGACTCTTGGCCCGAAAGGCCGTAATGTAATAATTGATAAAAGTTACGGTTCGCCTACGGTAACAAAAGATGGTGTAACTGTGGCCAAAGAAATTGAATTGGAAGATAAATTCGAAAACATGGGCGCCCAGATGGTGAAGGAAGTTGCCAGCAAAACCAGTGATGTCGCTGGTGATGGCACCACAACCGCAACAATTCTGGCCCAGGCTCTTTATCGCGAAGGCGTTAAAGCAGTCGCCGCCGGCAGCAACCCTATGGATATTAAAAGAGGAATTGATAAAGCCGTTGAAGTTGTTGTCAAAGAACTAAGCAAAATGAGCAAACCCACCAAAGATCAAAAAGAAATTGCTCAGGTTGGAACCATTTCCGCTAATAACGATGAAACAATCGGCAATATTATTGCAGAGGCTATGGGGAAAGTCGGCAAAGAAGGCGTTATTACAGTAGAAGAAGCCAAGGGTTTGGAAACCGAACTGGAAATAGTCGAAGGTATGCAGTTTGATCGCGGTTACCTCTCTCCCTACTTCGTCACTAACGCCGACAAGATGCTTGTTGCTTTAGAAGACGCTTTGATTTTAATCTACGAAAAGAAAATAAGCGGCATGAAAGACTTGCTGCCGATTTTAGAACAGGTTGCCAAGACGAACCGCCCATTGCTCATCATTGCAGAGGATATCGAAGGTGAAGCATTAGCGACTCTTGTCGTCAATAAGATCCGCGGCACTCTGCACGTAGCTGCTGTTAAAGCTCCTGGTTTCGGCGATCGTCGTAAGGCCATGCTCGAAGACATCGCCATTCTCACCGGCGGCAAGATGATTTCCGAAGATATGGGTTATAAACTGGAAAGCGTAAAGATGGAAGATTTGGGCCGTGCCAAAAAGATTACCATTGATAAAGACAATACAACACTTATCGATGGTGCAGGCAAGAGAGCGGAACTGGAAGCCCGTGTTAAACAAATTCGTGCCCAGATCGATGAAACCACTTCCGATTACGATCGTGAAAAATTGCAGGAACGTCTTGCTAAATTAGTCGGTGGTGTAGCTGTAATCAAAGTCGGTGCGGCAACGGAAACCGAAATGAAAGAAAAGAAAGCCCGTGTGGAAGATGCACTGCATGCTACCCGCGCTGCTGTTGAAGAAGGCATCGTTCCCGGTGGCGGTGTTGCTTATCTGCGCGCGCTGCCTGCTTTGGGCAAACTGGCCCTTGAGGGTGATGAAAACGTCGGCTTGAATATCGTGAAGAAGGCAATTGAAGAGCCGCTCAAAATGATTGCTTGTAATGCCGGCGTTGAAGGCTCTATCGTTGTCGAAAAAGTAAAAGAAAAGAAGGGTGCTTTTGGTTTCAATGCCCGCACTGATCAGTATGAAGATATGATTGCTGCCGGTGTCATTGATCCCACCAAGGTTACCCGCTTTGCACTGCAGAATGCAGCCTCAGTTGCAGCTCTGTTGCTTACCACGCAGTGCATGATTGCCGATAAGCCCGAAGAGAAGGGTGCCGGCGGTGGAATGCCCGGTATGCCTCCTGGTGGTGGATACCCCGGTATGGGAATGTAAGAAATAAGCCTTATGGGCTGAAGACTCGAAGACCGGCGAATGCCGGTGAAGGTTGGAAAGTTAAAGTCCCCTGTTCCTTG
This sequence comes from Deltaproteobacteria bacterium, assembly GCA_025361065.1. Taxonomy (GTDB): domain Bacteria; phylum Desulfobacterota; class Syntrophia; order Syntrophales; family Smithellaceae; genus MVRV01. Next base: position 13,564 of record JANYAY010000127.1, read on the forward strand.
GAGCAGGGGACTTTTTTATTGTATATTTTATACTTGTGCAAAAGAATAAATATTCTAACTAAATTAATACCTAACCGAAATTATGGTGTTGATGTGGCGGGGGCGTATTGTTTGCCTTTTTTCAGGGTCAAAATGGTAATGGTGATAAAAATAAGCACAAAAATATTGATTAGCCAGAGATACCGGTAAGAACCAAAATGATCGTAAATAAAGCCACCGAGAATCGGGCCTATGCTGCCGCCTATGCCAATAAAGAACGTCAATAGTCCATAAACTGAACCGAGAACTTGTCTGCCAAACCGGTGGGCCGCTATAATCGGTATTGTCGGTGCCAGGGAACCGTAACCAAAGCCGTAAATGAGCGCATAAAAATAAAGTGTGTTGACACTGCGTGCATTTATCAGCAATATCATGCCTGTTAACATAAATGCTGTACCCAGGCAAAAAGCGTATTTTGGATCTTTCAGACGATCAGAGAGCCAGCCGTAGAAGAACTGACCGAGAAATCCGGTAAGGCTGATTGCCGCCAGAGACGTGGCCGCGGCGACCCTAGAGACTCCATTATCTTCAGCGTAAGCAACCTGGTGTACAAAAACGGACATTGCAACCATAAAAGCCAGGCCCTGACAGACAGCCAGTGTCCAGAAACGCGAATCTTTAAAAATAGTCATTGTAGGTACTTTATAAACGGCTTGGCCCGGTGATGTTTCATGAGACATGGCGATTTTATCACCATCGGGCAGCAGCCCGTACGCTTCCGGGTGTGTTTTTCGCATCAATGTTTGAGAGACAATCAGCCCTATTAACAATGTAATTGCGCCCAGAGTCATTAGTCCAATGCGCCAGTTCAGGAAATTGACTATGTAGCCTGCCAACGGAGTCAATGCGATAGTTCCGAAGCTTATTCCCATCGAAGTTATGCCAATCGCCAATCCCCTTTTTCTGATAAACCATTTACCTACGGAGGAACTGCAAGTGACAACACCTAACCCGGTTGTTCCCAGTCCCACCATCAAACCATAAGTAATATAAAAATCAAGGGGAGTGTTGACGAAACCGGTCAGGATATAACCGCAGGCGGCAAGGGTTGCTCCTGCCGTTATAATCCAACGTGGCGCAATGCGATCCAGCATCCTTCCGACAAAAATAGCGCCGACAGAATAAAGGATAATATTGATAGTTGCAGCCAGTGATATTACCGAACGCGACCAGGCAAATTCCTCCGCCATAGGCTTAAGAAAAACCCCAAAGCAGTAACGTGATCCGTAATTTATGCCCAGCACTAGAAAAGCGCCTGTAACAATGAACCAGCCCCAGAAGATTTCTTTATTTTTTTGCATTTATATGTCCATACAATATAAGAATAATTTTTTCCGCCGGTTCCTTTACCATTAAATGACTTTATGATACATGTAACGCCATTCCTAAAGCAAATGGCAGTCTTAATTGACTTTGTTGCCGGTTTCCGCAACGCACGTGCATAATATGTCTTGTCGCCTCGATATCATCTTTGATTTAGAAATGGTATAAGAAAGTAAAAAGCAACAAAAAGGCATGATTATTAAAAAAGATAAATATTCCCCCCCGTCCAAAAAGAACTTTGCCGCAAAACAGCGCCGGCCGAAATCTCATCCTCCGGCGATGAAGCCGGAAATTGATCCCGTGCTGAAAAGCGTATTAGCGCAAATCGGCAAACCTCACGCAGCTCCTTTTATCCCTGATGATTTTCAAAAAGACGCCTTGCAGGCGATCAAAAAAACTGATTGTCTGGTTATCGCGCCTACCGGTTCCGGTAAAACCTGGATTGCCCGGGAAGCGATAGTTTCAGTGCTCAAAAAGGGTGGCCGGGCCTGGTATGCCTCACCACTCAAGGCTCTTTCCAATTCCAAATGGATTGAATTTGGCCTTCATTTTGATGCCGGTAATGTGGGCATTATTACCGGAGATACCAAGGAAAATACGGAAGCGCCGATTATTGTCGGCACAACGGAAATATTGCGCAACCAGCTTTACGACGCCATGCATCACGGGAATGACTTGAATTGCGATCTGGTTATTCTCGATGAGGCCCATTTCCTGGGAGACATGGACCGGGGCGTTGTCTGGGAAGAAGTTATGACTTATTTGCCGGTACGCGTAAATTTGCTGCTCCTGTCGGCAACCATCGGCAATGGTGAAGAGATCGCCCGGTGGCTGACGACCATTCGTAAAAAACAGTGTGTGGTAATCAATGAAGAGAAGCGCCCGGTGCCGCTTTATCCTCTTTTTCTAAATCCCTCCGGCAGGCTTTTGCCTTTTTTGGAAGGGGGAAAATTATCTGCGCCTGTTGCCGATTTTCTGAAGAAAGATTCCGGGAGGCATTTCGACCACAGGCGCATGCCGGAATATGGCGGCATAATTCGCATTCTGGAGCGATTTAACCTTCTGCCGGCAATATTTTTCTTAAAATCACGCGCCGAATGCGATGCCGCTTTGACGGCAAAGGAGTTTCTTTCTCCTTTGCCTTACCGCGCCGAATTCAACGATTCATTAGAAGAATTATTGACGCGGTTTCCTTCTTTGCAAAATCACCGGCAATTAAAAGCTTTGCAGTCATTCGGCATTGCCGCTCATCATGGCGGCCAGTTGCCCGCCTGGAAATTACTGGTGGAAGAAATGATGAACAGGGGGCATTTGCGGGTTATCTTTGCCACATCCACAATTGCCGCCGGAGTTAATTTCCCGGCACGGACCATTGTGCTTTTTAACTCGGATTTGTTTAACGGTCATGATTTTCAGCCGCTGTCGTCCACGGAATTCCGCCAAATGACGGGCCGGGCAGGAAGGCGAGGGCAGGATAAAATCGGCTTCATGCTGGCGATTCCCGGAAGATTCATGGATATTATTCATGTGCGGAAGTTATTGTTTAAGGCGCCGGAAGATATTTTAAGCCGGTTGAAAAATGATTTTTCTATGGTTCTAAATTTGCTCATGTCGCAGACACCGGTCGATATCCGGCAAATCTTTGAAAGATCACTGGCAGCTTATCAGCAAAATGAACGCCACCATTCTTTGGGCCACAAGGCGGCAAGAACGCTCTGGACGGATTTCCAACGTTATCTGGATTTTCTGAAGGCGGAAGGGTTCGTGAATGAAGACGACAGGCTTACCGACGATGGCTTCTGGGCGGCCCGCTTACGTCTGGATTATCCGCTGCTGATCGCCGAATGTTTGCGCAGTAAAGCCTTTGATGACCATAATGAAAGAATTCTGGCCGCACTCGTGGCCATGTTTGCTTATGATCGCGATAATGAAATAAATATTGCGGTGAAAGACCTGCCTCCGATGCTTTCGGCGGCGCTAAAGAAAGTATTGATTATTGTCCGGCCGCTGATTCATCGGTTGAACGCAGCAGGATTTTCCTCGGCGAAACTTTATCCGGCTGTGGGTGCGGCTATGTATTTCTGGGCGCAGGGACGCAGCTGGGAGGGCATCATTAAAACCACAGGCATGGCCGAAGGCGATATGGCGACACTTGTTTTGCGGACAGCCGATAATTTGCGGCAAATTGCCGCGCTGAAAGACACTTATCCGGAGGTGGCGGCGGTGGCGTATCGGGCGAGGGAAGCCATACTACGCGAGCCCGTCCTCTTCCTCTAGGCGGGCTGTTGAAAACGACTCATCTACTTTGTTACGCTTCGACCTTGCGTCGCTGCAGCGTATGTCAAAGATACGCCTCACTCCGAAGGCCTCGCGCGCCGCGTATCTGAGCCGTTTTGAACAGCCCGAAAATCGTGGAGTGATGCGCCTCACTCATCTGGGCTCGGAGGCCTTACATCCAGGCACGTTTGAATAGTCCTGTGAAAAGGAACTGCATAATCAAATTTGTCATTGCCCGGCTTGACCGGGCAATCCAGAGAACATGCCTATGACAAATACTTATTATGTGTACATATTAGCCAGTAAAAGAAACGGAACTTTATACATAGGGGTAACTAATGATCTGGAAAGACGCCTCTATGAACATAAAAATAATCTGATTGAAGGTTTTACCGGCAAATACAATGTTCACCGCCTTGTATATTATGAAGACGTAAACGATATCCACTCCGCTTTACAGAGAGAAAAGCAATTTAAGAGATGGACTAGAAAATGGAAAATAGAATTAATCGAGAAAGAAAATCCCGAATGGCGTGATCTGGGAGATGACTTTGCCACTTGAGATGGAGAACGGATGATGTGTTGAATGGATTGCCCTGTCAAGCGGGGCAATGACAGAAAATGATGCATTTTATAAAAGTGCCACTTTTGTCATTCCCTTGCGAATGATAATGAGACAAGGGAATCCAGGCGGATAATAAGGGCGAGCCTTTATTGTTCTACCGTTTAGCCATCTCAAATGACACTGATAGCCATTATGAAAAATACGAAAACAGATTGATTACGCCATTAAGTTGAAGTATTTAAAAAAGACAATTTGTTGTTTTTAGGTGTATTACGCCGATAATATTGTCGTATATTATCGCTGAAACAACAATTCCGAAAAATAGAATATGTTGAAATCAGGTAGTTGAATTTATCCCGTTCCATATGAACAATATTAGGCGGCTTGAAGCTAATGACTGAAGATGAAAAATGGGAATACATTGTTGCTCTGGATGAGAAACTTCTTCAAGGAGGTGTAATCTTGTCCGAATGGGCAGCGTATCTCATCAAAAGTGCGGACCTTGCCTTTGTGAGCGGTGATAACCTTGCGAGCATAATCACAGCTCTTGCTGGAGTCGAAACCCATCTCAGGGGAGAATGTGGATTAAGTAAGCAACGCCTTGTTGATCTAATTGCACAGTCTGATTTGGAAGATGATCTTAAACAGGAGCTTCAGATATTGAGAAAGTACCGAAACAAGTGGGTTCATGTCGCAGACCCATGGGATGATGATAAACTGATCGAGTATCCCGAACAATATGAAGCAGAATTGGAGGAGATAGACAAGCGGTGTGCTGTAGCGCTTCGACGAACTATTTACACGCATCCATGGCTATAAGTTGCCGAACCAAGGCATCCAGGCGGATAAGAGCTCACTGGTGCCACAAGTTGCATTTATAGGGAGATACGAATGAATCCAGAATGGTTCGGTGATTCCTATGATATCGTAAAGCGCTACTTTGTTGGTTTGCTGAAAGATAACGGATACCGGGTGGTTGTTGATCCAATGTTTACTGGTAACTATCGCGATATTGAGGATTCTTTCTATCATCTAATTGGCGCTTCTAAATTCGATAGAAATAATATCTCAGGTAAAAAAATAGCTCTCTTCTTAGATCCAGACACTGGTATCGGAAAACGTAGAACCTCTAAGCACGTAACCATGGTTGATATTATTGAAGCGCTTAAACAATATGACCTCGTTTTTTCATTTGACCAGTCGTTTTCGTGGAATAAAATTGCGAATGTCCAGATTAATGAAAAATTTAAAACCCTTTCAGATAAAGGACTTTTCGGCTTCTACTATGATTCTCATGCAAGGTTCTTGTTTGCTGGGAAGTATCGCAAAGATATGGAAAGCGTGATTTCTGCTATCTTAAATTCTGGATTACCCCGAAGGCGGTTAATAAGTAATTTTTGAATATAACAATGTTTGTAAAGTCAAATATTGTTCAGAACATACGGGAGATAACTGGATTGCCCGGTCAAGCCGGGCAATGACAGAGAGCATACACTATGGAAAAATTCAAAATGATAACCGGTTTTGTGCCGGCGGGGGATCAGCCGCAGGCTATTGATCAATTGTCGGAAGGGCTGGCCGCAGGCAAAGAGCATCAGGTTTTGCTCGGTGTTACCGGTTCAGGGAAAACATTTACTATTGCCAATGTCATCGAGCGGGCGCAGCGGCCGGCGTTGATTATTGCGCATAATAAAACTCTGGCGGCGCAACTGTATGAAGAATTCAAAGGGCTCTTTCCCGATAATTCGGTCGAATACTTTGTCAGCTATTATGATTACTATCAGCCGGAGGCTTATCTGCCCTCTACCGATACATTTATTGAAAAGGATTCCGCGATTAATGAAGAAATTGACAAGCTGCGCCATGCGGCAACCCACGCTCTGCTGACGCGACGTGACGTCATTATCGTGGCCAGTGTCTCCTGCATTTACGGCCTGGGGTCACCTGAGGCGTATCAGGGCATGATCGTGCAACTGGAAGTGGGTATGGACATTCCCCGCGAAGATCTTTTAAAGAACTTAGTGGAAATACAGTATGAACGAAACGATATTGATTTTCACCGCGTCACGTTCCGCGTACGCGGCGATGTAGTGGAAATATTTCCACCTTACGAAGATGAACAGGCGCTGCGCGTGGAATTCTTCGGCGACACCATCGAATCCATGACGCTTATTGACCCGCTGCGCGGCAAGAAAATAGGAACAGTGAATAAAACAGCCATTTATCCCGGCAGCCACTATGTGACCACGCGCGAAAATCTCAAAAGAGCGACAGCCGATATCCGCGCGGAACTGGCGCGGACGCTGACTGAATATAAGGAACTAAATAAATTGCTGGAAGTACAACGCCTGGAACAGCGGACCAACTTTGATCTGGAGATGATGGAAGAGATGGGATACTGCCAGGGCATCGAAAATTATTCCCGCCATCTGACCGGCCGCAAGCTCGGCGAGCCGCCACCGACACTGATAGAATATCTGCCAAAAGATGCCTTGATTATTGTCGACGAGAGTCACGCCACACTGCCGCAACTGGGCGGGATGTCTCGTGGCGACAGGTCCCGCAAGGAAACTCTTGTAAAATACGGCTTCCGCCTGCCTTCGGCGCTGGACAACCGTCCGCTGCGCTTTGAAGAATACGAAGCTCTGACCAATCAGCGAATTTATATTTCGGCAACACCATCTGTTTATGAACTGGAAAAAGCGCAAGGTATAAGAGTGGAACAAATCATCCGTCCGACAGGACTAATGGACCCGGTAATTGAGATCAAACCAGCTGTGCATCAGGTGGATGATCTGCTCGAAGAAATCCGGCAGCGGATTAAAAAAGAGGAACGGGTGTTGGTGACCACTCTCACGAAGCGTATGGCGGAAAATCTAACCGATTATTACAGCGGTCTGGGGATCCGCGTGCGTTACCTGCATTCCGATATTCACACGCTTGAGCGCGTCAGTATTATCCGCGATTTGCGTCTGGGTGAGTTCGATGTGCTTGTTGGCGTCAATCTCTTGCGCGAAGGTTTGGATATTCCCGAAGTATCGCTCGTGGCAATACTCGATGCCGATAAAGAAGGATTCCTGCGCTCGGAGCGTTCACTGATTCAGACGAGCGGTCGCGCCGCGCGCAACGTCAGTGGCAAAGTAATCATGTATGCGGACAAAATTACCAAATCCATTCAGGCTTGTCTTACTGAAACCAAGCGCCGCCGCATCATTCAGGCGAAGTTTAACGAAGATAACAATATTACACCGGAAACAATTAAAAAATCGATCAGCAATGTGCTGGGCTCCATCTATGAAGCTGATTATGTTACCATTCCGGTGGATAGCAAAGGCAGAGCAATTCCCGCTAAAGAAGAAGATTTGCCTGTGCTCATTAAAAATCTCACAGCGGAAATGAAGCAGGCGGCCAAGAATCTCGAGTTCGAAAAAGCCGCCGGTTTGCGTGATGAAATAAAAGAGCTCAATAAGATTTTAATTGAGATGGGCTGATGCATCAGCAATGTCCTTCCAGTATAAAAGCAGGAGACAATCTATGAATAAGCGCCCTAGGATGAAAGAAAGATACCGCCATTTTTCATTCCTATCGGACATCGAAGGGATGAAAAATGCACTCGGAGAGATGCACGGATTATTTTTTCTCGGGCAACCTGTTCTGAACCAGGAAGTCCGCAGAATCGATCCCGGAGGCATACCGGATGAAAAGTGGTTCATTCAAACCATCAAAGACAAGATAGCCAGTCATCCGGAAAACGCCATGGAGTATCCATTTTACGGTGAACCGATCTATGAGGACCCCCTGATCGGATTTGTCCGGGGCAACGACCCGATTTTTGATCAGTTTAAGTCGATCATCGGGCCTCACCACTTCACTCCCTGGGAAATAATGAAATGGCAGGCAGATAACAATAGTGTTAAACCGCCGGATCCCGAGGATATAAGCGTTGTTTCTTTTGTTATGCCTTTCACGCCCAAAACCAAACAGGACAATGCCGCTGCCACGGACTGGGTTGCAGAGCGGTGGGCGCAGAGTCGTTTACTGGGCGAAATCTTCAGTCAGTCTTTGGTGCGGGAAATTGTCGACGGACTCATGAGTCAGGGAATCCTCGCTGTAGCACCCGACGTGACACCCATGTTCAACAAGAAGCGATATCCCAATGTGGGATGGGCATCACCCTGGTCCCACCGGCATATAGCCTATGCGGCCGGGCTGGGTACTTTCGGGATGCATGATTTCCTGATTACGGAGAAAGGCTGTGCGCACCGTCTCGGCAGCTTTGTGGTTAACCTGAAACTTGAACCCGGACGGCAGCGGCCGGACGATATCCATGCACATTGCCTCAACTATCAGGGCGTTTCATGCCTGAAATGCGTGAAGCGGTGCCCGGCCAATGCAATAACCAGAGAAAATGCCCACGACAAGGAAGCCTGTTATCGAAAGGTTGCCGCCTCCCTGAAGTACTGCAACACTAATTATCATATTTTTATTTATGGCTGCGGCCTTTGTGCGACAGGTGTTCCTTGTGAATCGTCCATTCCGGAAGCGCTTCGCTTTTCGGAGTAACTGCCAAACAATTACCTGATTGAACAATGTCTGTAAATCAATTATAAGTATAATAAAAATATATTAATAATTAACTATGACAGAAAATACGGCTTTAAAAGAAAAAATGACTTCCGCGCCACGCAGCTCCGGCGTTTATATTATGCACGATGTGCAAGGGAAGGTGATCTATGTCGGCAAAGCCAATGATTTGAAAAACCGAATCGCGTCGTATTTTACAGGCAAGGATACACGGCCGATGGCGCCTTTTTTGATGGCGCGGGTCAGCGATATTGAGTTCATCACAACCGCCACGGGAAAAGAAGCGCTGATTCTGGAAAACAACCTCATCAAGAAGCATCGTCCCCGCTACAATGTCATTTTACGCGATGATAAAACCTATTATCATTTATCGCTTGATCCTTCGGGAAAATTTCCCCGCCTGCAGCTGGTGCGCAAGCGGACAAATAATGCCGCGCTCTATTTTGGTCCCTATCCATCGGGCCTGGCGGCGAAAGAAACGCTGCGGTTTGTCCTGCAGGTATTTCCTCTGCGAACTTGCCGCAACCGGGATTTCCAATTACGCACAAGGCCCTGCCTGGAATTTCAAATGGGACGTTGTTTTGCGCCCTGCAAGGGCTTGATTGAGGAAGAAGCCTACAGAAAATTGGCCGATAACGCTGTGTCTTTCCTTCAGGGGCGACGCCGCGAGTTGATTGCCGATTTGAAAAAGCAGATGGAAGAGGCGGCCGGGGAGTTGAATTATGAGGAAGCGGCGCATTTGCGCGACCGCATCGGTGCGCTGAACCATGCGCTCGAAAAGCAAAATGTGGATTGGGGCGGCGATCAGGATCAGGATGTTTTCGGCGTTTATGACGAAGGTGATACTTATCAGCTCTGTATTTTATTTGTGCGCTGCGGGAAACTTATCGGCAGTAAATCCTTTACGCCGGTAAAGACAAAAGCGGACGTTGCGGAAATTATTTCATCGGCGCTGCAACAATATTACGATGCTTCCAATTTGCCGGAAGAAATTATTCTTCCCTGTAATCTCCCCGATGAAAATGTCATTGCCGAATGGCTGTCCGACAAAAAAGAAAAAAAAGTGTTGGTGACTGTTCCACAGCGCGGCGCGAAAAAAGCGCTGCTTGCTATGGCCTGTGCCAATGCGGGTGAGTTGCTGGCGTCAGCCCGGAAAAAAGATGAACAAAAAAAGGCAGCGCTTACCATTCTTCAGGAAAAACTGGCGCTCACCCATCTGCCATGCCGGATAGAATGCTACGATATTTCCAACATCAGCGGCAAAAACGCCGTGGGTTCCATGGTGGTCTTTCAGGACGGCGAGCCGGACAAAGCAGGTTATCGGCGCTTCCGGATTAAAACTATGGATGAACCGGATGATTACGGCATGATGCGCGAAGTGCTGGCGCGGCGCTTTACCGGTGCCGAAGCAATGCCGGATCTGGTTGTAATAGATGGTGGCAGGGGGCAGCTCAATGTTGCACTCTCTGTACTCAGGGATTTAAAGATTAAACTGGATGTAATTGGTCTGGCTAAAGAGGAACGCACTTATATTTCCAATAAAGGGAACATAAGGAAGAAAATAGAAAAATCTGAAGATCGTGTTTATTTGCCCCGGCGCAAGGACGCTGTCTATCTTTCCGCCTGGCCGCAGGCGCTTGCGCTTTTGCAGCGGGTACGCGATGAGGCGCATCGCTTTGCCGTCACTTACCACCACAATCTGAAACAAAAAAATGACCTGAGGTCGGTGCTGGATGAGATTCCTGATATCGGCAAGGAGCGTAAGAAAATATTGCTTAAGCATTTCGGCTCCGTCCGTCAGGTAAAAAACTCCTCTGTTGATGATTTGCAAAATGTTCCGGGAATTGGTAAGGAGCTGGCGGAAAAAATTTATACCGGGTTGAGACATTATAAGTGTGAATGAGAGGGGATTTGATCGAAAATGAGTCTGATAACTATTTTTCTGCTGGCTGTGGCGTTAGGTGTAGATGCTTTTTCCGTGGCGATCGGAATTGGCTCAACTAATAATCAAAAATCCTGGGCGCCGGTTTTGCGCCTTTCCTTTGCTTTTGGCATTTTTCAGTTTGCCATGCCGATCATTGGTTGGCTGGCCGGTTCGACGGTGGTCAATATGATTGCCGGTTTTGATCACTGGATCGCTTTTGTGTTGCTGGGTTTTATCGGCGGGAAAATGATCCGGGAAGGTTTAGGGAAGGAAAGCGATGAGGAAAAGGCCGACCAGACCCGCGGTTGGGCGCTGCTTCTGCTTTCGATTGCCACAAGCATTGATGCCCTGGCCGTCGGTTTCAGTTTTTCCCTGCTGAAAACACCCATCTTTCTGCCCTCAGTCACTATCGGTATTGTTTGTTTCTGCATGACTGCGGTCGGCATGGTTTTCGGCAAGGGGCTGGCAAAATTGTTTGGGAAGAAAGTAGAAATATTCGGCGGCTTGGTTTTGATTGTTATCGGCGTGAAGATATTGACAGAGCACATATAGGCTAATGGCTGAAGACTGAGGGCTAAAGGGGAAAATTAAGATGCACTTTCGTTATTCCCACTTGTGCCCAATAATGGTCAGAAGTTGTGAATCCAGAAATAAAAAAGTGCCGGAGGCCGGCAAAACAGACCTTTAGTCTCCAGCCTTCGGACTTAATGCCTAAAAGGGGTGTTGAATGTATTATCAAATCATTGGCGACAATAATGACTATATCGCTGTTGTTTGGCGGTTTGCGGAAGGTAAACCGCTGATAGAAAATATCTTCCTGCCCTGTCCGCGCAAGCAATTGATGGCTAAAATAAAAAGAGAATATTCTGCAATAAATACAACCGAACGAAAGATTCCCCGGGGCATAGCCAGGCAGCTTACGGAAGTATATTCCGGAATGAAAATCAGCTTCGATTATTCTCTTTTGAATTTAGCAAAGCTCACAGAATTCTCCGCACGCGTCTTGAAGCAAGCCTGCAAAATTCCGCGCGGGAAAGTTGCCACTTATTCAGGGCTTGCTGCAAAAATCGGCTCTCCCGGAGCCGCGCGCCCTGTCGGCACGGCCTTGGCTAATAATCCTTTCCCGTTAGTCATTCCCTGCCATCGTGTCGTGAGGACGGATGGTTCCTTAGGCGGCTTTGGCGGTGGAGTCAAGATGAAAAAGGAACTGCTGAGCCGCGAAGGAGTAGCATCAGACAACAAAGACCGTATTTCGACAGAATATTTTTAGCCTGCCGGCAATCCCGCTCAAGCGGGATGAGCGTTAATTCTCGTGAGCTCGCTCGCAACATAATGACGTTCAGTGCATGCCTCGACAGCGGGCTCGCGAGGTGGTTGATTATAATTATTTATCCGGCGTAAATGGCGGCAGCGGGCAGTGCAGGGCAAGCGAAATGACACGGAGCAGTTCCGCTTCCGCCACTGCAATTGTTTTGTCGGCAAAAGCACAATGGGCGCAGGCATCAACTAAAGCCTGTTTTATTTTAAAAGACGAGCAAGCGAGCTTTTTCAACGCCGTGTTGATTTCGGCAAAGTTAATATTTTCGGTATAATAGTAATCGGGGTTTTTACAAGCTAATTCCGGAATGCGCGCCACGCCGCCATTAAAAGCCAACCTTGCTGCCTCAGCATTTCCCTTATTCCCGGCGTTGGCTAATGTTCTTAAAATTACTAAAATATTGTATCCGACCTGAGAAATATGAAAGAATGAAGTTTTACCGAATATTTTTTCCTTTTCCCGACCCAGATATTGCTGAACAATCCATTGCACGGAGAACTCCGATAAAGTAATTTTTTCATCGGCGCGAATTAGAGAATCTATTATTTCTAAAAAGTTTCTTCTTTCCATCATCGTTAGGCCGCGCAAAGAAGGCATTGCCAGCTCAATTAGGGGCAATTTCCAGTCGTCTTGCAGATTTCGCGTGAGGTCACATAAACGGAGAAAATCATCTTTGCTGCCGGGCATAACCAAAGACCGGGCCAGAGCATTGAGCTGAATCTCTTGCTCGGGACATTGGTCTCCCATAAGTAAGGCATAAATTATGGCGGCAGCTCCTCCCGGAGTGTTCAAATTAGTCTTTATCTGCTCCGGGATTAATGCCAGAATTGCGGAACCACGGCCCAAATTATCTCCGGTGGGATTACCGACCTGGTCGATGATGTCCGGGGCTTTTGCTGTTATCCCGTAGCAGGAGACACCCGGCTCCTGTCGGAGGTGCTCCACCGGCTGGGAGCGGGGTAATGCAGCACTAAGCTGATCAGTACCGGACACCGCAGCCTCCGGGCGCATGGGTTGAAGGGTTTGTACACTATCTTTCACGTCGGGGAATGTGCCGTCGAAAGTCGGATCCAGCAGCCTGATGCGGGTGATTAGTGGCGGGTGCGTGGCCAGAAAATCCGGGAAAAGAATATTAATGTAACTTTCACCGAAAAACAAGTGACTGGCCTGTTTCGCTGTTGCGGGAGTAATCTGTGAACCGTAAATGTATCCGCCAATTTTTTTCAGGGCACAAGCCAGTCCCAGAGGGTTGCGGGTAAACTGGACGGCAGAGGCGTCGGCCAGGAATTCTTTTTCCCGGGAAACGGCGCTTTGAATTAACCTTCCGGCGAATGTTCCGATATAGCCGATTGTCGTCAGAAGTGCGCCGCCAATAAAGAGGACAATGGATTTTGATGAGATCCGGTGATTTTCCAGGATTTCTCCGCCGATAATTCCGATAATCAAAATGCCGTAAATTATTCCGATTAATTGAATGTTCAAACGCATATCGCCGTTCAAAAGATGGCTGAACTCATGGGCTATCACTCCCTGCAATTCATCGCGGCTAAGCCTGTCGAGAGCGCCCTGTGTTACCGCTATGGCCGCGTCATTGATGCTCAGGCCGGCGGCAAAAGCGTTAATACCTTTTTCTTTATCCAGGATGTACGCCAGCGGTACGGGAATGCCCGAAGCGATGGCCATTTCTTCCACTACATTCAGCAGTCGCCGCTCGGCGGGATTGTTTGTTTTTTCGGAGACACACCTGCCCCCCAGCATTTCTGCTATGGCACCTCCTCCTTTTTGTAAGTGGCGCATTTTGATCATGCTGGCGATGAGGATAAAAAGAGTAACTGTTATAAAGACCAGGATAAAAGTTGCCGGATCCCACCATAAAAAAGAGCCGACCCGGCCGGGATTGTCCGATGGTCTTGTTACATTAAAGATGTTGGTAATTAAATTGATGTAGCAGATCAGACGAAAAGCAAAATAAACAGCAGCAATAATACAAATTACCGCGAGAACGAACAACAGGCTGAGCTTGCGGCAATTGTTGCGGGCCTGCTCCTGTCTTGCAAAAAAGTTGGTCGAAGGCCGCCCGGCCATTTTTCCCATACCAAATGACATCCAAAACCAAAATCAAGTAAATGATACTTTTGGAGATTTACGCTCGTCGGCACTTTCTACGGCTTCCAGAAGTTGCGCCACCTGAAAGTTAAATGAACTGGCAATAAGGCTTCCGGGAAATTGTTCGCGGCGGGTATTATAATCGGCAACGTTATCGTTGTAAGCCTGCCGGGCAAAGGAAATTTTGTTTTCCGTCGACGTCAATTCTTCCATTAACTGGCTCATGGTCGAATTGGCTTTCAGGTCGGGATAAGATTCGACAACTGCCAGGAGCTTCCCCATTATTGTGCCCAAAGCTCCTTCCGCCTTCATCAATCCGGTCATAGCCGCAGCACTGCCGGGGTTGGCGGCGGCCGCTTTGCTGGCGTCAAAAGCGTTATTGCGGGCTTTGATGACTTCTTCCAATGTGCCACGTTCATGAGCCAGATAGCCTTTGGCAGTTTCCACCAGATTGGGTATGAGGTCGTAGCGGCGCTTCAATTGGACATCGATCTGTTTAAAAGCATTCCGGTACTGGTTGCGTAAGAATACCAGGTTATTATATATGCCCACAAAATAGAACGCAATTATTGCGATAATAGCGACAAGTACGATTAACGGAATCATATGTCCTCCCGGTTATTTTTCCGTATTATTAAACTTTTGTCCGGCGAATATCAACATTAAAAGCAAAAACAATTATGGCGGGAGAGTGGGTGTTAGAGGGATGGCTTGTCGGCTATATTTTGTTTTTGGGGTTTTGCTTCGTAATGGCCAGATTGTCACGGTGAATGACTTCTGCGTAGTCCTTGTGACCCAGGATCAGCTCGATCTTTGCTGTTTTCAAACCCATTATTTTGCGTACTTCAACAGAACTGAAATTGACGAGACCCTTGGCTATTACCGTTCCTTCGCGATCCACGCAACTCACCGGATCGCCGACAGCAAAATCTCCTTCTACATCGATAATGCCTGAAGGAAGCAGACTCTTACCCTTTTCCAGCAGTGCTTTACTGGCGCCGTCATCAACAATCAGCCGGCCGTGAGAACGCAGGGTAAAAGCAATCCAGTATTTCTTGCTTTTTAAGCGATCAGCCATGGGCAGAAAAAGCGTGCCGATTTCACGACCTGCAATAATATCAGTTAAGACTTTCTTTTTTTTCCCGGGGGCAATGATACAGGGAATTCCGATGGCCGTAACCTTTTTGGCGGCAAGGACTTTGCTCTTCATACCGCCTGTGCCGATCGATGATGTTTCCGCCGTTGCAATGGTTTCAATTTCATCCGTGAATTCAGATACGAGCGGAATGAACCTGGCTTTCTCAGATTCAGCAGGGTTGCAGTCGTATAATCCCGCAGTATTGGTCAGGTTAATAAAAAGATCAGCCTCTACAATATTGGCGATCATGGCGGCGAGGTTGTCGTTGTCGCCGAATTTGATTTCATCAACGGCAACAGTGTCATTTTCATTGATAATAGGCGTCACTTTCCATTCCATCAGGGTGGAAAGAGTATTCCGGATATTTAAAAATCTTTGCCGGTCGGTGAGATCGGAAAGAGTCAGAAGAATTTGGGCGACATAAAGGCCGTGTTTTTCAAATGACTTGGAATAAACGCGCATCAGCCGGCCCTGTCCGACGGCGGCGGCAGCCTGTTTTTCCGGAATGCTTTTTAGTCTGCCGGTAATGTTCAGGCGGTGTTTCCCGGAAGCAATCGCTCCGGAAGATACGAGGATTATCGAATAACCCTGATTCACCAGCCCGGATATTTCGGTGACTAAAGAATCAACAACTTTGAGATCAAGGCCGTCCGTGCCGGTGAGCACTGCCGAACCGATTTTGATGAGAATTTTTTTTACGTGGGCCAGTGTTTCCAGACGGAGGTTTTTCATTGTTAATTTTTCGACTTTTTTACGATTTCACTTAAGTTTGGCTTAATTTCTCAATTATTTTGTTTAATATTTCCTTTATACCTTCACCGGTTACGGCGGAAAACGGATATAGTATTATGCCTTTTTTCTGAAATCGTGCAACTTCTTTTTTGACCTGATCCTGGACATCGGGAAGATCAATCTTGTTGAGAGCCACGATTTGCGGCTTTTCCAGCAGTTGCGGATTATAAAAACCCAGTTCTTTGTTAATTGCCTGATAATTCGCCAGGGCAATGTTGTCAGGTTCCAGGGAGATATCAATAATGTGGAGCAGGAGCGAGGTTCTTTCTACATGTTTTAAGAATTGGATGCCCATGCCGTGGCCTTCATGAGCCCCGGGGATCAAACCGGGGATATCAGCCATAACAAAACTTTTGCTGTCGAGATGTTTAACGACGCCCAAATGCGGAGAGACCGTAGTAAAAGGATAATCGGCGATTTTGGGCCGAGCCGCGGAAACACGCGAAATGAAAGTTGATTTGCCCGCATTAGGAAAGCCGACAATGCCGACATCGGCCAGCAGTTTGAGCTCCAGTTTGAGCCAGCGTTCATCGCCGGGCATGCCTTCCTGAGCAAAACGCGGTGTTTGATGTGTGGAAGTGGCAAAATGAGAATTACCTTTCCCACCGATGCCGCCATGTCCGACTACATAAGTCTGTCCGTTAACAGATAAGTCGGCAAGTATCTCCTGCGTTTCGAAATCTTTAACGACCGTGCCCACGGGCACGACAATTTCCATATCTTCGGCGCTTTTACCGCTGCGGTTGTTTCCCGAACCATGGCTGCCATTTTGGGCCAGATAATGCTGCTGATATTTTAAGTCCAATAAGGTACGATGGCTTTGAGCTGCGCGGAAAAATATATCGCCGCCCTTGCCGCCTTCGCCGCCGTCGGGACCACCGCGAGGGACAAATTTTTCTCTGCGGAAACTTACACAACCTGGTCCGCCGTGTCCCGCCTTGATATAAATTTTTGCTTCATCAACAAATTTCATGAATAATATCCGGAAAGATTTGCCTCTGTAATATCAATTTGATTGGAAGCATTATTGCCACAATCCCGCATGCGCGGGATAATTCGACTAACTAATTCTGCTGCGCGATGCTTGCATAATTAGAAACTCATTACCACAGCTATGCTGGATAATTCGGCTGGCCAATTCTACTGCGCTACGCTTGTATAATTGGAGCCTCATTGCCACCGCATGCGCGGGATAATTCGTCTAACTAATTCTGCTGCGCGATGCTTGCATAATTAGAGACTCATTAAAAAAGGCGCCTGTTTTGAGCGCCTTTTGTAATCGTAATATTGTTGTGAAGATTTATGCCGCGTAAACGCTTACCTTTTTTCTGGTCTTATCGAGTCTTTCAAATTTTACTATTCCATTAATCAAGGAAAAAAGAGTAAAATCTTTTCCTAAACCGACATTGTTACCCGGATGAATTTTTGTTCCTACCTGCCGCACGATGATTGATCCCGCATGGATTTTCTCACCGCCGAACACTTTAACGCCACGCCTCTGGGAATTACTATCTCTACCGTTGCGAGAACTCCCTTGGCCTTTTTTATGTGCCATGACTTCCTCCGCCTATATTGAAATCTTTTTTATTTTCATGCTGGTTAAATTCTGGCGATGTCCGGTTTTCTTGTGAAAACCTTTGCGGCGCGTCATGTGGTAAACATGGATTTTCATGCCCTTCTTTTGATTGACGATTTCACCTGTAACCGTGGCGCCCTCCACAAAGGGTTTGCCGATTGTAACGTTTTTATCGTCAGCAACCATCAGGACCTCGTTGAAAACGACTTCTGCGCCCTTATCACCGACCAGCTTTTCTATAGATAAAACATCACCTTCGCTTACCTTGTGTTGTTTCCCGCCTGTTTTTATTACTGCATACATACTCTTATCCTTATATTGTGATTAAGATCGAAGCTTATAGTTAATTTGTGCTCGTTTGTCAATAAAATTTAGCTTTTAGAACAATTTTTTTTAATTATTGACCTCGCAATGGTTAAGACCCTGAAATAACGGAGATAATATCCTAAAAAAGCAGAGTCATCTTTTTAACAACGTGAATTTGCGTTAATTCTTCTTCATTAAATCCCAGAACATGCCCTATGATATCCAGAGGTCTTGCTGACCCCTGTTGGGAATGCCGAATAGTCAGGGATACTTTTTTTGCTGCAAAATCAAGTGTCATTTTCTCCACGAACGGACGAATATCTTTTGAAATATTCTTTCTCTTCGATTTCCGTTCAATATTAAATACCGGCGCGACCAGGAATTTTTGAATATTATCTTCTAATGCGGCTAAATGTGCCGAATCAATGTCGTGCGGAAGGCGCAGCTCGTAGGAAAATCCGCGCAGTGCCTGGGCCAGATCTTTTTCACTAAAAGCCAATTCCCGAATTTCCAGAACTTCCACCCCCAGGGGCAGTGCACCGTTGATCTCACTTTTCAGGAAGGCTAAATCCCCTGAATATTGTTGAGCGGTTACATCAGCGAACTCCTGAAGGCTTTCCATGCCGACGGAGGTCGCCGTAGCAAAAGATATTTTCGGATGGGGATGGTAACCCATGGAATAGGATAAAGACAGGCTGCTGCGGCGTAAGGCGCGGATTAATGCCGAAGATAATTCCAAATGGGAAAGGAAACGCGCACGGCAGGCTTTGGTAAAGGTGAAGCGATAATGTTTCTCAATAACAGGCTGATTAGAAAAGGAGCGGCTAGATACAGCTGCCGCCGGATCAGTTTTGTCATCAGTCGCGGAAAAAGTATTTTTTGTCGTGGTAAAATCACAAACACCGCATTTTTGACAGCCATCGGCGCGGCAATCGGCAGTTGCTGAACAATCGGCGGCCTTGAGCCATTCTTCCCAGAGAAATTGACGGCTTACACCGCAGTCAATATTATCCCAGGGCAATATTTCGTCATGATCGCGCTCGCGGGTATAATCTTCCGGGTTAATTCCTGTCTCCCGTAACGCTTCCTGCCAGAGTTCAAAATTGAACAGCTCAGTCCAACCGTCAAAACGGCACCCCTTCCGAAAGGCCGCTTCTAAAAGGCCTGCGAGTTTTTCATCACCGCGGGAAAATAATCCTTCCAGCATGCTCATCCGGGCATCATGCCATTTCATGCTGAGGTTGCGGTTATTGATGCGCTGGCGGATATATTCCTGTTTAGCATATGTTTCGGCAAGTGAAATCTGCCGGTGCCATTGGAACGGTGTATGCGGTTTGGGAACAAATGTGGAAAGGCTGATGGTTACCTGGCCGCGGTTTTTCGCTGCCCGCAGCGCCTGATAGCCCAGTTCGATAATTCCCTCCAAATCTTCTTGAGACTCCTGAGGCAGTCCGATCATGAAATAGAGCTTGATTGATTTCCAGCCGGCGGCAAAAACTTTGTCCACCGTGGAGAGCAAATCTTCAGCGGTATTTCCTTTATTAATAATCTGACGCATCTTATTTGTTCCCGCTTCCGGCGCCAGCGTAAAGCTGGTTTTGCGGGTGCGTTTAATTTCTTCGATTAATGTTCCGGTCAGTGATTCTACACGCAAAGATGGAAGCGCCAGCGCAACACGCCGGGTATAATACCGGTTCATCAAATCTTTTAATAAAGGTTCAAGACAACTGTAATCACCGGAACTCAAAGCTAAAAGCGATATTTCATCGTGGCCTGTTGCCGCCAGTAATTTTCCGGCCATCTCTTTGAGCAGAGATAAGTTTCTTTCCCTGTATGGACGCCAGAGCATTCCCGCCTGACAAAACCGGCAGCCGCGGGTGCAGCCGCGGGCTATTTCCAGGATAATGCGGTCATGGACGGTTTGCATTAAGGGGACAACAGGCGAAACAGGATAGGGCCATGAATTGAGATCAATTCCCTTTCTTTTTCTGATAATGCGGTTTTTATCATGCACAGCGGGAACATAAATGCCGGGAATTTGTGCCATTTGCAAAATGGATTCCTGCCGGGAGATTTTGTTTTTTTTGCCGTTACGAAGAAGTCCGGTAATTTCGGCCAGCACTTCTTCACCTTCGCCGATCACAAAGGCATCAATAAAATCAGCCAGCGGCGCCGGATTAAAACAGCAGGGCCCTCCGGCAATTATCAGCGGATCACCTTCCCGGCGATCGCAGCGTTTGAGCGGTACACCGCCTAATTCCAGCATGTTTAATACATTGGTATAAGACAATTCATATTGGAGAGAGAATCCGACAATATCAAAATCCGCGAGCGGCAGTTGTGTCTCCAGCGAAGTAAGGGGCAGGTTGCCTTGTCGCAGTTGCTTCTCACGATCGGGCCAGGGAGCAAAACATCTTTGTGCGGCCACGTAAGAAATTTCGTTTAATATTTCATAGAGAATCTTTAAACCCAAGTGTGACATTCCGACTTCATAAGTATCAGGAAAGGCAAGAAGAAAATTTACTTCCGCCTTCTCTTTATAAACGGAATTAACTTCTGCGCCAATATAGCGGCTGGGCTTCTCGGCGGCAAGCAGGAGTTCATCAAAATTATAGTTGATCATGTTTCGCGATCTCTTTGCATGAATACTTGTAAGGATTTTTTTTGATGTCCCGGAGTAGTGATAGAGCAAACTTTTTGGCAAAATTATCCGTCCCGAGGTAAGGGAGTGAATTATTTTTGAAGGTGTTAATTAATTCCTCGCGGACTATATCGCCTTTTTCTTTCTTAATATAAGCTCTTTCCAGCGTATATTCATAAATAAGCTTATCGCCAAAGATATTTTTCACCTGCAGATAATCGACTTCGGTTGAGAAAAATGATTCGTTTAAGGCGATGTCGATTTTTAAAGCGATCTCTACTTTAACCGTAGGGGCGGCAATTTCGCGCGACAAATCAAAAATATTTAACTTCAACCCATTGGGAAGAATTATTTCTTCAATTAATTTCACTAATTTCCAGTCTCCATGCGTGTTCGCCCGATGGCGTCGTCTCTTAGCATTTTTAAGCTTGACCTGCAACGCCAATCCTTCTATAAATTAAGAAAGACATTTTAACCAGTAAAATATAAGGTTATCTGATGAGTAATGTTCATGCAATTTTGCTTTTGTCCTGTCCCGACCGTAAAGGTCTTGTAGCCATGTTGTCTAATTTTATCTTTCAGCATAACGGCAATATAGTTCATGCCGACCAGTACACTTCCAAGAGAGGAAAAATATTCTTTATGCGGATTGAGTGGGAGCTTCAAGGTTTTTCGCTGAGCCGCGAAGAAATTCCCGAGGCATTGGCGCCACTGGCCGCGCAGTTCGCAATGAAATGGGCTCTGCACTTTACCGATTATGTGCCCCGCATAGCCGTTTTCGTATCCAAACATCTCCATTGTCTCCATGATTTGATTCTGCGCCATCGTCTGGGTGAATTTAAAGCGGAAATACCTCTGGTAATCAGTAATCATCCTGATGCCCGGGAATCGGTGGAAGAATTAGGCCTGAAATATTTTCATTTTCCGATTACGGCGCAAAACAAGGCCGGACAGGAAAGACTGGAGATTCAGCATTTGCAGGAAATGAAGATAGACCTGATTGTGCTGGCGCGTTACATGCAAATTCTGACCGGGAAATTTCTTAAGGCCTATCCCCATAAGATCATCAACATTCATCATTCCTTTCTGCCGGCTTTTGCCGGGGGCAATCCTTATCAGCAGGCTTATGACCGCGGTGTGAAGATTATCGGGGCTACCGGACATTATGTGACGGAAAATCTTGATGAAGGGCCGATTGTTGCGCAGGATGTAATCAAAATCAGCCATCGCGATACAATTGCCGACATTCAGACCAAAAGCAAAGACCTCGAAAGAATAGTGCTTGCGCGCGCTTTGCGCCTGCACCTGGAAAATAAAATTCTGGTTTATGGGTCAAAAACCATTGTCTTTGAATAAACAATATGAATAATCATTCAATCGTTTTGTGTCAGCCTGATGAATTTAAGTCCTGCGGCGCCTGCTGCGGACTTTACAATTATGTGGACAGTTCCCGCGAGTCGCTTCAGCTGCGATTGCGTGCGCGAACAAAGCGTTTCCGCGAGATGGTAAAAATTCCGGGTGACATTGAATACTATGCCGAAGCTACCTTTGCTGCGGAAGATTTTAAGAAGAGATATGAAGTAATTTACTGCTGTGAATATCTCGGTTTTCTCGATGAGTCGGAAAATAAAGTGGGTTGCTTATTGCACCCGTTGCAGAATTCGGGTCTGGATATGCGCGCCGGTTCTTTTTACGGGCAGGAGACTTGCGCGGGCCATCTCTGCCCCAGTCATCATTTTATTCCCGGAAGTCAGGCGCAAATTATGATTAAAATAGTTAAGGACTGGTATCTTTACGGTCTTTGCCTGACGGATATTGATTTAGTAACTGATTATTTTCGAATTCTGGCCGATAGAATAGGCGAAGAACTCAAACCGGAAGTCTTTGAAAATGAAGCTTTGAGGAATATTGCCCGGGAGTTTTTTGACTGGAAAATTTACTGGCCATTTCGCTCGGAAGAGACCAACCGGCTGGGCAAATATTATTTTGACGGATCGCAATATATGATCAGTTATATTGATTATGCAAAATTCGGCAGAGAGATTTCGCCTCTGGATAAAATATTCATGAGCCTTTCTTCCACATTTGCCGATGCGCAGGAACTGGAAGCGGCAGAAGCGCTGATTTTGCGCAATGTGCGGCAATTTGTCGCCGCGTATCGGAAGCATTTTTGATTTCCTATTGACAGAACAACTTATATTTTGTCTAATGTGACGCGCCAAACAACCAATAATCCGAGGAGATTCCTGAATTGGACAAAATGCACAAAGAAATCCTTTTCCCCCGTGATGTTATTGCGCGACGGGTGCAGGAGATAGCCAGTCAAATTTCGGATGATTATAATGGCCGTGAATTAATAGTTATTGGTATTCTTAAAGGTGCTTTTATTTTTATGGCTGATTTAATCCGGGCTCTGAGCATCCCCTGTAAAGTTGATTTTGTTCGGGTAGCAAGTTATGGCGCAGGATCGGAAAGCTCAGGCAAGGCAGTCCTGACCAAAGACATCGAAACATCAATTAAAGGCCGGGATATTCTGATTGTGGAAGACATTATTGATACGGGCGTAACTTTAACATATCTGGTTAACTGGTTGAAAGAAAGAAATCCGCAATCTCTTAAAGTCTGCGCTTTTTTGGATAAACGGAAAAGAAGAAAAATATCATTTGAAGCCGATTATGTCGGTTTTACTATAGATGACGGTTTTGTGGTTGGCTATGGACTTGATTTTAACGAACAGGCTCGTTTTTTACCGGAAGTTTATATAATCAAACAGTAAGAGGCAGAGGTAAGAGAATGATCATTCAATGCCGGCAATGCCGGACCAAGTTTCGTTTTGCTGATGATCTGATGGAAGGGGAAGGCGTATGGCTGCGTTGCAGCCATTGTCAGCACGTTTTTTTTCAGGACAATCCGCAAACAGTAAAGCCCGGCGCGGACCCGGTGGACAGGGAAGGACTATTCTCGGTGGAAGAAACTGCGCCGGCAAGAGCGTCGATTTCCAGCGGCGATGAGGATGATGCCCTTTTTCTTGCGAATGTTATGAAGTCGCAGAGTGCTTCCGATAAAGAATTAATGCCGGAGATTGGAAAACCTTTCAATGAAGACACCAGGGAAGATGAAAATGTCATAGCCTATGAATTGTCGGCACAAGAGAATAAAAAGCAGGCAGGAAAATCATCACGAAAAGGTATCTTACGAGTGTTGACGATTGCCGTCTGGATTGTTGCGGTAATTGTCGTCATTCCGGCAATTATTTATATTTTTGTTTTCCCGCATATGGGAGATCGTTTGCTGAAAATTGTCAACCAATATGTCGATATCGGTATTAGTGAGCCGGCACGCCCCGAAATTGTTGTAGGCCAGGTCAAGTTACAGGATATAAGGCAGCGGATTTTAAATAACTATGTTGCGGGTCCAATCCGTATTGTTGAAGGAACGGCGGTGAATCAGGCGGATTACCCCATTTCCCGGATAGTAATAAAAGGCGAAGTTGTTGATGCCTATGCTGTAGTGTTGGGCGAACTGGCCACCTATGCCGGTAATGTTTTAACTGATGAAGAACTAATGACGTTGCCGGAAGAAGAAATTTTGAAAAGACTTTCCCGTCCGGAAGGCGGCAATAATGTCAATGATAAAATTATGCCTAATGGAATGATACCTTTTATGATTGTTTTTACCCGCGAACCGGCAGGTGTAATTAAAACAACGGTGAAGACTGTCGGCGCAGAACGCCTTTTGTAGAAAAGCGTATCGGTTTAAAGAAAATTACCGGTATGCTCAGATGTTGCATCGGTGCAGCTAAGAGTGGCAACTTCTGCAAAGGCAACAGATGTATATTTATTCTGCATGCCGTGTAAGTTTCTCTAACCTCTGCCTTATTTCTTTTAGCTCGGGATTTTGCCGCAGGGCCTCCCTGTAATGCAAGACAGCTTCCGAGTTTAATCCCTTGGACTCCAGAGAGTAACCCAGATTCGCATGGGCCTCGGCGAAATGGGGATTCCAGTATATCGCCTCCCGGAGATGGCTTACAGCTTCGTCATATCTTCCCATTTCATTGAGCGCACAACCCAGATTGGAATGCACCTGCGGCTGGTTTGCTTTGAGTTGCAATGCCTTCTTAAAATATCGGTAAGCTTCTTCTTTTTTTCCTGATCCCCACAGGGCTATGCCGAGATTGGAGTGCGCCGCGACGTTATCCGGGTTTAAAAGCAGGGATTTATGGAATAGTTCGATCGCTTCAGCGGGCTTGCCCATCCTGTACAAATTAAAGCCCAGATTGGCATAAGCCTCATCCGACCGGGGATCCAGGCTGATGGTTTCCCGATATTCGGCGGCGGCTTCATTAATTCTACCCGTACGATCTAAAGCGGCGCCCAGGTTAAGATGGGCGCGGCTGTTCTGCGGACGTTTTATTACCGTATCCTGCCAGAGAGTCATTTCCTGCCGGTAAGTCTGATTGCGCAACCAGGTCGCGCCTCCCAGCAAACAGGCAACAATGACCAACAGAAATATCCGGGTCCACCTCAATCCATCTATCTTGTCGGGAAAGAAACGCTTCGTCAATTTTCCGCTCAATTCATAAAAACCTATGACGGCAATAACGGCAATTGCGATAAGCGGCAGATACATACGGTATTCCCAGGCGGGATCGGGGAGAGGTACAATAGAAGTGGGCGCAAGAACGGCAAAAAACCATATGGCAAGAAAGGCGAAAGGACTTTTCTTTAAAAAAAGCCATAATGAACCGATAAGCATTGTAAGCAGGATAAAAATCGCCGGAATGGCTTCCCCGAGAGAAGCCATGGGCCATCCATAGTCAAAACAGAGTGGATGCGGCCATACCGCCAGCCGCAGATAGTGCAAAATAACCTGGGGCTCAGTCTGCCAGTATTGCAGAGGTGAAACTGAAGAAGTCACAGTTCCCCCGGCTAAGACTATGATCGATAAAACAATGACTCCTGATCCCAATCCCCAATACAGAAACCGGGAATGTCGCCATATTTCTTTAAGCGAGGGATGCAAAAAAATCCATTCATAGGCCAACACAACAAATGGCGCCGTGATAATAACCTCTTTAGTGCCGACACCCAGAAGAAAAAACAATACTGCTAAAAGACGCCATGTATTTGCCGAGGTGGAAACCCAGCTTCTTATGGAACAGTACAAAGTTAACAAATAAAACAGACCCATGAGAGATTCGCAGCGCTGAATAACGTATGTAACAGCCTGGGTGTTCAGAGGGTGTAACGCCCAAAGCAGCGCAGATCCCAAAGCGAGGGATGTGGCAGTGTGATGGTATCTTTCTGCTAATGTGCTTGTCAGCAATGTCCGTCTGATAATTCCCAACAGGCATAGCGCGGAAAGGATATGAATAAAGAGATTTCCAACGTGATAGCTCCATGAATTCTCTCCGGTTAAGGCATAATTGATTGCCAGCGTAAAGTTTATTACAGGACGATCCCATAGTCCGGAAACCGACGGAACCAGGAAAAATTTTCTAATATCGGCAATGCTGCGGATGGAAGAATTATCCAGAATATTGGTCAAATCATCAAAAATGAAAGGTGCCTGAAAACTGTTGGAATACGCAATAATACTGGCAATTATTATCAGGAAGGCAGCAAAAGGAATTGGCGGAAATGTATCCGTTGAAGGAATTAATGAATCAATTCGTTTTATTCTTTTTCCCTTTTTCGCACTCAAAACAATTTACTTCCTTTTGAGGTTAAGATTTCTTCCTTAATTATGTCCAGAAAGGCGGCCGCCGAATTATCCCAGCAGAAATTACTGCTCCAATCAAGGGCATTTTTTGACAAATAATTTCGTAATAAAGGTTTATTGAATATCTCCAGGACAGCTAAAGCAAGAGCCTCCGGATTACTTGCCGTAGTGATACCCGTAACCCCGTTCCTGATAGAATCCCGCAACCCCGGCACTTCATATCCGACGGCCGGAGTTCCGCAGGCGTTGGCTTCCGTGACTACCATGCCCCATCCTTCTCTTATGGCGGGTACAACAAGTACATGAGCCCTTCTCATCAGATCGAGTTTAATCGACTCACTGACAAAACCAAAAAATATAATTTTTTTATTGCCGTCAGCAATCTTCTCCAGTCGTTTCCTGTCAGCACCTCTGCCGACAACCCACAGTTGCGATTGGGGTATAATGGCATTAATTTTTTTAAAGGCAATGATGGCGTCTTCCACCAGATTCAATCTTTTCAGCATCCCGACGTATAAGAGAGTCGGCGCTTCCTCTTTTTTTGGTATTGCGGGGCACGGTTGGCTGCTGAGACCGACCGGTACAATGCTGACGTCGTTAAAACCAAAGTTAAGGAGATCCTGCCTTGATGATTTGCTGACCGCGATCGTTTTGATATTCCGGTACGCCGCAAGCCAGCGCGGTTCCAAAATATAATAGGCCAGATGACTGAAAAGCGGCGGCAAGGCCTGGAAGTATTTTTCTCTGGCGAGTTCATGAACAAAAAAGATAACCGGTTCCGAGACGAATTTCGGACTGAGAAAGGGCCGCAATGTATATTCGTCTATAACAATATCATACCTGCCCTGCAGTTGCTTTTTATAGATATATTTTACAAAGAGATAGACAAAAGGGAATCTCCCTCGCCTGATTACTTCAATTCCTTCGATATATTCTTTTTTTGTTCCTCCCGGGAATTCAGCAGAGAAAATAGTAACATTGTGTCCCCAGCGGACCCAGCGCTTGCATATCTCGTGAGTATATATTTCAGCCCCTCCCGAGGCTGGATGGGCTATGTCCCTCGTATTTAATAGTAAAATATTCATATATTATAGAGAAATCCGGATAGTAATTCTTTGTTCCCATTGTGCCAGTGCTGCAATCTTCAATCCCGCTCACGCGGGACGAACGTTAATTCCCGTGAGCGATCTCGCGATATAATGACGTTCATTTCATGCCTCGACAGCTTGCTGTGAGGTGGCTGATTTCAACGGCGGTTTGGTGCAGAGGTGGTAAACCTGATATTGCCATTTCAGCGGCCAGATAGCAAGCACCAGCGCCTGAGCCGCACGCAGCGGGATATTGCGCCAGCCGGATAATTTGATCCAGCGCCAGGATAGAATGTGCAGGTCGCGCCAGCGCTGCCGCACGCAAAGTCCTGCATATTCAAACATGTATTTCCATTCATGAAGATACAGCACTTCTTCCTTAATCTGCAGTTGGTCAGTTCCCGAAAAAAACCCAAGCCTGCTCGTGAGAAAACCGGCATTCGGGACCAGAAGCAGTATCACGGCGTTTTCTTTGCCCACGCGGGCCATTTCCCGCAATGCCTGCCCGGGATTGATGAAATGTTCCAGAGAGCCAAGGCAGGTGACTACATCAAATGTATTTTCCCGGAAAGGCAAATTCTCTGCACATCCCTCCAAGAAGCGGCCTCGCGGTACGTTTTCCTTACACGCGGCGATAGCTTTGGAAGAAATATCCAGTCCAACGGTAAAAGCCCCGTGACGAGATACGGCGCGCAACCAGTCGCCCGAGCCACAGCCTATATCCAGAACAGATTGTCCGGAGCGGATATTCAGGCGGCAGGCCAGCTGCTTATGGTGCCGAGATGTTTTTGCCTTCGGGGCGATATGGGAAAAGTAAACCTCATCATAATAATTTTTGATCATCTTATAACTTAACAGATTATTATTTTTCATTGGTTGCCGATAGACTATCCGTTCCTATCTCTAATCGATTGAAGATTATATCTGCAAATCAGGAAAATCTGTATTTAATAATATTCCAGATAATTTCGAAGCCGTCTTTTACTGTGATTTTTTTCCCTTCGGTGATCTTTCGGGGATAGTAGTCAATATATACCTCTTTTATTATCCATTTCTTTTTGAGGGCTTTTATTATCCACTCGGTTTCGAATCCAAATCTTTGCGATTGAATGTCCAGAATTTTAAAGTTTTCCAGGGTGCAAAGTTTATAAGAACTAAGCAGGTCATTGATGTTTTTTCCGTAGAGCAGCCATAAAAGGTTTTTTGTGTTTTTTTTTGCCAGCATTGAAATGAAGTTTGTGTTTCTTGTGCAAGTCGCCTGGCGATTACCGTTAACCATATCCACATTTTTCGTTCTGATCATTCCCAGCATTTTCAAAATATCCTGCGGATTTAATTCCATATCGGAGTCTTCGACGATTAAATACTTTCCGGTGGCAAGTTTGACGGCGGCAAGAACGGAAGCACCTTTGCCTTTATTGGGGGAATGGGTGATGAGCGAGAAAGCGTATTGTTTCGCCAGGGCCGCAATTATTTCTTTGCTCCCGTCGGTAGAGCCATCGTCTACGACAATAATTTCTTTTGCTACCGGTAGGTCATTGATCCTTTTGATAACAGCGGCAACGGTTTTGCTTTCATTGAAAACCGGGATGATTATGCTTATTAAAGGTTTTGTCTCTGCGTTCATAAATATTTTTTTACGCTGCCGGAAAAACTACTAAACCTGTAGTCTTGTCTTTACCAGAAATTCTCAATACCAAAATAACGAAAAGGGAGTAAATCTCTTACAGTGCCTAGCTTTCGTGACCTCGTGCAACTTTCAGTTTATTCAATTATTTGCCGGGAAAGCAAGACTGAAGTTCCGCATTGCTGCGGAGATAGAAGAAACATTATATGATAGCTTTGCATAACTACATAAAACTAACAATTTTGTCATTCCGTGCAAGCGAAGCGCGATACGGAATCCAGTATTATCAATGGTTTCCTGGATACCGGCGTTCGTAACCTAAAGGTCACAAGACCGGTAAGACGATTAGAGGGGTTGTGCAAAGCTCTCTATATGATGTTCCTGCAAAATGCTCGTCATCCCCGGATTCCTTTACCAGGGTACCTTGCCGGAGGGACGAAAAAAGGGATCCGGGGCAAAAAAGCTCTCTTAGGCAATGGAATCCTTACACAAACAAAGCCTTCCGGAGCACATCGGCATATTCGTGCTTCATCAATAAACTTAGAACGGAGCGGCCTTGGAATTACCTATCGCAATTCCCGCGGCGTTATTTGCGCCTGTAGTCATCCCCCAGGCAGAGCCCATATTGTTGGCAGTGGGACCAAAGAATGAACCATATAATTTGCCCGTGGTAACATTACCGGCGGCACCGACAGTATTCGCCACCAGTGTCCAGGTTCCGTTAGTTTGAATGGCAGAAAAATTAGGTGAGCCGGGAACGAGGTTTATGACGGCGCCGATTATAGACGCTGATGACGTGGTAGGGCCAGTGCCACCGGCAACAGCCATATTGTAGTTGGTAATTTGCGCAGTATTAAAATTTACATTGGCTGTAAAACCGCCAGTCATAGTCAGACCGCCGGATGTGCTAAATAGTGTGCCGTAAGCGGGTCCGGCATAGTCATAGGTTCCCGTCAGGGGTAACGTGGCCGTGACGGCTCCGTTAACGGTATAATTGGGGTTGTCGAAAAATAGATCATAGACAGAGTTAGTTGTCATTGCCAATGGTTGTGTCCAGGAACCCCAGGACATATATTCAGTGAAACCCAGGTCGACAACTGTTACCGGTTTTGAACCGGAAAATGTGCCATAAAGCGATGTAGCTATTCCGGTCACAGACTGGCTAGACCCGTTACCGGTAATAGTATAAACTCCCGTGATATTATCCGCCTGAATTGAAGCCGCAAAGTTTTGTGGAGTCGTCGATATATACGCTCCCTCAAATTGCCTACCGCTGTTTTGCACGCTCAGCAGACCGGTAAAATACCCGGTGCCCTGCCATGCTTGTGCTGGTGGTGGCGGCGGTGGTGGCGGCGGCGGATTCTGTGTTTGAGTGATATTTGTGGTATCGACTACGGTGCTCGTTCCACCGGTATCCGTGGTTGTACCTGATGTGCCGCCACCAGCACTGTCGCCAGTACCAGTACCAGCATCAGCACCTCCTGATCCACTGCCGCCGGTGTTCTGCTGGAACTTCTGGGTCACACCCGGAGGTGTCGACACAACGGCACCCAGCCCTGTGGGCGAGCTGGAAGTAGATTGCCCGGAACTGATAGACTGGGTCTGGTTTGTCGATGTGCTGGTTACATAAAGGTTCCCGTCAAAGGCATGTACATTGGTTACGCTGCCTTGAGAATTGGCCTGGGCCAGATGGATAAATGCCTTGTCCGAAGCATCGGCCACATAAATCGGCTTTCCGGCGGTATCGGTATCTTCTTTCAGTAAAGCAACCTCGACACCAAACTTTGTTCCCCTGACTCCCGCAATAGATGTGGGAGTATCTACCGTCATCGATGCGTTCTTGTAACGAAACAGGCGCATAGTGTAGAACATAACCTTGCCCTTCACCATGTTGAAGGAGGCGTGTTTTTCCTGTGATTTCCTGTCGTCAATAAACTTGGTAACGCTAATTTTGGCATTGTCTCCGACGCTGATCACATCCTCAAATAATAAGCGGAAGCGGCACCGCGAGTTTTTGAGTGTAAAGAAGGTGTCTTTTTCATAGATCTTGTCACCGGGCGCCGCAAAATAAGCCTGCTGCAAGTTTTCCCGGGCAACAATCACGGCTCCGGACACTTCCTGGATGACTCCCGCTTCCTTGCCGGAAGATGGGATGAAGGCATTGTTTATCGTTATGCCCCGCAGCTCGCGGGGGAGCATCTCTTTTGATACCCCGGCGCCGCGTTCGGCAAAGGACGGATGTGAAAAAATAAACATTACCGCTGCCAGGACTGCTGAAATTGTTATGATGCTTTTGTGCTTTTTCATGGAGGCCTCCCGGTGCTAAAAGTAAGCGCCAATGCTTAATGTATATGTTTCCTTGCTAAAATCGTACAATCCTGCCGATGAGTAATTATCAATATAATTAATGGCAAACGATGCAAAGAAATTCTTATAAAAGTTCTGATTAATAACTGCCGTGACCATATTACGCCGGTCGTACCGGTAACTGTCGAAGAGAGGGGGAATCTCCTTATATTCTTTCACTGACCACTGGTAGCGCAAAAAGATTTCCGTCTGGGTTGGGAAGCGCGTAAAATAGGATATTGCGTAAAATTGGCCGTCATAGGAAAATTGCCGGGCATTGGCTGAAGAATCCTCATAGGCAGCGCTCAAGGAAATGATATGTTTGCGGTTGCCGAAGTAGAAGCTGGGGCTGATTTCATATCTCCTCGTATCATTGTCGTAAGACTCATTTTCCGTGTAGTTAAATCGCTCCCGTGCATAACGAAAACTTCCTTTCAGACTGAAGTTGCTGCCAAAAAAATGTTCGTAGCTGGGGTCAATATGAAAAATGCCGGAAAGCTGTTCACTTCCATATTCCTGATAAGAATAGCCAAAGGGAACTTTGAGAATATCCTGCCGACCCGCCCACCAGGGACCGGTACTAAGATCCGTAAGAAAGTAGTTAAACTTGCCATATTGAAAATAAGCAGAGTTATAGACATCGAGAGTCGAATTCCACAGGACCCCTTTTTCTTTGGAAATGTTATAGAGGACATTGCCGCTGAAATTGGTGATAGAGGCATAATCCGCCAATTTTTTTTGTTCATCCGTGAGAGGGATTGTTCCACCTAAGACACTGATAGAACTATCATTTGGCCCCGCACTGATGTTGGTATCGTACATGATTCCTTGCGAAAACCGCACATTCCACGCGACCTTTCTTGTTGCCTCGTCTATAGCTGCAAGCAGCTTATCAACATTTTTCAGGACTGCTTCCGGTGGACGGGCGGCTTTAACGGCTGCCAACTCCTTTTTTGCCTCTTCATAACGCTGCATCTGAAAATAGGTGGCGGCAAGTTCCAGCCGTACCCGGTGTAAATTAGGATTAACCTCCAGCATGCCCTTAAACTTCTTAATGGCCAGTTCCATATTTCCCGTTTTCATGGCACTTGTGCCGACCCACCACATCACATCCATAGTTTCCACAGTGGATGCAATCTGGTTGAATATAGGCAGTGCCCGTCCGTATTGACCGTCGTAATAGAGGGTGAGTGCTTCAGCGACCTTGCTGTCGAGTGCCTCTATTTCTTCCGGCTTCATTTTGCTGAGCTTCTCTACGGCCTTTTTGTTCGGGTCGTACTTTTCATCCCGGAAGTTGTCATCCGCCGTGGTCTGGTCTGCGGGTTGAGCAAATGACGGGGAAAATAAGACAAGGATAAAGAAAATTAGGAAAACACCAGTAAAGCGAAAAAAATATTTTGTATTCATGTTTGTACTCCCAATGTTAATACTGAATACTAATTGATTAAAGTAAAAAAATATTGAGCCGACACGTACTTAAATGAATAATTAAAATAATTTTTTTAGTCAAGAGATATTACCAAAATATGAATAATATTGTTTTAGTAGATGGCATCAGTTCTGAACAGCCAGGAAATTTCCAATAAAAAATAA
>JANYAY010000128.1 GCA_025361065.1 Deltaproteobacteria bacterium
GCAAGATAAATACTGCGATATGACCAAGATAAATTTTTTCATCAGGCGGCAATTTTACCGATTCCGGATTGACATCCCGGGATAACTTCAGACAACTGAAAAGTGTATCCGGAGCTCCGGGCTTATTTGCACAGCCTGGCAATAAAATCACATTGATGCTGCCGCGCGTCGCTCTCGCTTTTTCTACATCATCTGCAGAATCAATTTTTTGATCAACATAATTCCGGTAAATTGTACTGCAACCCGTAAGCGGAATATTAATTGCAGTGCAGCAAAGCAGTAAAATGGCCCATCGCCCCAATGCTGCGCGATGCAAAAAATTAATCAGCCAACATGCCGCAAGCTGTCGATGCCTGAAATGAACGTTATTATATCGCAGCAAGCTGAAGAGAATTAACGCTCGTCCCGCGTGAGCGGGATTAGACTTACCGGAGCACAGATGCAGAAATTGGAGCAATGATTTGCCCTTCAAAGCTGTTGTTCTATAATGCGAAATTGCGTACTTCCTCAGCGGCTAAAATTCAAAGGACATTTATTAATACTTATTAACCTCATTCTTATTATTTATTCCGGACAGTCACTGATCAAAACATTCCGGTTCTGCCTGCGCCCCTCCGGTGTAGCATTGTCAGCCAGCGGATGCCGGGAACCTGCTCCCTGCACATTCAGGCGCTGGGGATCAATGCCCAATTGCTCCACCAGATAATTAACAACGATTTGGGCACGGCGGCTGGATAAAGCCATATTGTATTCTTCATTGCCGACATTATCAGTATGCCCCACAATGTTCAGTTTGGCATCACTATATTCCGTCAGGTAATCCGCGACTTTTTGCATTTCGCCTTGATAATCATCTTCGATTAGTATTGAATCTGTGTCAAATTCAATACTGATGTTAAAGCAATTGGGCAGGGCAAGTACTTTCCCCGACCGTTTTTTCGCAATTACCGGCGGTTTAACCGCCGATATTCTGGCTATCTTTTGGGAAGCTGCTTTGCTGCCGGATTCAGCAAGAGCTATGTCCTCAGGCTCATTGCTGAAATATATGTCGCCAATCATGCTTTCCGCCGGACTTTTTGTCCGTTGGGAATTAATGTATATTTGCAGGCCGGTTGTTGCACTCTGTGGTTCACCGCCGTTAATATCGGCAAAAAGCCTTTTATAATCATCATATACATTGCGCCTCTCCGTGTACCACTGGCCGACATTATCTGTTTTATTTCTTAAAACTATGTATCTTAATTTGTCGCCGCCGGTTTGCGGGCTTCTACCGCTCCAGCCCCTGGGCGCCTCATTATCCCAAATGTAACCAATTACAGGAGTATTCAATCCCATAAAGCCCGACTCTTTAAATGCGACATAAACTTGCAGGGCCTGGTCATCCGTAGAAGTTTTACGGACATCTCCACCCCTGGGCAATGCAGTGACACGCCAGCGCCAGCATAGTACGGGGAATTTTTTTACATCAACTCTGGCTTCTTTGCGCAAACCGAAAGAAGAGTCCCCCCGGGAAATTAACCGCAGGTAAAAAGCATCACCGTCCTTTTCCATATTCATCATGGGACGTCCGGCTTTTTTCTCCAATTTCCAGCCATCCGGAATTCCACCGGGCATGGCCGGAGTTGTAAATTTCGTCACAGGTATAATCCCCGGATTGGCAATGCAATCATAAGTCCAAACGATAGACAAAGCTATAACGGATAAAAAAAGAACAGCTGCACTTCTTTTCATTCAGCCGCCCCGCCGTTCATTTTTTTGGCGCGAATAGCCATAACTTCCGTGCGAGTTAAAACCGATCTGACGTTGGCGATGTGCTGCTCAATATTTTCCCGGCCGCCTTCTTCCCGGTCAATTAATGTAATGACTCCGTCAATGATTAATCCGGCCTTGCGGGCCTGCTCGATGGCTGTGATGGTCGAACCGCCGGTAGTAATAACATCATCAATGATCAACACTCTATCACCGGATTTAACACTGCCTTCGATAGCGTTTCTGGTTCCATGATCCTTCACATCCTTGCGGACAATGAATGACTTGATTGGTTTTCCTTTTTGATAAGATATAACGGAAAGCGCATTGGCAATGGGATCGGCACCCAGCGTAAGTCCGCCTGCAGCGGTGATACTGCTGTCCTTCACCATATCAAAAATAATTGCGCCGATCAGATTCATGCCTTCAGGATCAAGTGTCGTCGGTTTACAGTTAAAATAAAAATTACTTTGCCGGCCCGAAGCCAGAGTGAAAGGTGGATTTTCGCTATACCTGAAAGACCGCTCCAGTATTATTTCCCCCAGTCTCTCTTTCATTGCGTTTATGCTCATTACAAGTTCCTCCATATCATTTAATATTTATGACTGGGAATTATCATCATTTAAGAAAAATTTGATTATATGATCCCGCCAGACGGCATAGGGTTTGCCCATTTTTCTTGCCGGTTCAAACTTCCAGTTTCTTACCGCTTCCAGTGCCGCCCGGTCTAATATGGCAAAACCCGATGATTTCTTTATCCGGAGACTTCCCACATTACCGTCAGGCAATATTTCTGTTGATATCAATACCGCACCTTCATAACCGTGGATTCTGGCTATTTGCGGATAGACCGGCGGCATATTTTTCAGGTATTGCGGGTAGGCATCAGTCCCCGGAGCGGACAAACTTCCTGCCGTCTCGGCTGATGCACTCGGGAGTGAATTATATACCGGCCTCTTCGCCTCTGCTGCATCGGGACCATTATACCCGGCTAAGATGACGGAGCCGGGATAATCAGGTGTCGGAAATGTTTCCATCACTTCCCGGTTGACCTTTTTCATTTCCGGAAACTCTTTTATAATTGCTCCCTGCACCGTATTATTTCTGGTATTATCGGAAACAAAACGCATATCCTTTGCCGCAATGCCCGCGTGATTTTTTGTTTCCAGTGTTACCCAAACCAGGTTTAATTTATTAAAATTTTTAGAAAAATTAAAATTACCGGAAAAATTATCAAATAAGGTTATTCCCATGGCAATATGCATTGCCACTGAAAATGCAACCGCAAATATGATGTCCTGTCTGCTTTTTTTCATTTTTCGTGGATTCTATCGCGGATAAAGTTACTATCTTTTAATTAATTTTTCCACAACTCTCACGGCTTCCACACCGTCTTTGGCAAAAGCCGCACCGATTGAGCGTGCATAGGATTCAGTAACGACAGCACCCCCAATCATAAAATTTGTCTTTATGCCTTCGGCTTTCGCCGTGTCCATAACTTCTTTCATATTAACCATTGTTGTCGTCATCAACGCCGAAAGGCCAATGACATCGGGGCTCTCTTTTTTCGCAGCCGCTATGATATCCCGCGTGGAGATATCCTTGCCCAGATCAATAACATTGTAGCCGTAATTCCGTAAAAGCAAGGCCACAATATTTTTGCCGATATCATGGATATCTCCTTTAACCGTAGCAATCAATATTTTGCCCTTGTTGCCGGCAGCAGATTTCTTTAAATGCGGTTCCAGGAAACCTAACGCCTTCTTCATTGCTTCTGCCGAAGCCATCAGTTGCGGCAGGAAATAAATCTTCTTTTCATATAAATCGCCGACCCGGACTATTGCCGGAATCATAACTTTATCCACAAGAACAGAAGCGGTAATATCCGCAGCCAACGCCAATTCGATTAAGGATACAATATTTTCCCGATTGCCCTCCATAATGGCTGCACTTACTTTTTCCCGAGGCGAAAGTATCTCGATTGCTGCCGCCCCGGGCATAACATTTTGCTTGTCGGAGAAATGCTCGATATATTTTTGGGTGCCTTTGTCTTTTGCGGTAAGCACATCACCGGCCTTCTTGATATTCATAAGCTCTGTGCTTCCCGGATTGGCGATGG
This sequence comes from Deltaproteobacteria bacterium, assembly GCA_025361065.1. Classification (GTDB taxonomy): domain Bacteria; phylum Desulfobacterota; class Syntrophia; order Syntrophales; family Smithellaceae; genus MVRV01. The sequence continues at coordinate 3,869 of JANYAY010000128.1, forward strand.
CCATTGTCAGTCCACTTAATTGGGCCATGGCCAGGAAGGCGGCATTGAGCCAGATACGCCCCGGCATACCGAACGACACATTGGATAAACCGAGAATTGTTTTACTATGGAAGTTTTCCGTACACCACTTAAGCGTTTTTAAAGTTTCCTGGGCCGCCCCGGGATCGGATGCCACCGCCATAACAAGACAATCGACGATAAAATCATTTTTAGTAAAACCAAATTTTCGGGCCGAACTATAAATATTCTTAATCACAGCCTGACGTTTTACCGCAGTCTGCGGAATTTCTCCGTCAGTCAACGGCAGAAGAATAAACATGGCGCCGTATTTTGCCGCGAGCGGCAGGAGCCTGGCCATTTTTTCCGTTTCACCGGAAATGGAGTTAATCAGCATTCTGCCGGGGTAAGCGCGCAGGGCGGCGGCAATCGTTTCTATTTTAGAGGAATCCACGATCAGCGGCAGTTTAGTTACTGTCGAAAGCAAGCCGATTATTGATTTAATTGTCATAACTTCGTCAATGCCCGGCTGACCTACGTTTACATCGAGTAAATGCGCCCCTTGTTTTTCCTGTTCAGTCGCCATCTGACGAATAATCGATGTTTTCCCTTCCAGCAATTCCTGTTGTAATGCTTTTTTACCAGTCGGATTAATTCTTTCACCGGCAATATAAAGCGGATTATTCCCCTCAAGGATTAAATATCCCCGCGATGAACTGACAGCACCGATGGACTTCCTGACCGGCGGTTTTGGAGAAAATCCGGCTAGGGCTTTCGCCAGTTCCCGAATATGCGCCGGCGTGGTCCCGCAGCAGCCGCCAATCATATTGGCTCCGGCCTCCGCAAGCTCTCTTCCGAAAGAACCAAAAACCGGGGCTTCCATGTCAAAAATCGTTTTCCCGTTTTCCAGGCGCGGCACCCCGGCATTAGGCTTGGCGATGAGGGGCACTGTAGCGTAAGGTTTCATGAGCTCAATAAATTCCAGCATTTTCTCCGGGCCGGTAGAACAATTGCAACCAACGGCATCAGCGCCAAGGCTTTGCAGGGTAATTAGCGCACTGACCGGATCGGTGCCATTCAAAGTATGACCATCGTTTTCGTAGGTCATGCAGACCATAGTGAAAATGTCTTTAATTTCTTTGACAGCCAAAAGGGCGGCGCGGGTTTCCTGAATATCAATCATGGTTTCGATAACAATCAGATCACAACCGCCGTCGATCAGACCATGTATCTGTTCTTTGAAGGCATCTACCGCTTCTTCAAAAGCAAGAGGACCGAAAGGCTCGATAAATAATCCGGTAGGGCCGATATCCCCGGCAACAAGAACCTTCGGGCCTACAGCCTGTCTGGCCAACCGGATAAGATCTCTGTTGATGGAATAAGTATTGCCCTTATTGCCGTATTGTTCCAACTTAAAGCGGTTGGCTCCAAATGTGCAGGCATAAACGACTTGTGCCCCGGCGAGCTTGTAAGAGGCATGGATTTCTTTAGTAATCTGCGGATTTTCCAGGCACCAAAGCTCCGGGCAGACTCCTGCCGGCAGGCCTTTTTTCTGCAATTCCGTACCGGTAGCGCCATCCAGAACGATGATTTCTTTTCTCCATAGCCTTTGTATTCCGCCGCTTTTACTCATAAAAATACTCCAGTTGAATGATTTATCAGAATCTTTCCTATATCATCTTTGCGCCAGGAAGTGTGATTTTTTTAAACACTGAGAAAGTCAAAAAAGACATTTTTAAGGTCGTGGGGCAAAACTAACTTTGATTTTTATCCATCACCATCAAGAATTTCCCTGACTTTTTGGGAAAGTTCCTCCATCCGGAATGGTTTTTGGATAAAGGCCAGGCAGCCTTTTTCCATTATCTTTTTTGCCTGATCACCACAGATATAACCGCTGGAGAGCATTACTTTGACTTTCGAGTCCATTTGTCTGAGCGCATCAAACGTTTCGCCGCCGCTCAGACCGGGCATAATCATGTCCAAAATTACAAGATCAATTCCGCCATTATTTATTTCATATATTTTCAGAGCATCTTTGCCATTTCTGGCCTGCAAAACGTTATAGCCCAAAGTGCTCAATATTTCCCCGCAAACTTCAACTATTGCCGTCTCATCATCAACGAGTAATATTGTTTCATTACCTTTAACAATTGCCTTTGCATAGCTTGTTTCTCTTGATATTTCTTTGGCTGAAGCAGGAAGATAAATACTGAAAATTGTGCCATGGCCCAATTCACTGGCAACATCAATTATTCCGCCATGCTCCTTAATAATACCATAGGCTGAAGCAAGACCCAATCCTACACCCCGCCCCTTTTCTTTAGTAGTAAAGAATGGTTCAAAGACCCGGCGGCAAATTTCTTCATCCATGCCGATACCGGTATCGGTAATCATGATTTGCACATAATCACCTTCTTTAATATTCATTGTCCGCGCATCAGCAGCATTCAAAACAATATTATTTGTTTCCAGATAAATGTCTCCGCCATCACCCGGCATAGCTTGCCAGGCATTAACATAAAGATTAATCAGCACTTGTTCAATCTGGACGCGGTCAACTTCCACCGACCAGATGTTTTTTTCATATTTCTGGTGAATAATTATCTCTTTTTTTGTCCGGCCGAATATATTGGCGGTTTTGGAAACTAATTCATTTAAATCAGTTGGTTTGAGTTCGTACTGTCCGCCTCGGGCAAACCCGAGAAGGTTGGCTGCCAAATCGGCGCCACTCTGCACCAGAGATTGCATACTATTTAACTTATCAAAATCAGGATCGCCGGAATCTTTGGATAAGAGCATTAAGGAAATATACCCTTGAATTCCCATGAGCAGATTATTGAAATCATGGGCTATACCGCCCGCAAGAGTACCGATCGCCTGCATTTTATGCACCTGAAGCAGTTGCTCTTCCATGCGCTTGCGCATGGTTACATCGCGGGCATTAATGATGATGCCGTTTACAGCGGGATTATTGAGACAGCTATTACCCAATGCTTCCAGATAAACCCACGAACCGTCCACCTTGCGGAAACGGAATTCAGTGGCAATACCATTGTTCTCGCCGGTTACTACCTCCAAAAAATCATTAATTATCAATTTTTGATCGTCGGGATGAATAAATTCAAAACAACTCTTACCTATTAAATCAGATTCCTGATAATTGGTAATGGCAGTTAACGAAGGAGAAATATATTGGAAAATGCCATTTTTATCAAAAACTCCAATAATATCAATGGAACAACGGAAAAGTTCCTGTAGCAGTTCGCTTGATTTGCGCAATGCCGCTTCGGCTTTTTTCTGGTCGGTAACATCCATCATGGATACCAGAGTTTTTTTTGTTTCCGGAATTAACTCCGAAGTCATAAAAATATCTTTAATTTCATGACTTTTTGTTACTATCTGATATTCATAATGACGTGGTGCCTTATCCGGATCAGTCACCCGCAATTTATAGTAGCTAAGAAGACGTTCCCTGTCCCGGGGAACAACAAAAGATAACCAGTCAGCACATATTAATTCTTCTTTAGTAAAACCGGTAAGTTGGCACATTTCGTCATTAACCAGCAGCGGTTTTTTGTTTTCATCGGCAATTGCCAGGGCTGTGCCCGTATTTTCAAAAATAGTCCGGTAAATATTTTCTGATTCCTGCAATGCCTGCCTAATCTTCTTTTGATCGGTTATATCGACAATAATGCCCTGGAAATGGCTGATCTTGCCTTTTTTGTCGAAAATGGCGATAGTTCTGTCCTGAACCCAGAGAATACCACCTTCTTTGCAGATAATCCGGTATTCCTTGAAATGATCAAGCGTATCCTCGCTGATATCATCAGTCGGCATTCCTTCCCCACGGACAAGATCATCAGGATGAGTAATGTTCAGCCAGGAAATCCGTCCGGAGAGGAAATCATCTTTCGTATATCCCAGATTGGTGATGTTGTCGGAAATGAATTCCACCGGCCAACCCTCGGTGCACCGCCAGATAATAATTATGGCCGGACCTTTATTAATAAGCAGTTCTATCTCTTCGAGCTGCTGGAAAGGGTTTTTTTGATCTTTGCTGATTTTTTTTGTTTACCGGTTTTTTTCATTACTCTCTCCCACAGGAACTTGTTTGTACGGAGAAGAACAGTTGAATCATTTCTTAAACTAATTCTAAATCAAGGCGCCATCTTTGATTTTCAGGAATGGTATTAATCACATATTCCCGTAATCGCTGTAACTGATTTTTCCGGCCGGAGAATGAAACCGGAGCTTATAGCTACACCAATTTTGGACATTTCCAGCAGATGATGAATATTCTTTTGATTTTCCAGTTGAAAATCGGCATAACCGGCAGAAAATCTTCGCGGTAAAAGTTTCTTGCCTTCACGTCGTAACTGACTGTTTACATAAGCCATCAGCCAGTCCAGAGCGGCATCAGTCATTTCACTAGCCGTCGCATCATATACTACAGCGGCAGAAAGATTATCATTTCCTGTTTTATCGGCAATTGCTTCCATAATAGCACTACCGGCAGTTGCACCCATGAGCAAAACCTCCCGGCAGCCGTCCAAAAACCTGGATAGCTTTCTGCTTGCGAAAGTCAAATCCCCGGTGATGACCACGTTGCTGCCATCATTTTCATTGATGACGGTTCTCAACGTACATCCTTTTACCGTAATGAAAGAAAGGGCTTCTTCAATAAAAAGATCTGTTTCTTTTCGTTGTTTTGCCGTGAGCTCAGTCGTTTTTTTCTGGAAACCGAGACGATGATAAACCTTTTTATAGGGAGGATCAATTGCTATTGTATCAAAAATATTAACAGGGCTCATAGACTTCCTTCTTTTCCGTTGAAGTTCAAATTGTCTTAAGTCATGTCCCGGCAGTTAATAGCGCTTTTTCCAGCGCTTCAACCGTTCAAAAGCTTGGCTAACCAACACAAGAAGTTTTTCCATATCTAACGGTTTCTCGAAATAATCGTCAAATCCGGCTTCCCGGCATTCATCTATTTCAAAGAGTGCCGACCAGCCAGTCATGGCGTAAATCATCGATACTGGTTTGTTTTTACGAATCTGCCGGCAAAGTTCAATGCCGTTCATGCCAAACAGTTTCAGATCGAGAAAAATAACGTCGATGTCCTGCATGTTGAGTATAACAAGTGCATCTTTTCCGCCTTCGGCAAGAAGAACGTCATAGCCCGCTTCAACAAAGACACTTTGAAATAAATCGCGAGCCGAAGCTTCGTCATCTACTACAAGTATTTTCCCTTTGTGAGCCATAGTACCTCAAAAATTTATTTATTTAATCATAGTTCGGAAGACCTGCCGCCATATTATCTTTTCTGGGGCAAACCATCATGGTTTTCGCCGGATTATATTGTTTAGTTGAGCAATCCGGTTAATTTCTTCAGAGTCTGGTCGCCCATTTCTGCGGTGCCAATGAGAAGTTTCCCTTCCTGAAAAATATCCTGAGTCCGGTAACCGTCGTTTAAAACTTCGGCAACGGCTTTCTCCACCAACTCCGCTTCCTGCGGCATCCCCATGGTATAACGTAAAAGCATGGCCACTGATAAAATTGTGGCCAGCGGATTGGCTATGTTCTTCCCGGCAATATCCGGTGCCGAACCGTGAATTGGTTCATATAAAGCCTTGTCTTTGCCCAGACTGGCCGACGGCAGCATACCTATTGAACCCGTCAGCATCGCCGCTTCGTCGCTTAAAATATCACCGAACAAATTGGTAGTTACAATTACGTCAAACTGCCCCGGATTGCGGATAAGCTGCATGGCACAGTTATCAACATACATATGTTTTAGCGTCACATCGGGATAATCGCACCCGATTTCACTGACAACATTGCGCCAGAGTTCGGTACATTCAAGGACATTGGCTTTATCTACCGAACAGAGATTCTTTTTGCGAAGTCGGGCAATTTCAAAAGCACGAACGGCAATGCGCGAGATTTCCTCCTCAGTATAAACCATTGTATTAACACCCCTGCGCAGTCCGTTTTTCTCCCTGGTTACCCCCCGCGGCTGCCCGAAATAAACATCTCCCGTCAATTCGCGGACGATCATGATATCAATACCGCGGACAACTTCTTTCTTCAGAGGTGAAGCATCCAGCAGCTCTTCAAAAACAACAACCGGCCGTAGATTCGCATAGAGCCCCAGTTTTTCTCTTAGACCCAGAAGTGCTCTTTCCGGCCTTAATTTATAATCGAGTGCTTCCCACTTAGGGCCGCCGACTGCTCCCAGCAAAACAGCATCGCTCTGCAGCGCCAGATCAATGCTCTGCCTGGGCAGCGGCTCACCAAAACGGTCGTAAGCGCTCCCGCCTGCATAGCCTTCAGAAAGAATAAGGTTAATATTATTTATTTCGGCAATCAGCCTTAAAACCTTTAAGGCTTCTTTCATTATTTCCGTTCCTACGCCGTCACCGGCAAAGACTGCTATATTAAAGGACTTTTTTACCATTATCTCCTCATTTATGCATAATATGTTTCATCAGACCGCCATCGGCAATAAGTTGTTCCATGAAAGGCGGAATGGGATTGATGCGGAATGTCTTATTTCCACCGGCAACAGTTATTGTTCCACTGGTGCTGTCGATGGTTAACTCTTCACTATCCTTGATGGCTGCAAATAACTCGGCGGATTCAAAAATCGGCAATCCCATGTTAAAAGCATTGCGGTAGAAAATGCGGGCAAAACTTTTCGCGATAACGCAGGAAATTCCCGCCGCTTTGATCGCGATGGGTGCATGTTCGCGGGAAGAGCCGCAGCCGAAGTTTTCTCCCCCCAGAATTATGTCTCCCGCTTTTATTTTACCGACAAATCCGGGATCAGCATCTTCCATGCAATGAGCTGCCAGTTCCCCGGGGTCGGATGTGTTCAAATATCGCGCCGGAATAATTGCATCGGTATCAATATTATCGCCAAATTTCCAGACTCTGCCTTGATAGATCATTTTTGAAACCTTTCTGTTGAATTATCCCGCCATAGAGACTGTGTCATAATAGCAAAAGCGCTATCAATAGTGTCATGCCGATGAATACCCTAATAACCTGAAGGTCACAAGAGGGCACACGAATCGGCATCCAGAGCTTACTGATAATACTGGATTCCCCCGTATCAAGTACGGGGCAGGCTCTTCGTCGCGCTGCGCTGGAATATAATCCGGCGTATGCTGGAATGACGAAACGTTAATTGCGACAAAGTCTCTTAAGCGGGGTCATTTATTTACCTTGATTCAAACAAGTGTTATGCCAATTCCGCCGGAGATGCAATTCTTCCCAAAACTGCTGAAGCAGCGCAAATTGCAGGGTTAGCCAGATAAACTTCACTTTTCGGGTGTCCCATGCGGCCGACAAAATTTCTGTTTGTCGTTGCAATGGCTCTTTCCCCTTCCGCTAAAATTCCCATATGGCCGCCTAAACAGGCTCCGCAGGAAGGCGGGCTGATGATGGCTCCGGCATCAAGGAATGTTTCCAGCAGCCCTTCTTGCAATGCCTGCCGGTAAATTGCCGGAGTAGCGGGAACAACAATCAGCCGAACGTAAGCTGCGGCTTTCCTGCCTTTTAAAATCCGGGCGGCAATTCTTAAATCTTCAATGCGGCCGTTTGTGCAGGAACCAATCAAAGATTGATCAATTTTTACATTACCGGCCGCACTGATACCTTTGACATTCGAAGGCAAATGGGGAAAAGCAACCTGCGGCTCAATTTTTCCGGCGTCAATTTCGATCACATCGCAATATTCAGCGTCCCCATCGGAGGAGTAAAATGTGTATTTTCGTTTCGCTCTTTTTTCCACATATTCCCGAGTAATTTCATCCGGCGGGAAAATACCGTTTTTTGCCCCGGCCTCGATAGCCATATTCGCCATGGAAAGGCGATCGGCCATAGGTAAAATACCTATCGTTTCACCGGTGAATTCCATGGCCTTATAAAGGGCGCCATCAACACCGATCCGTCCTATGATATGCAAAATCAAATCTTTACCGGAGACCCATTTTTGCAGAGAACCGGAGATAATAAATTTCATGGATTCGGGAACTTTAAACCAGAGCTCTCCTATGAGCATTGCCGCTGCGAAATCCGTACTGCCGACTCCCGTAGCAAATGCACCGAGGCCGCCATACGTGCAGGTATGGCTGTCCGCACCGATAACCAAATCACCGGGCAATACTATACCCGCTTCCGGCAAGAGCGCATGCTCAACACCTACATTGCCGCCTTCATAAAAGTGAGTTACGTTTTGCTCCAGGGCAAACTCCCGGACAAATTTACATTGCATAGCCGAGTTGATATCTTTGTTCGGTGTAAAATGATCCAGCACGAGGGCAACCTTTTCTTTATCAAAGACTTTCTTACCTCCCGCTTTGCGGAATTCCTTAATTGCTATGGGTGCAGTTATGTCATTACCCAGGGCGATATCCACCCGGGCATTTATCAGCTGGCCCGCCTGAATGTTCTGTAGATCAGTATGCGCCAATAATATTTTTTCCGTGATTGTGTATCCCATTGTTTCTCCCTGCGATAAGAATAAAATTATGTTTATCTTATTTCCGGCGTTTATTCAACTTTAACCTTTTTGACGTTTTCCTTGAGAAATTCCAACCGGTTAAGAGCATTGATGTAGGCTTTCGCCGAGGCGACTATTACATCCGGATGAGCTCCGCGGCCCATTACCGAATATCCGTCATATTTCAGCTGTACATTTACCTCACCCAGGGCATCACTGCCGCCGGTTATTGCGTTTACCGCATATTTCAATAAAGGATAATTGGTTTTTGTTATGTTCCTGATCGCGGCAAATGTCGCATCCACCGGGCCGTTGCCAAATCCGGCATCGCGGATTATTTCCTTGTCCACCTGCATTTCCATGGTTGCCGAAGGAATCGCCACATTGCCGCTGACAACATTTAAGTAAACCAGAGCATATTTATCCTCGCCGCGATAAACCTCTTCGTAAAGAATAGCTTCCAGATCCTCATCGTAAATATCCTTCTTTTTATCAGCCAGGTCTTTAACTTTTGCGGTTATTTTGTTTAATTGATCCTCGGTCAGGCTGTAACCCATTTTTTTATAATGCTGCGCAATTGCGTTACGGCCGGAATGCTTGCCCATCACTATATGGGTATCGGTTATTCCTACTGATTGCGGTGTCATAATTTCATAGGTACTTTTTTCTTTAATCAAGCCATCCTGATGGATACCGGATTCATGGGCAAAAGCATTGGCGCCGACAATGGCTTTATTCGGTTGCACCGGAATGCCGGTGACCTGAGTCAGAAGACGCGACGATTTAAATATCTGCTCGGTTTTAATTTTAGTATGCAAACCGAAAAGGTCTTTACGGGTATTGAGCGCCATGACGATTTCCTCCAGGGCCGTGTTGCCGGCACGCTCGCCAATGCCATTGATGGTGCACTCTACCTGGCGGGCGCCTTTAGTAACGGCAGCCAGCGAATTGGCCACTGCTACGCCCAGGTCATTGTGGCAATGGACAGAGATGATTGTGTCAGCCACATTTTTGACATTGGCAAACAGGTATGCAATCAAGCTGCCGTATTCTTCGGGAAGAGCATAGCCGACAGTATCGGGAACATTTACCGTCCTGGCTCCTGCTGCAATCACGGCGGAAACCATATCCACAAGATAGTCTTTATCGGTACGCGTGGCATCCATTGCCGAAAACTCGACATTATCCGTATAAGATCGAGCATGTGTAACTGCAGTAATTGCTTCCTCGAGAACCTGCCGGCGTGTTTTTTTCAGCTGATATTTCAAATGGATATCCGACGAGGAAATAAAAGTATGAATGCGCGGCTGAGCGGCATTTTTAATGGCCTGCCAGGCACGATCAATATCTGTTTTATTGGCTCGCGCCAGCGCCGCAATCTGGCATTTTTTTATTTCCCTGGCAATTCGCCTGACAGCCTGAAAATCACCTTCGGATGCTATGGGAAACCCGGCTTCAATTATGTCGACACCCAGGTTTTCCAATTGTTTCGCTATAATTAGTTTTTCCTCTATGTTCATACTGGCACCGGGTGATTGTTCACCATCTCTCAGGGTCGTGTCAAAGATGTAAATTCTATTTTTATCCTTCTGCATATTAATCTCCTTTAATGAGACTCCAATTTCAAAAGCATAGCGCATTGAAATTGGTTAGTCGAATTATCCCGCTTCAAGCGGAGGGTAATTTATTACCCGTGGCAATGAGACTCCAATTTCAAAAGCGTAGCGTATTGAAATTGGTTAGTCGAATTATCCCGCGAAGAGGCACAGCCTCGAAGCGGTGGTTGTGAGACTCCAATTCTGCAAGCAAAACGCAGCAAAATTGGTTAGTCGAATTATCCCGATAAGCAAAGCTTATAACCTAATAACCTGAAGGTCACGCGAGGTCACAAGTCGGGGGCTGTTAAAAAAAAAGGCCGTGGGTTTTGCCACCCACGGCCTTTTCGGTAATCTTATTTATTTTTGTCTATAGATAACCGGAAAACGATGGACGGCTGGCCTCAGCTAAAAGGCTCAGAAGAGAGAGCCCCGGCAACAGGGGCAGAATATTAATTATTAAATTTCGATCTCTTACCGCACTAAACATCGTTTTGGGAACCTTTCTTAAATTTACTGCAGGACCCTAAATCATCGCGCAATATTTGTCAAAGACTATTTTCCTATCCGGACAGCCTGATCGCTACGGGATGGGAGCGCCGACGGTCACTTTATGCTGCCAACTAATTTGGGCAACAGCCTCTGGGCCCAATTATTGATTTCCTGCCAATTACGCAGATCCCCTTCAGGTGTTTTGATTAGATTTTTGATGATAAATTTTTCAAAAAAACCAAGTTTGGAATAATCCATTTTACCGACAAAAAGGCCTGTGTCCACCGGTGTAACTTCCGCCCGCAGAGGATCAAGGTAGGCATTGACAATTTTACGCTTTTCCGGGGTATCCTCTCTCAGCGTCATACCGACAACGAAATATGCAACAGGCAGTTTCCGTAGCTCTTCTTTATGTGTTTTAACGAAAGATGTAACTTCCGGCAAAAGCTTGCCTGCGCGAACGGCACTGCCCAGCACAATAGCCCGATAACCGCCTAAACTATTAACGTTTTTCACAGACCGGACATCTACGGAAACTCCGCCCGCGGCGAGCTTCTTGCCAATGGCATCGGCAATCTCGGAGGTAGATCCAGCCCTGGTGCCATAGGCAACTAATATTTTTCCGGTCATGGATTTTCCTTCCCCATATTTGGATTCTATAAGACGGATGTCTTCTGCGCCGCCTAATCGGCAAAAGATCAGCACGGAAAGTATGGCGAGGCCAAAGATCAATAAATTCCCTGGAGTGTTTCGGCGCTTCCGAGCACAATAATCATATTTTGCCATATTATTTTTCATAGTGGTCAATATACACAATTTTTTAAAAAAAATACAACCCGGTTTTAAAAACCACTAATGAAACTATTTCGCCGGCCCATGAAATAGCTCGCCAATCCTCCGGCCAGAAGAGACAAAGCCAGCGCCGCCGCTTCAACTCATATTAAAAAGGGGAGCGACAAGCGCTCCCCTTCGGGGGTGGGAAAGATGATTTAGAAGCAGATTCCCGGACCGCCTGCGCCATGTCCTCTCATGCCGCCGCGGGGACCAAAGCCCATGCCTCTGCCCCAGCCGGAGTTAACAAGTTTTTCCTGCTGTTCCGGTGTAAGCACTTTACGAATTTCCAGACGCATTGTTGTGACCTTGTTCTGCATTTCATCGCGCAGAAGACTTACTTCCCTCTGGGTAGCAGTAATTTTATCTTTATCCGGATTAGCCTGTAACCAAAGCCTGCGCAAAGCAACTGATTTGTCGAACATCTTTTCCCGGACCGGTCTCAATTCTTTTTGATAAGCCGCTTGCAGAGCTTCGATTTTGGTCTTCTGCTCATCAGAAAGATTCAACTTGGCCCAGGCAGCATCATGATGAAAACCTTGGCCCATGCCAATACCTTGGCCCATACCACTGCCAGGTCCCATACCTTCGCCAGGTCCCCTGCCGGTACCAGGCCCAAAAGCGAATACCGGCACACTCAAAAGCAGGCCAAGCGCAACGGCAACCAATGTTAATGTTAACTTTTTCATAATTAATCTCCTTCTTATTTTAATTTATTTTTTTCTTATGCTCAAATTTAAACCAAAGCCATCGGGTTAATGGATTTGCCTGATCTCAAAGAGAGATATGCTGTTGTGACATATTCCAGGATCAATTTTTTTGACATATGTGGATAATATCTCATTAACAGCAAGCTCATCATTATACCCAGCAATGTTACTGCTAAGTTTTTCATTATTGATCTCCTCTCGGGTGCACCCGTAATGTCAAAATTTCTTTAATATTTTCATTGAAACATCTATATTATTAAGCTGTTATCAGAAGAAAGTTTCCCTCCCCCATGTGAGAGTTATCCATAGCCATGCCTGCGGCCCATCTAGAGCCAGGCAGGTACGGCT
>JANYAY010000129.1 GCA_025361065.1 Deltaproteobacteria bacterium
AGCCGTACCTGCCTGGCTCTAGATGGGCCGCAGGCATGGCTATGGATAACTCTCACATGGGGGAGGGAAACTTTCTTCTGATAACAGCTTAATAATATAGATGTTTCAATGAAAATATTAAAGAAATTTTGACATTACGGGCCAATATGTCAGGAGGCGAAGAATGAATTCAGAAGTTACTAAAGTTGAAAATCAGGAATTAAAGATCTTCCTGGATGACACGTTTAATACCATGGAAAAGGTCCTGGACGAGCAGAATCCTGAACTTCGGCAGCAGGAAATCGGTACGGTCCAATTTGTCGGGCGTGATATTGCCAGAGTCAGCGGCCTGCCGCATATCCGCGCGGAAGAACTGGTTCGCTTTTCAGGAAATTATATGGGACTTGTTTTCAATATCGACCCGAAGGAAATCGGCGTGATTCTGCTTGATCCCAGTGAACACCTGCAAGTGGGGTCGGAAGTGCACCGCACAAAACGTGTCCTGGATGTACCGGTGGGAGATGGGCTTTTGGGACGGGTGGTCGATCCCCTCGGACGTCCGCTGGACGGCCTGGGAGAAGTCAATACGGTCATGCGTTTGCCTGTGGAAAGACCCGCACCGGCGGTTATGGATCGTGCGCCGGTTGTAGTGCCCCTGCAGACAGGAATTAAAGTGATTGACGCGCTCATCCCCGTCGGGCGCGGCCAGCGCGAATTAATTTTGGGCGATAGAATGACCGGTAAAACGGCCATTGCCATTGATACGATTATCAACCAGAAGGAAACAGGCATCATTTCTATTTATTGCGCCACCGGTAAGAAAAGCGCTGATGTGGCCAAGGTAATTGCCGATTTGCGCGATCACGGCGTGATGGGACAGTGCATCGTTGTAGTAGCCACCGGTGAAGATACGCCGGGCTTGCAGTTTATTGCACCTTATGCAGCCACGAGTATGGGAGAGTATTTTGTTGAGCAGGGTCGGGATGTTTTGATTATCTACGATGATCTGACATCGCATGCCCGCGCTTATCGTGAAGTGTCACTGCTTTTGCGGCGTCCTCCCGGACGTGAAGCTTTCCCCGGTGATATTTTTTACATCCATTCGCGACTGCTGGAGCGCTCCACACATATGAAGGCGGAATTGGGCGGCGGGTCGTTGACGTCACTGCCTATTACCGAAACAGAAGCTCAGGACATGTCGTCTTACATTCCGACTAATCTCATTTCCATCACAGATGGGCAGATTTATCTTTCGCCGGTGCTCTTCAGCAAAGGCATTCTGCCGGCGGTGGATGTAGGCAAATCCGTATCGCGTGTGGGCGGAAAAACACAGTTACCGGCATATCGTTCCGTGGCGGGCGATCTCCGCTTGTCCTACTCACAATTTGAAGAGCTGGAATCATTTTCCCGTTTCGGTACGAGGCTCGACGAAAGCACGAAGCGGATACTGGAGAGAGGCTGGCGCGTGCGGGAAATTCTCAAACAGGGGCAATACAAACCGTTGCGCGCATCAGAACAAATTGTCAGTCTGCTTTCGGTGACCGCCGGCGCCCTGGATCTTGTTCCGACGGAGAAAATTCGCGAGGTGGAAAAGCGTCTGCTGGAAACCGTTAATGAACAATTACCGGAATTATGCGCACGGATTGAAGAGGGCAAGAAACTGGAGCTCGCGGATCGCGACAGCATTATGAATAAAATCAAACCGGCTGTTGCGCCGTTTGAAGAGATTGAGGACACCAATGCAAACAACTGAGTCCCTGAAAAGAAGAATGAAAAGCGCAGGAGATCTTTTGTCCGTTGTCAAGACGATGAAGGCCCTGGCGGCTGTGAGCATTCGTCAATATCAGCGGGCGGTGGATTCACTGCGCGATTACAATCGGACGGTCGAAATGGGCCTGCAGGTTGTGCTCAAAGAGAGAATGGGTACGACGATGCAGCGGAAGAACGCCCCCATGAAGCGTCTCGGTGTGATAGTATTCGGGTCCGATCAGGGTCTTTGCGGACAGCTCAACGAGCAGATATCCGTATTTACGCTGGATTACATCAAAAGCACCGGCGTCAAAAAAGAAAACCGCAAAGTGCTTTCCATCGGTGCGCGCGTGGCGGACTATGTGGAAGATGCCGGACAACCTGTGGACGAGCTTCTGACTACGCCCAGTTCCACGGCGGGCATCACGCAGTTGGTGCAGGAAGTCATCATGATCATCGACGAGTGGCATTTTCGCAACAACATTGATCATTTTCTGTTGTTTTATAATGAGTATGTGACCGGGGCGACTTATCATCCCCACATGCTTCAGCTCCTGCCCGTCAGCACGGACTGGCTCAAGGAAATCGCCAAGAAAAAATGGGATTCCAAATCGCTGCCGATTTTCCGCATGGACGCCGACAAGATCTTTTCCTCGCTGATCCGTGAATATCTGTTTGTATCTTTATATCGGGCAGTTGCCGAATCCCTGGCCAGTGAAAACGCCAGCCGCCTGGCATCCATGCAGAATGCCGAAAAAAATATTGAAGAGCAGTTGCAGGATCTGCATGTGCAGTTTCACCGCACGCGACAGATGACGATAACGGAAGAGCTGCTTGATATTGTGGCCGGTTTTGAGGCTTTGCAGGAGCAGGCAGGATAGTTGTTTTCTTGAAAAGGAGGTTGCTGATGACTACGGGATCGGACAAAAGAATCTGTGTCGTTTGTGCCTGGCGCGAGAACTGCACCAAGCGTTACCGGGTCAAATCGAATGCCTTGTTTGATGTCAACTGTGCGGACTATACAAGAGACATCAAACTGCGCGATAAGGATCTTGATAAATTAGTCGATGATGAGATTGGGCGCTGGAAAAGGGAGAAGAAAGGACAGCACGGTTATGTCATTACGCTTTCGAGTGAAGCCGGTGCGGGCGGCGGATGGATCGGCCGTATTCTGGCGACTGATCTTAACATAAACATGTTCGGCAGTGAATTGATCCATCAGGTTGCTGAAAGCGCCCATATTAGTGAAAAGGTAATCAAATCACTGGACGAAAAAAGTATTTCCTTTATGGACAGCATGATCAGTTCGTTTTTTGAATCGCGACATATATGGCCTAATGAATATATGCGGCATCTGTCCATGGTCATCCATACATTAGCAACACATGGTAATATAATTTTAATTGGTCGTGGCGCCAACTTTATTCTCGGTGATGAGGCCTTCCGGGTCAGAATCATCGCTCCGCAGGTGATGCGGATTGAGAATGTTGTTCGTGACAGCCGGGTTCCGCCTGAGGATGCGAGAAAATATGTCATGGACTATGACACTAATCAGATTGCGTTCGTTCGGAAATACTTTAATGAAGATATCAACAAACCGGAACATTACGACCTGCTGATCAACATGAAACATTTAAGCATCGAATCCGCAGCCGATTCGATTAAAAAGGCTTATCTGGAGTGGAAATTGATTCGGGACAAGCAAAGCAATATAGCATCGTAAAGAATAACACGGCGGAATAGTAATGACAAAGTTTGAAAGATCATTGTTAATGGTTTTGACTGAAGAAATAATACTGCAATTGCGCTCCCGAATTGCAGAGATCGAAGAACTGCACCCGAGAGAGTCGGCCCTGGGTATTGCCACGTTCCAGGAACGACTATGGAGAATAGAAGAATTGTTAAACAAAGTGAGAAATGATAGTAGTCATTCTCATGATTGATTTTTTTTAGACTTGTTTATATTCGTTATCGCAGGCATTTTTAGTCTTTTGGGAAAAGACGGTGAAAAGCACCATTTCGCCAAAATCCGTCTTTTTAAGAAGAAATCAATATTTCCGTGTCCGGGCTGCACGCAGGATAAATTTGATTACGGACTGTGTTGATTTCATGCCCGTCTACTCAACTCCTAAAAAGAGAACTTCCCTTGAAGTTAATTCCGCTCACGCGGAACGAGCGCTAATTCTCGTGAGCTCGCTCGCGATATAATGACGTTCATTTCATGCCTCGACAGCGAGCTCGCAAGGTGGTTGATTGCTGAATGTCCTTTCAGGAAACTCTCAGGCCGTTTATCTTTGTCAATGTAACTTCCGCTTCGACAATGATGCGGTCGATGAGTTCTTTTGTTGTGGGGTTGTCGCTGATGCCGCCGCAGCACTGACCGGCAAAGAGAATGCCTCCTTCCACGTCCCCTTCATTAAGCGCTTTGAGATGTTTCATATTGCCAACTGCCTGGCGCGCCAGCACCATGAGAGGATGTCCTTCTTCGGCCCTTAACATTTCAATGCTCACGCCTAAAAATTTCGGGAAGGAAAGGTTCATTAAGCGTTTGACCAGAAGTGCGCCCTTGACCGCTTCAAACAGCGGGAAGCCTCTTTTCATCATCGCTTCCGCCTCTTTTGTTTTGAGCACCCGGCCGTCCATTCCGTCAAATACATTACCGTAGAGAGTATCCTGTTCTGTAGCCTGCATACAGAGCTTCTTGAAATTATCATGCACCATGCTTTCTTTAACCACCATAAACCGGCTGCCCATGGAAATACCATCCGCCCCAAGCGCCAGCGCAGCCGCCAGGCCTCGTCCATCATAAAATCCTCCCGCCGCGATCAGCGGTACTTTGACGATGCTGGCGACAAGCGGAATTAAGACCATCGATGTCGCCGCCGCTCCGTGGGCTGCCGCTTCATGACCAGTCACGATGAGTGCGTCGCAGCCAAGTTGCACGGCTTTGGCCGCATGTTTGGCAATGGCGATTGTCCCGACAACTTTGCCGCCGTAGGCATGCACATCATCCACAAACCAGGGTTTGCCCAGCGAGTAGTTGATGATGGGTACTTTTTCTTCAATGGCAACCGCGATATTTTCCCTGGCCCCCGGTCCCACCAGAATTTGGTTGACGCCGAAAGGTTTATCAGTCCTGTCCTTGATCTGCCGGATGGTTTCCCTTGTCTCTTTTGGCGTGCAGCGGGCGATGGCCAGAAGTCCCAACCCTCCGGCATTGCAAACCGCGGACACCAGCTTCGGTTCCGTAATCCAGTTCATACCCGCCAGCATAATGGGATGTTCGATCCCGAACAACTGAGTCATTCTTGTTTTGAACATGATCTTCTCCTGCCTAACTTTTCATAATCAAGGGATATTGCCTGAAAGATTAAAAAGGATAATTTTTCTCAATTATCTTTTGATCTTCCGATAAACCATATAGTCCGAATTAGAGGATTGAGCCCGTTGCCCCGATAATGTTCCTGGGAGCAACAGATCGTCAAGTTCTGGCTATTTCTTTCATTACGACAAGTTCAGGATTTCCCCCGAGTAATGCGCTGCTCTTGGCGAAAAATTCCTGGAAATGCGGCGTAGAAGAATGGAAGTTAAGGGCTTCCTTGTCTTTGTATTGCTCGACCACAACCAGCGTATTGGGATTGGCTTTCTCAACGTTGAGCGAATACAGGACTGTTCCTTCCTCTTTGGCAACTTCAATCATCAGCTCCTTGAATTCTTTTAAAGCTTCATCCATCTTTCCTTCTTTGATCGGCATCTTGGCGATAATGGTTAGCATTTTTTCTTCTCCTTAAGTAATTTAATCTTTTTTTAGTCAATCCCAGGAAGCTTGCTTCGTTTCTCAAAAGATAACGAGACATTGAAATATTGCAGCTTGCTGTGATGTAAATTATATGAATGCGTATAACACAGAGAATATATCTTTATCAAACAATATAAAGCAATGATTCCCTGCACAATTTTAATAATTAGATAACAGTTGATAATGTATATATTTTGCGGGTGCATGAGGAGTTACTGATTTTAAATAATTGACAATATCTGCAATAACGTTCATAGGTAATTTCACCCTCAATAAAACAACCATAGAAGGCAGCAAGCAGGCACTCACTTGGGTCTGATGCCGCTATGGCATCTCCTCTGGAACGGCAGAGGTACTCTTTACGTCAAATTGGAGGTAAGCCATGATTGCACATATCATTGCAACGCTGAGAATAGTTATAGGCACAATTGGTCTTTACTTCGGCTACAATTATTTGTTCGGCAACAATCTCGAAGCCGCACTCGATACTATCACTATAACCGCCGTTGGAATTGTCGCTCTTCTCAGCTTCACCGGTCATCTTATATTTCACCGGAGCGATGCCCGGCGTCTGGGATGGGAGTCCGACAAACCATACTACCAGTACGAAGTTGGTTTTGCCCACCTAACCTTTGCGCTCATCGCCTTCTTCACCTACTTCGGCAACTGGGGTCTTGCACCAAAGGTGTTGACTATACTGGGCTATACAATCTATCTCCTGCAGATCGGCATTCTGTATACCTGGAGATCCTTTTCCGAGCATAGAGTCTTTTCCCGTTATTTTCTGAGGCACGCTATATTGACTCTCGCCTATGTCGGGTTGATGTTTTATTTTATAGCCCAGGTCATGAAAACAGCACAGCTTGAAGTGTTCTAGACAGGGCCAATTGGCCCTGCCTTTATTATCGCCTCAGATCTCAATATTAACATTTCAAACTATGCACTTATCAAAGCACCGGGAAAATTAAAGATAAATGACGGAAGTAAAGAAAACAAACAAACAGAATCAATGTTATTAATATTTATTGATTATCGCCGGGAACAATCTGATTACTATTACTATCAGGTTTGATGAAAAGATAATAAAGCTGCCCTTCGCGGTAAGTTTTACCGGCAAGTTCACCGGCATAGTCTCC
>JANYAY010000132.1 GCA_025361065.1 Deltaproteobacteria bacterium
ATGACACCTTTCTTCATCAAATCAACAATACCATCGGTGATCAGTTCCGTGTGGACGCCCAGGTGCTTCTTGCCGCAGAGGTTCTGCAAGACGGCATTGGGAATTCGTCCGTAACCGACCTGAATAGTATCGCCATCTTCAATCAAACGTGAAACATAATTGCCGATTCGAATGGCAATATCCGTTTCGGCTTCAGGGCTGTATTCCAGCAGAGCCTCGTCACGGGGAACAATATAATTGATATCATTAATATGGAGAAAAGAATCCCCGTGAACGCGGGGCATGAAGCGGTTCACCTGAGCGACAACGACCGATGCCCGCTTCACGGCTGCCTTGATCACATCGACGCTGATGCCCAGACTCATGTAACCTAGAGCATCCGGAAGTGAAGTCTGAATAAGGGCAATATCGACCCTGGCCATGCCGCGATCGAAAAGCTTCGGCGCCTGGGAAAGAAATATCGGCGTGTAATCTGCAACGCCCTGATTGATGGCATCCCTCGTGCTGTCGCCGATAAAGAAAGAGTTGTGACGGAAGTGCTGCTTAAATCTTTCTGTGGCATAGGGGGCAACCCCCAAAGACCGAATGTGGAGAACTTCGGCATCGCAGAAGGCTTTGGGATTCGATTTCACATAATGGATCAGGGACTGCACCAGATGTTGGGGCTCTGCGCAGGCCGAACCGATGAAAATCGTATCCCCCCGATGAATGCGGCCAAAAATCACATTCTCGGAGGCGAACTTTTCCGGATATTTATTTCTCCACTTTTCCAATTCCATGCTCTTTCCCTCATTTTTATGCCGGATAGAGAACATCGATGCTATTTTTAACAGGCATCCCGTTTGCCATTCATAATCCAGATTTTCATCTTCTGAGCCTGCTTGATTAATTCTTCCCGAAAATGAGGGAAAGAGCATGGATTGGGAAATTTGGAGAAATAAATATCCGGAAAAGTTTGCCTCGGAGAACGTAATTTTCGACCGCATTAATCGGGGGGATACGATTTTCATCGGTTCGGCCTGCGCAGAACCACAACATCTGGTGCAGTCTCTGATCCGTTATGTAAAATCGAATCCCAAGGCTTTCTGTGATGCCGAAGTTCTCCACATCCGATCCCTGGGGGTCGCCCCGTATGCCGCAGAAAGATTCAAACAGCATTTTCGCCACAATTCTTTTTTCATCGGCGACAGCACACGGGATTCCATTAATCAGGGCGTTGCGGATTATACGCCGATATTTCTTTCACAAACGCCAAAACTGTTTGACAGCGGCATGGCCAGGATTGATATTGCCCTGATTCAGACTTCCCTTCCGGATAATCTTGGATATATGAGTCTGGGTATCAGCGTTGATGTGATCAAGGCGGCCGTAAAAAAGGCATCGGTTGTTGTTGCTCAGGTAAACCGCTTTATGCCCCGGGTTCACGGCGATTCTTTTCTCAATATTAATGATATCGATTACATCGTCCCCCGTGACGAGACCCTGTTGTAATATAGTCCGGAGGCCGAAACTGATATTGCCATCAGAATCGGCAATTATACTTCGCGTTTGATTGAAGATGGCGATACCATTCAGGTCGGATACGGAAAAATTCCCAATGCCGTCTTGCAGAACCTCTGCGGTAAGAAGCACTTGGGCGTCCACACAGAATTGATCACGGATGGTATTGTTGATCTGATGCAGAAAGGTATCATCGACAACTCAAAAAAAAACGTGAATCCGGGGAAAACAGTTACGACCTTCTGTATGGGGCATCGGGCGACGTACGATTACCTGAATGATAATCCGGCCATCGATTTTCGGACTATCGACTACACCAACAATCCGATGATAATAGCCCAGCATGACAATATGGTGGCCATCAACAGCGCCCTGGAGATCGACCTGACAGGACAGGCCACGGCGGAATCCATCGGCGGCATTTTTCACAGCGGCGTAGGGGGGCAGGCGGACTTCATGCGCGGGGCTGTTTTATCTAAAGGCGGCAAGGCCATTCTTGCTTTGCAATCCACAGCCGTCTCCGGGTTTGTTTCCCGGATTGTTCCGTGCCTGCGGGAAGGCGCCGGGGTTACCTTGACCCGCGGAGACGTTCACTATGTTGTGACGGAGTATGGAATCGCGTATCTTCACGGGAAAAATATCCGTGAGCGGGCCATGGAACTCATTGCCATTGCGCATCCTAAATTCAGGCCGACATTGATTGAAGAAGCGAAGAAGCGAAATATGATCTACCACGACCAGCATTTCATTTCCGGAACAAGAGGAGAATACCCCGAACATCTGGAATCTCACAAAACGACGAAGACCGGCCTCAATATTTTATTTCGGCCGATTAAAATCAGCGATGAACCTCGTTTGAAGGACTTTATCTATTCGCTGTCGGAGCAGAGCCTTTACCGCCGTTTCATGTCTACCAGAAAAGATGTTCCTCACGAGGTATTACAGTCGCTGGTGATTATTGATTATACGACCGAAATGGCCATCCTGGCTGTTGTGCCCAAAGGGAAAAACGAAGAAATCGTCGGTGTCGGCAGATATTACATTAACAAATCGACCCATACGGCGGAAGTCGCTTTTGCCGTCAAAGATAGTTACAGCAATAATGGAATAGGCTCAGAGCTATTGTCCTATCTGACTTATCTCGCCAAGCGCCGGGGGCTTTTAGGCGTCACGGCCGAGGTCCTGACGGACAATTATCCGATGCTGCACGTTTTTGATAACGGCGGTTTTGATCTGGACAAGAGAAACGTTGCCGGACTTTGGGAATTGAAGATTTCATTCCGGGATTGAAAAGGGCTTAAGGCCATGAGAAATATATTCAGGCGGTCTAATCCATCACGTGCTGAAATATGAATAGCACATTTGATTGCGAGGCATTACTATGAGCATCCCCTATATCGAGACGAACCCGGCCGATTGCCGTGATTGTTATCGTTGCGTGCGTAATTGCAGTGTAAAGGCCATCCGGTTTAAAAACGGACAGGCGGAAGTTGTGCCGAAACTCTGCATTATTTGTGGTATGTGCATTCGTGTGTGTCCGCAAAAGGCAAAAAGTATCCATAGCGCTACGGACGATGTGCTGAAGGCGAAAAACGAGAACCGACGGCTGATTGCTTCTGTTGCCCCGTCGGCCCCCGAATTCTTTCATATGAAAAACTTTGTCGAAATGGAGAATGCCCTGAAACATCTCGGTTTTCATGCAGCCGAAGAAGCGGGCGTCGGAGCCAATATTGTAGGTCTTGCCCATCAGGAATATGCAGATACCCATCGGGATTGCTGGCCGGTCATTACCTCTTCATGTCCCGCCATCATTAATTTGATTGAAAAGTACTATCCTGATCTGATCCCGCATCTAGCGCCCCTGGTTTCTCCAATGATTGCACACGGACGCCTGCTGGCGCAGAAATACGGACCGGATGCCTATATTGTTTTTGTCGGTCCCTGTCTGGCAAAAAAAATGGAAATACATCAAAAGCCGGTGGCCGGCGTCGTTCATGCCGCCATGACGTTCTCTGAACTCCAGGAATGGTTCACAGCTACTATGCAAGACAGGCCCGCTGCAGGCGTTGTGGAAACGCAGCCTGCCGATAAAGCACGCCTTTTCCCGCTGGAAGGCGGCCTGATCGGCATGCAAACGATGAGTCCAATTACACTGGATCGGGATATGGTTGTGGCTTCAGGATTGGATGACTGTCAGGATGTTCTCCGAGATATCCGTTCCGGCCGCTTGAAAAAGAAACTGGTGGAACTCATGGCCTGCAAAGGCGGTTGCGCAAACAGAATGGGGGCGGCTGATCCGGAAAAAGGAAATAATGTTTCTTACCGAAATATGGAAGGCTTCGATACAAGCCATGAACCGGCTCTTATACCCGGAGAGATTTGGCCGTCCCTGAAACGTACCTTCAAGGACAGAAGTGTACGGATGCCGGAATTCAGCGAAGAGCAAATTCAGGAGGTCATGCAGCTGGTTAATAAATATAACTCCGTTGATGAATTGAATTGCGGCGCCTGCGGTTATTCCACATGCCGTGAAAAAGCTATTGCCACCCTGCGCGGCATGGCGGAAGCGACCATGTGCATTCCTTATATGCGACATCGTTCCGAATTGTTACACCAGTTTGTTATGGATGTTGCGCCGAATGCCATTATCATTATAGACGATAACCTGACAATCCATGATTTGTCTCCCTCGGCAGAAAAACTCTTTAAAAACAGTTTGTCGGCCGTTCATGGCAAACATCTGTCATGTCTTATTTCTGTCCTGGATGACTTCAAGTATGTCCGCGATACGGGTATACACATTGTCGGCAAGGCACGGCAGCTGAGGGAAGGCCTTATCGTTGAACAGACCATCGGTCGGGTCGCAGGGCAACCCCTGATGGTGGCTATTCTTCGCGATGTGACGGAAAGGGAAAAGTCATATGCCATCCGTGATGAAATGTTGGAAAGGACAAGGGAGGTCGTCCGCAAGCAGATGCGGGTGGCCCATGAAATTGCCCACATGCTGGGAGAAACAGCAGCGGAGAGCAATACAACTTTAATCAAACTTACGAAGCTGATTGAAGAGCAAGTTTCCTCAGGCGAATACTGAGTTGAGCTTACTTTTAGATAAATTATTGACTTTATAATTCTGAAAAGGTGAGTCCGGTAGTTATGCAAAGATTCCTGCTAAAATCAAAAATTTGCAGGGCGACAGTTAAGGAGAGACTGTAAACTAATCTGTGTAAATGGATAATTTCAGTGAAATAGGTGGTGAAATCCGGAAACTCTTTTCCGTTTTCCTTGTCTTCCTCCTGCTTTAATAGACCTTTCTGTTCAATGAACTCTTTTGTTTTGCCCTGGGAATCAATTCAATACGCAATGTCTTGCTTACCGGATACTGGTTTATGAGCTCTTTAAATCACGTTTTTCCCATGTTCTTGCTCTCCTTCCCGTGCATAAGTATTAGTGTGCGAAATTGTTTTTCTCGATATTTGGTTGGCTTTGTGAAAATGGTTCAGATACATTACTGCAACATACTCTTAATTTTTTGATTTTCAAATACTTTGCTCCGAATAGATGCAGCGGTTTGTTTTGAGCGTTGGAAACAGTTTTTGTTTTGGAATATTATCAGGGACGGTCAGAAATGGTCCTGCCTTTTTTAATGATACTTTCCCTCGTAATCTTCATTATCCACTCCATATAGTTGCTCATTTCATACTTCGACAGCGAGCTCGCGAGGCAGTTGATTATCTTGCCCAAAAATCAGTAACCGAGATCAAGCGGCGTCAATATTATTGTAAATTCCGTTAACATCGGTTTATAATTAATGATTGTCGTAATCCGGCAAATGGAAACTGACGGTTTGCAGTCGATGCAAAATCCTGTTGTAGCGCAAGGGGTATTTAGTCCCAGCCTTTTGGAGTTTTTCACGGAAGCCACATTCTTTGTCCGCCAAATGGCTTCATCCATATTTCTTGCTATCTTGTTATATCCTACTATGGCTATAACATGCTTTGGTCCGAAAATCATTGCCGCCACCCTGTTGCCCGCTCCGTCAATATTTACCAGTTCGCCATCTATTGTGACCGCGTTAATGCCGGTCAAAAAATAGTCGGAGGTTAGCTGCTTCCTTCTCGCGTCAAGATTCTCTTCCGGGCTCTTGCTCTTATCCCAGTGATCAAATACAGCATTACCCCTTGATTTGAGCAAAACATCAATTCCCGTTTCTCGTAGCGTAACAGATCCTCCCAGCCCGACAGTAGCGTCCACCGGTATAATCTCACACAGGAAATCGTTAATGGCATCTACGGTATTTAAAATCACCGGGTTAAATCCTCTTTTTATCAACTTGGCGCTCAATTCTTCCAGAATAGTTTCTTTATGCCAAATCGATACAGGTTCAAATTCATTCACTGTATTGCGACCTCCTTGTTAATATTTTTTATAAGCACTGCCTTTTGTATATGGCAGCATAGGAAACACGGTCTTATATGTCAATAAAATCATGACCACAAAAAGTGGAGTATGATGTCTATTAAAAAGAATAATTGACATATCCACAAATTTTAAGTCTTGACGAAGCTGCCTGCTTTTAGTAGAGGCAAACAATAAACTAATGATCGACTGCCAATTTCAACCACGAACCTTGCTATTGGCAGCAGAGGTTTCCTTAACTTACAAGAGTATCGCTATCAGTCATTCTTCCGGAGAATATTATGGACTTGACGGTAAATACGGTTATCGATTCTGAAAAATGCACCGGCTGCGGCCTGTGTGTGGAAGTTTGTCCGTACGAAACAATCTCCCTGGTGGACGGCAAGGCTTGTGTTACGGGAGAAAAATCGCTCAACTGCGGGCATTGCGTTGCTGCGTGTCCCGCAGGTGCGGTGCGGGTAACCACCCTGGAACCGCTGCAGTTTTCATCTTTCAGGATAGAGAATGATTGGATCAAACACGGCCGGGACGATACGGACCGCCTGGTGCAGCTTATGGCTTCGCGCCGTTCCTGCCGCAACTTCAAAGATAAACCGGTTAACAGAAACCTTCTGGAAGACCTGGTAACCATCGGCACCACGGCACCCTCCGGGTCCAACAGCCAGGAATGGACCTTCACTATTTTGCCGGACAGAACCAAGATAGAGATCTTCGGTGATCATATTTTAACCTATTTCCGGAAACTAAACCGCCTGGCAAAAATCACACCGTTGCGCAAGGTTTTAAGCTTGCTGGGAAAGGATGAACTTGAGAATTACCACGAACGTTATTGCGAGCGTATGGAACTGTTAATCACAGATTGGGAAACACGGAAAAAAGATAGGCTGTTCCATGATGCCCAGGCCCTTATCCTGGTCGGCGCAACTAAAGCATCTTCCTGCCCACAGGAAGATGCTCTGCTGGCAACCCAAAACATCCTGCTTGCCGCCCATGCCATAGGTCTTGGCAGTTGCGTGATCGGTTTTGCCGTTGAGGCGCTAAACCGCGACCAGTCCATCGGCAGGGCACTGGGACTGGCACGCGAAGAGAAAATCTATTCGGTCATTGCCGTCGGCTGGCCGGATGAGCGCTATAACAGGATTATTCCGCGCAAGAAGATAATACCGCACTATCCGGACCTGAATTCATGACTCAAATCAAATGCCGGGTTATGCGGAAATTTTAAAAATACTCTGCCATTAATCTGTTTACCCACTCCGGCACTTCGGGCAAATCAATTTTATCATATTGCGGGTAATAAGGTTTTATATCCAATACAGGTGTATTGTGTATCGCATCCAATCCTTTTACCTCAATAAAATCACTCCCGACGTTTATTATTTTTACGGCAGTAACTCCTAGAGGATTGGGCCGATCTTTGGCCCTTTGGGAAAATATCCCCACTTTAGGCATGCTTTCCAATCCCCGCGGATGCCTCTGCAGATGTTTTTCTTTTTCGTATTTGGCTTGATGAAGATAGGTGATGATAATTGCATGTGAAAAATCACCGAGACCGGATAGGGACCCGACATATTCGGGTTGCAATAGAATACGCGAAGTTATTTGACCCCAATCTTTGTCAGTTTGTGCAGTTGCCGGAGATGATACAAATCCAACAGGCATTAATATGATTTCTTTCATATTAAAGACTTCCCTTAACGGCAGCGGCGGCGCCGATTTCATCAAGAAGCTGCGCCGCCGCCAGGGCCATTGTCCGATGGGCTCCGCGCCACCCATACGTTCTGCTCTTCCCGATTGAACACCGGGATACCTGACAGATCCAATCTTGTGCAGAAGTATGGTTGCTAAAATTCCCAACGCTGCAGCGATAATACTGGGCCGCTTTATCTTTTAACTTCACCGTTTTGAAAAAAAGCTCTTTAGATTTTCATCCCGCCATCACAAAAGATAACCTGTCCGGTAATAAATGAACTTTCATCGGAAGCCAGAAAAAGCGCCAGGTTGGCAATATCCTGCGGTGAGCCTTTTCGGTTCAGGGGAACAATGAAGGGCAGCATGGCATCCATTTGCTTGATAGTCTCCGGCGGCATACTCTTCATCATATCTGTCCAGATCATGCCCGGAGCTATAGCATTGACATTAACACCTTTTGGCCCCATTTCTTTGGCAGCTGTTTTCGTCATTCCGATAACACCGGCTTTGGATGCGGAATAGTTGATCTGTCCTGTGTTTCCCAAAGCGCTGGTTGAAGAAATATTAATAATCTTGCCGTAGCCTTTTTCCCGCATAACCCTGCCCGCGCACTGCATGCAGTAAAACACACCGGTCAGATTAATGGCAATGACCTGATCCCACTGCTCATCCGTCATCTTATGCATGATCGAATCACGCGTAATGCCCGCATTATTGACCATGATATCAACCGTACCGAATTCTTTAACTGCCGTATCGACCATCTTCTGAACAATTTCCCTCGAAGACACGCTTCCGATAACAGCCACGGCCTTACCACCCTTGGCTTTAATTTCATCCACAACTTTTTTTGCATCCACCTCATTGACGTCATTAATGACCAACTTCGCGCCTTCCTCGGCAAAACGCATAACAATACCTTCACCGATACCGCGCCCGGATCCCGTTACAACTGCCACTTTGTCCTTAAGTCTCATTCCTTAATCTCCCTTCAGTCTTTAGTCTTTAGTCTTTTATCTTTAGCCTTCAGCCCTCAGCCTTCAGCCTTCAGTCCACTTTCCATTATTCTTCTTCCCAATTCATTGACCGGGAAACTGCCTTCTTCCATTTCGCATATATTTTCTCTCTCTTCTCTTCGTCCATGGCCGGCAGGAATCTTCGGTTTACTATTCTTTGTTCGGAAATTGAGGACTGATTTTTCCAGAATCCGACTGCCAGTCCGGCCAGATATGCTGCTCCCAATGCTGTTGTTTCAATAATTTCCGGTCGCTCTACAGGTACTCCGAGAATATCTGACTGAAACTGCATTAAGAAGTCATTGGCACATGCTCCCCCGTCAACACGCAGTTCCTGAAAGCCTATACCGGAATCGGTACGCATGACTTCTAATACATCGCGGGTCTGATAAGCGATAGATTCCAGGGTAGCGCGGATAAGATGATCCCGCGTGGTGCCCCGTGTCAACCCCAAAATAGCTCCCCGGGCATACATATCCCAGTACGGAGCACCCAGGCCGACAAAAGCGGGAACAACATAAACACCGTTGGAATCCGGCACTTTTGCTGCAAAATAATCACTATCTTTCGAATCGTATATCAGCTTCAATTCATCGCGCAGCCACTGCACGGCTGCACCGGCGATGAAGATACTGCCTTCGAGGGCGTATTCAATCTTATTATCTATACCCCAGGCAATAGTTGTCAGCAGGCCGTTTTGCGACTGCACCCGCTTTTTCCCCGTCAACATGAGCATAAAACAGCCCGTACCATAAGTATTCTTAGCCATTCCCGGTGTAAAACAGGCCTGCCCGAACAATGCCGCCTGTTGATCGCCGGCATCACCGGCAATAGGAATCTCTGCACCCAGTATCCGGGTATCAGTATGACCATATACGGCGCAAGACGGTTTTACCTCCGGCAGCATGGAGTCCGGAATATCGAGTTCCTTTAAAATTTTCTCATCCCATCGCAGCTCTTTGATATTGTAGAACATGGTGCGGGAAGCATTACTGTAATCGGTTACATGAACTTTGCCCTTTGTTAAATTCCAGATTATCCAGGTATCAATATTGCCGAAAATCAAATCACCCCTCTGGGCTTCTTGTCTTGCCCCGACTACATTATCAAGTATCCATTTTACTTTGGTCGCGGAGAAATAAGCATCAATTACCAACCCCGTGTTTTCCCGGATATAATCTTCCCAGCCCTTTTTCTTCAGCTCATCGCAAATACCGGAAGTACGGCGGCATTGCCAGACGATGGCATTGTAAACCGGTTTGCCTGTGACTCTGTTCCAGACAATCGTTGTTTCCCGTTGATTGGTGATGCCTATGGCCGCTACTTCGTCCGCACCAATACCCGCAGCAGCCAGGACTTCGCTGGCCACTCCGCTTTGCGATCCCCAGATTTCCATCGGGTCATGTTCCACCCAACCGGCTGCCGGATAGATCTGAGTAAATTCTTTCTGAGCAACTTTAACGATTTTCCCGGCGCGGTCATAAAGAATGGCGCGGGAACTGGTAGTGCCCTGGTCAAGCGCCAGGATGTATGATTTTTTCATATCAACTCCCCATATGTAATGATCAAAGATATACGCATAATTTTCCAAAGCAGAAAACACATAATCAATGTGATAATTTCGGGCCGATCAGGGGTAAGCTTTCCCTGATAACAAAGAGAAGCGAGGTGAAATCGCGGTGGCAGGAGTCACACATTTCAGAGCTTGATCCTTACCCCACTGATCCGCCAGCCCACCTTCCGCAAATAGCAGTACCCGGCCAGAAAGATAATGATATCCGCATAAACATACAAATAGACTTTGTCCCAGATCAGTGTATATAAATTTTGGCAGTACTTCAGTACGAGTAGCTTCTCGTCGCTGAAGTCGATAAAATATACCGGACCCGATTTGCCCAAGACAGCTTTGTGCCAGAGCATATTGTTGTTTTCCATTATAAATAGCGGAATGCCGAAAACGAGCAATACAATCACTGTTCCCGAAATCCATATGCCCCAATTATATTTCCCCATTTTAAAGACAACTATATCCAGCAGGATAATTAGAAAGGTAAAAATACCTATAACAATATAAAAATTGTAAAGAGTCTGAGGAATAGGAGAAAATAATTTGAAATAAACCGGAATCGTCAGCCGCACCAGAAGCAAACCGCAAGCAATGGAGAAAGCAGACGTAAGAATGATTATTAATATTTTAATAAAGTTATTTACCATATCAAATATTATATCCACTGCTTTTGCTTGTTTTATCTTTTACTCTGATCGGTTTCGCTGCAAAATCTCCGGCACGTTCCAAAACTTACGACAAGGAGCTTTTAATTTTTAAAAACATTATTGGTTAGAGGGGTGATAAGTCAAGAAAAATATTAATTTTTAAGCATAAAACAAGGCCACCCTGATACAGTTGCGGCATTTGATTTTTAAATAAATGAGCAGAAATCATATATTTTAAAATACCTGTTTAAGCATTACCGCTGATGGCCGATCAGAAAAACCGGCAAAAATCCTCTGTAACCTTTAAAATATTATAAAAAATTTTCCACTCCCCACAAAAGATACAATTTTGAACCAAATAAATCATAAATAATACTTTTTTGTATTTGACAAATTACTTTTTTGCGGTTAGGAATACGGCAAACGTTAGCCGATGGTTTTATGAAACAGCTTTTTAACCCTGAAGATATTGAGCGAAAAGTCCTGCTGATTCTGAGAATTCTGAACGAAAGCCCGGAACCGGCCGGCGCTCGTGTAATTGCCAGACAGATGATGGAGCGGGGTGTTCAATTAAGCGAAAGGACTGTCCGCTATCATTTGAAACTGATGGACGAAAGAGGTTTGACCAGGCTGATCGGCCGGCGTGACGGCCGGATAATCACCGGCGCCGGACTCGATGAAATTACCAATGCCCGTGTTCAGGATAAAATCAGCCTTTCCATTTCCCGTATTGACGTTCTGTCTTTTAAGACCACTTTCAATCTCCAGAAAAAATCCGGAATGGTCCCGGTCAACATTTCCTTCTTTCCCGAAGAAAAATTTAATAAAGCGCTCCGGATTATGAAACCGGTTTTCCGGGGAAAAATTGCCGTCAGCGACCGCGTTGCCTTAGCCGCTGCCGGAGAAAAACTCGGAGAAATAATTGTGCCGGAAGGAAAAGTGGGATTCGCCTCCGTTTGCAGTATTTTGATCAACGGTATCCTTTTGAAACAAGGCATTCCCATCGATTCCAAATTTGCCGGTATTCTTCAGGTTAAAAATGGCTTGCCGCTGCGTTTTGTCGAGCTCATCCATTATGCAGGGTCATCACTTGATCCTTCGGAAATATTTATTCGCGGCAACATGACTTCAGTGCAAGAGGTCATCGCCAAAGGTGAAGGCAAGATTCTCGCCAATTTCCGGGAAATACCGGCAATAAGCAGCAGCCTTGTGGAAGATATCGTAGGACAGATGAGCAAACTGGGTATTCACGGTGTGCTTTCCATCGGCAATACAGGCAATCCGGTTTGTCAGACTGATGTGGATATAAACAAAGCGGGAATGATTCTCGTCGGCGGATTAAACCCGATTGCCGCGGCCTATGAAGCGGGAATTGACGTCGACAACCGGGCGATGTCCACAGTAATGGCCTTTGAACACCTTCACAGTGTTGAGGAATTATAGAAGATATTATTATGTATTTGTATTTACCAAAACAATAAAAAATAAATAATTTTAAGGAGGATTTAGTTATGTCAGTAATCAAAGATGTTATCGCTAAAATTAAACAAACCGATCCCAATCAGCCGGAGTTTCATCAGGCTGTTGAAGAAGTAATGGAAACATTGGAACCCACGGTTAAAAAACATCCGGAGTTTGCCAAGGCCAATATCTACGAGCGCATCGTGGAACCGGAAAGAGCAATGCAATTTAGAGTTCCCTGGGTTGACGATAAAGGCAACGTCATCGTTAACAGAGGATTCCGCGTTCAGTTTAATAATGCCATAGGCCCTTTCAAGGGCGGGCTGCGCTTCCATCCGTCCGTAAATTTGGGGATTATCAAATTCCTCGGATTCGAACAAATCTTTAAAAACGCCCTGACCACCCTGCCCATGGGCGGCGGCAAAGGTGGCTCCGACTTCGATCCCAAGGGAAAATCCGACGGTGAAGTCATGCGTTTCTGCCAGGCCTTCATGCGCGAATTATACCGTCATATCGGCGGCGAAACCGACGTCCCGGCAGGCGATATCGGCGTCGGCGGACGCGAAATCGGCTTCCTCTATGGTTATTATAAAAAAATTCGCAATGAGCACACCGGCGTTCTGACCGGAAAAGGTATGGAGTACGGCGGAAGCTTAATCCGTCCCGAAGCCACGGGCTACGGTACCGCTTACTTTGCCGCAGAGATGCTGGCTACCCGCGGCCTCGATTTTAAAAACAAAATCGTCGCCATCAGCGGCGCTGGTAACGTCGCTCAGTATGCTGTGGAAAAGGTTAACCAGCTCGGAGGCAAAGTCATCTCTCTTTGCGATTCGTCGGCAACAATCATTGATGAAAAGGGTATTGACGATAAGAAATGCAGTTACGTACTCGAGCTGAAGAACGTCAAACGTGGCCGCATCACGGAATATGCTGACAAATACAAGACCACCTGCTACGAAGGCAAAAGCGTCTGGGACGTCATTCGTGAACAGGGCATCAAAGTGGATATTGCCCTGCCCTGCGCAACACAAAATGAAATCAGCGGCAAGAATGCGACCGCCTTGGTGAAAAACGGTTGTATCTGTGTAGCCGAAGGCGCCAATATGCCTTCCACTCCCGAAGCAATTAAAATCTTCCAGGATAAGAAAATTCTTTACGGTCCCGGCAAAGCAGCCAACGCCGGCGGCGTAGCCACTTCCGGCCTGGAAATGAGCCAGAACAGCCTGCGGCTTTCCTGGACACGCGAAGAAGTCGATAATCGCCTGCTTATCATCATGAAGAGCATCCACAAAAACTGCTATGATACGGCGGAAGCCTACGGCAGAAAAGGTGACTATGTCGCCGGCGCCAACATTGCCGGCTTCACCAAGGTTGCCAATGCTATGCTGGCCTATGGGGTAGTGTAGGAGAAGATAGGCTGAGGGTTAAAGGTAGAGTCCGTCAAAAGCGCGACGGAATCCGGAAAATGCCGGACTGAAGGTTAAAATGGCGGGCGCGTTGCACTCGGCCAAAAGTCTGCCAGGAAAAGGCCTTGCCGCCTCGCTCTTATGTAAAAGCGAAACGGCATAAACATTAAAGCCGCAGCCGATATCACGGCTGCGGCTTTTTAGCAGTCATAAACGGAAAGCAACGTGTGGTGTTTTGTCAATTAATTGGAGTAGCCCGCGTTACATATAGCACCAGCAAACGAACTTAAGGTTATTAAAATTTATCGATTACCGCTGGGACCAATCTGATCACTGTCAGGTTTGATGAAAAGATAATAAAGCTGTCCTTTGCGGAAAGGATCGGGGAAAGGGGATCGATACCAGAACACTATTTGCTGGTCACAACCCACACTCCATCCCACATCTCAGGCGGATGATCGAGCAGAAAACTGCATTTCCCGGCATAGGCCGCTGCCACAGGATCACTGTTCTTGATGCCCGCAAAAATGCCTTCCGCAGCAGCAAATTGCCCCCCGGAGAAAGCCGCAAGGCCCTCGGCGAACAGCGCCAGCTCATTTTCCCGAACTGCAAATTCCGCCGGGAAAATGGGTTCGTAGATCCTGACCGGATCTTTGCGGCCAACAACGGCGACCCGGGAGAGTTCGCGGACGGGGAGCGCTTCTTCCATTCGCTTGAGCGTGGCCTCGGAGATAATGGTGTAGGTTCCGAATTGCTTGTTGATTCCCTCCAGGCGCGCGGCCAGATTCACAGAGTCGCCCAGCATCGTATAGTCGAAACGGGTGTGGGAACCCAGATTCCCAACTACCGCCGGCCCGCTGTTAATCCCGATCCGCATGCGCAGGTCCCGGCCGATCCGCTCCCTGATGGATGGTCTCATCTCAGCCAGTTTCGCCTGGCAGCGCATGGCAGCGCGCACACTGTGCCCGGCATGATCGGCCTGTTCCAGGGGCGCATTCCAAAAGGCGATAATGGCATCGCCCTCATACTTATCCACGGTTCCGCCCTCCTCCTGGATGATATCCGTCATGGCCGTGAGATATTCATTGAGGAGGGCCGTCAGGGCCTCCGGCTCCAGCCCCTCGGAGATACTGGTAAAACCTTCCAGGTCCGAGAAAAAGATGGACAGCTCTCGCCTCTCCCCTCCCAGCTTCAGGCGCTCCGGATGCAAGATGAGTTCTTCAATGACCGCGGGACTCAAATACTGTTTGAAGGCATTCTTGATGAAGAGCTTCTGCCTCCCTTCCGTGGAATAGTAAATCAGTCCTGCGCTGAACAGCGTGATGGTTACACCAACCTCTTGAACAATCAGGGGAAGCCAGAACCCCTGGGTATAGGCAATCATGCTGAGTCCAACCGGCATGATGATGGAAGCCGCATACACCATGACGCTCTTGAATATGCCGGAAACATAGGATGTGCCTACCCCGGCCATCAGCGCCATGAGGAGCGTTAGAGCAGCCAAAATTGAAACCGGTACGGTCCGGATGAAGTCATTGGAAAGCAGGTTGTCCAAAATAGTGGCATGAATCTCCACCCCCGGATAGACGCCGGACACGGGAGATGGACGCAGATCGAACAGACCGGGGGCGGACATACCGAAAAAAACATAACTGTCCCGGAAGGCCTCTGTGTCCTTGATTGTCGGCGACTCGCCGTTACGGATGCGAAGTTCGCTCTGGATGATGGAAGCGGCGCTGTATGCCCTGTGCGTTCCGGAAGGTCCCCGAAAATTCAGGATCGCGCTGCCTTTTCCATCAATGGGTACCGTCCTTCCGTCTATCGAAAAGACGCCGGGAACGATGTTCAGGGAAGCATCCGGACTGACCGCCAGATAGGCGCCCAGCCCGAGCGAGGGCAGGATTTTACCGTCGAAGACGCTGAAGATCTTGACCCGGCGATAGACGCTGTCCGGATCGGGATCGAGATGCACATTCGCCAGCACGGAAGAGCCTGCGGCGATCTCGGGGACGGGAAAGGCTGCACGGGGAAGGGCGATGCCCCCGGCCCCGGTCTCAGCCAGCCATTTTTCCAGGCCACCGATACGGAATCTCGGCTCTGGAATGGCCCGGGACCACTTACGTTCGTTGCCCGTGGTCGGACTTCCGAATACCGCGCCGACAAAGCCGCCGAAGTCGGCGACGGCTGCCCCGAAGGAGCGATCGTCCTCCACACCGTATTTGGATGGTTCGGTATAGAGAACATCGAACGCCAGCGCCTTGACTCCGTTTCTCTTGCAGAAGCTGATCACGGCGCTGTATATCTCCCGGGGCCAGGGCCAGGCCAGACCGTTTTCCCGGCTTCCCCAATCCAGGCTGTCCTGATCGAGCAGGATTAAATTGATCTTCTCTGTGGCCTTGCCCGGTTTGGCCAGAAGCCTGACCCGCCAATCCCAGGTTCTCGCCTCCCAGTTGTCGAGCCAACCAGGCAACCAGAGGATCAGGGCCACCATAGATCCGATAAGGGCAGCCAGGAGCCCCTGAAGCAGTTTTTTGATTGTCGGCGAGAGAGCATTCATGATATTAGATGTTCCCGATGTTCTTCATAAAGCGTATCTGCCGCACCTGAGGGGTCAGCACCGGGGAATACTTGATGCCCGTTTTCTTCAGAACCTTGTCGATCCGGTCCTGCGGCGGGGGATGGGTCTTTCCAAAACCGGTATCCTCCGGATTTAGTTTTTTCTCCATCACCATGAGCACCTCCACCAGCCCGTTCGGGTCATAGCCGAGCCGCCGGAGCAAGGTTTGCGCGACATCGTCCGCGGCATATTCGAAGGGCCGGGAGTAGCCGGTGTTGATCATCATGTTCGTGAAGTCCCCGATGGCGCCGTCGAAGGTCTCCAGGAGTTTATCCCCGCCAATTTCCGTGACGATCGTTTTCCCGAACTCGATGAGCCGCTCCTGTTTGATCGCCCTTATACCATGTTTGAGCTGGATGTGCCCGATCTCGTGGGCCAGTACCGCAGCAACGGCATCCTCGGTGCGGCAACAGCGGAGGAGCCCTTTTGTGATGAAGATGTGCCCACCCGGCGTGGCGAAGGCATTGATCTCGTCGGAGTTCAGAATGAGAACACGGTAACCGAGGAAGATCTCCGGCATGTCCGAAACCTGGGCCAGTGCCTGGCCGATGAGATTCAAATATTCGTTGACCGGCTGGCTCGTATAGGAGGGATACTTGTTCATAATAACCGCGGCGACAGACCGGCCGATGTAATACTCCTGTTCGGGCGTGAACTCCTCCCTTCTTTTGGAATCGGCTTTGGCAATTTTGGCGGTACTTTTCTTGATTGACTTCGCCTTCTCCGGACTGATCACCCCTTTTTTTTCGGCCTGGGTGGTCACCTTTGTGGTTGTGGTCAGCGTCGCCTGGCAGCCGCAAAAGAGGAGAGCGGCCGACAGGAACAGGCAAAGAAAGAAGGTCTTGCGCTTCATCGCTCTGGCCCCTCGGGCGAAATCTTGCCCTGCTTGAGAAACGCCTGCACCCGGTCGGGTTTGAATGTAAATATCCTTTCCATCCGGTCTACCGCTGCGTAATCGAGATGCTTGTTCTTGCTCTTGAATTCCGCCTCCACCTTGGCGTTGAACCCCTTGCCGGCAAGGGCCAACTCACCGCTCGTCGCCCCGGTTTTGACGTTCGCCTTTCCCGCCTGCAGGGCAATTGTTTTTGTGGTCAGGGCAGACATGTGCATCCACCCCTTGATCTTACGGATCGTCACCATTTTCCACGCGCCCTTGTCTTCGATGAGCTCTACCTTGTCTCCATAAGCAAGAGTGGCCGTGACTTTCCCCAAAAAAGACGGCGTAGAGCGGAGCTGTCCCTGCCTGACCTGGACACTCAGGAACTCTTTGGTTGCGGAAAACAAAGGCTGGCTAAAAGCGCATAGTAAAAGGGCGGCCAGCAAAGAGATTCTAATCCAAGACATTTTTAGACCTCCGCATTGACTGTTTTTTACACATACGACTGTTCCAACGACTCTATCAGTTTCCGCTTTTTTGATTTACCACCGCGTTTCCGGGAAATATTTTATCTCTATCACTGAATAAAACAAATCATCTGCTGATTAACAATATCCGAAAGCAGGCGTAAATCCTTACCCTGGACATTACAGACACGGACGACATCAGCATACCTTTTATCTTCCGGCACCAGATCACTGAGGATATTGGACTGCCGCTCCAGCCATGATTTATTGAAAATAACGTTTTTCTTTTCCGGATAAATGGCCATGTAGAAAATATCCATTTCGACCAGATCCTGGAAAAAATGTGTCCCGAAAGACAAATCGGGGATAAGGCTGCCGTCTTGATAAGCAATCTCGGCAATAGCCGCCACATTATTGATTTCGGAGAAAGTCACCGGCACTCCCATCGCCGGAGTTGTTGTTCCCCAGCGGCCGGGTCCAAAAAGGATCGTCGGCATTTCCTCGCGCCGGCCGATCTGTCGATTTAGTTTTCCCACGAGGCGGGCAATGTCGTATTTTTGGGAAAGATTAAGGCGGGTATAACCCTGAGGATCGATATAAATCAAACGGGAGATGGCCAGATAGACACTGCCGCCCATAAAGTTGGCCTCTTGCTTAAGCAGAATCTTCGCCTTGCTGATCTTTTCCGGAATTTCCACACGGCTGTAATGCCCCTTCGTTTGAAAAGGCCGGCATTGCAGCAGATTAATTTTTGCCTTGCCTTCGGCATTGAAATTAACGGTAAATTCAATATCCACCGGATAGCGGTAAATCTCTTCCAACTTTTTGAGCAGTCGGGACATAACCTTGACAAAGTCTGTTGTCGACAGTAATTCGTCAAAATTCAATATCCACGATTCCTTAACTTTCCCGCCTTTTGCGCGCTGATAAGCCTCAGCAGCGGTATCGCGGACGGCAATAAGGTCTAAATGTGGCTCCAGCTCTTCGTTCAGCACGTCGGTCACCGCCAGAGATTGAAAATCATTCTCCTCTAAATTCAGGAGATCAACTTCTCTTTGCGAAAAACGCCGCATATCTTCGAGCTTGGAATAAGGTTTAATAAGCGGTGCATCCAAAGCGACAATCCGCGGATAGTCGTTCTCGACACGGTTTACTGCCCGCGTCCCCAGACCAAAGACAATCCGTAACATTCCGGCTTTCGGATCCATCCCCTTCTGCCAGACAAACGTATTATAAGACAGACCGACACCGGCCATATCCGGGAAGAAATAGTTCCGTCGATGCGATCCCGAAACTCTCTGCACAAGCAGTGCCATCTGCTCATCGAGCTGCCCCAGTCCGCGCTGTAGCCGGTAAGTCAGGGCATCCACATTCATGGCACTGGCAAATATTTTTCGCACAGCTTCTTCAAACCGTTCATAGCGCTGCTCGGGAGTTCCCTGATTGGGGCAGAAATAGCTTTCATATTTACCGGCAAACGCATTGCCGAAAGCATCTTCCAGAAGAGAACTGGAGCGGACAATTATCGGCGACTGGCCGAAATATTCGAGCATCAGCTGGAACTGTTCCCGTACTTCTTCGGGAAAGGTTCCATGCAGCATCTTACCTTTCAATATTTGGGCGTTTTCAAAATATTTTTCCTCTGTTTTATGTTCCATCAGCAATTTCCACCAGCCGTTTTGCACGATGTAAGAATAAAAAACATCCGACCCGATATAATAGGAATCATGCAACTCCAGATGTTCCGACCAGTCCATGCCTGAGTCTTTGCGCAGGATATTGCGAGCCAGAAGCATTCCGACCGATTTGCCGCCGATAAAGCCGGTACCGATCAAGCGCTGCTTAATTTCCACCAGATCTTCCAGGGTAAAATATTCTTTCACCATGGAAAGCATGCGTTTTTCGCGCCCGATCAAAACGCGGGATAGCGTCTCCACCATCTTTTGTCTGGCACTGGTCGCTTTCGGATCATCCAGCAGGTTGATCGCCTGAAGAAAAATGTGATCCCAGTAATCCAGATTACGTTCACCGCCGGCGGCATTTCTGTCCGTTAAAAAAGAGAAGAAACTGGCGGCATCAGCACTGTTCAGGATCGGAATAAACCTGCCTTGTTCCATGATATGCGGCAGAAACATTGTGGGAGTATAACGCTGCCAGGCTTTAAGAGGATGAACACAGAGCTTTCCTTCCTGACTGTATATATCGAGAAGAACCTGAGTTGTTTCCCGAATCCGGGCAATGGTCTTGTAGGAATGGCGGTTTCTCAAGATGGCAAAATAGGCAACAGTATTCAACTCAAACAAATACGGACAGGTAATGACAAAAAAATTACCGATCATCAAATCGGTTGCCCAGGCCATTAAAAGATCGGACAAACAGTCAAATACATAGAACACATCCCGCCCTTCTTCACGAACGATATTGTGCACCTGGCTGGAAAACGATTCAAAACCCTTTTGGGCGTTAAGCTTGTATATTTTTACTTTTTGCTTCGCCTCAAAAAGCGGGGGATGATCGGCAAAACGCATATAGACTATCCGTCGCCCTCGAGATAAGGCAGTGGTGATATAAGGATCGACAAATCTTTTATAATCGGCAATGTCGTCCACCTGGAAGACGACATTATCGCCCATCCGCAGGGAATTGAGAATCTCATCTAAACCACTTATGCCGGTACTGACTTTTTGCGAAGTTATCATCTGCTTCTATCCTTAAATGTATTTTCTTATTCAACCTTCCAGCTTCCGGATCAACTATTTAATAAAATGTGGCCCGTGATTTGAATTCGTCCAGATCGTTCCAAGCGTTCTCACAATCATTTTTCCTTTGTTCTAATTGTGCTTTTTTCGCGATAGTTTCCGCAGATACCCTCTGTTTTCCAGCAATATTACTATTCCATTCATCAGTCATCTTTTGATAGTCCCGACACACACTCTTCCCTTTTTTTCGCAAGCTATCAAATTTTTTAATCTCCGCGGGATTATTAAATTCAATACCCTTAAAATAGGCTGCGGCATTCTTCATTCCCGGTTCGATTACAACACCTGCCGTGGTCTCGACGGCTAATTTCTCGGTAGGGCTCAATTTAGCGACCACCCAGGCATGATTGCTTTCTCTCGTCAGTTGTCGGTAATTCCAGGTCATTATATTCTCATTAACATTACCACCCATGATCTTGGCCTCGATACCATGGGTCATTAACTGGTTCCAGACATCTATGGCCATGTCCAGGCAGACGAAATCGCCTTCCAGAGTATAAGTGTGCGTTTTGTGGAATCCAGCGGCTATTTTTTTCACAATTTGTTTTTTATCAAGCGTCGGCGCAGGATCAACATTCACTGCAATAACGGGTTTATTATCGGGCAGGGAGGTAGAAAGTCGGGAATTATCTGCCGGTGCTACCGGTTGCTTATTATAATTGCTTGCATCCTTTCCCCGGGGACTTATGTTGGCAGTCTGCTGTTTCGGGGAAGATTCATTTCCCGTACGGAGATGATAAAAAAAGTATAGCGACACCAGTGCCGCAATGACAATGATGGGTATTATTGTCTTAACGAAAGGGATCTGACCATTACCCGGTGGAGAACCGGCTAAGGAAGATGGGATTTTTTTGCCGCAAACCAGACATTCAAAACAACCATTTTTCGCTGTCTGCGCCAAGTCCTTTGATTCGAACTCAACTTGACAATCAGGACATTTTACATTCATATTATTTATTTCTACAAGGCTAAAATTACTTATTATTTACCACTGAAAAACTGTCATAAAGCAATATCCCTGTCAAGAAAAAACGGGCGTATTATGAGCCGGCAAAAAATCTCCGGTATTTGATAAGAAGTCAAGAGATCTTCTCCGGTCCGAGTCTCTGAAACAATGACCAAAGAGCAAGCAAACATTCCTTTTTTAGAACTTAGGAAACCGCATCATTCAATAATAAAGAGCAAGCAATCCGGCCCTATCCCTCGAACGACCCTTCCATTGCAATTACGGAAAGAGGCTTCCGGGCTGACGGAAATTCGCGTTCCTGCAGATACGCAGGCAATTCTTCCTTCCTGCCCTTTTTACCGACGGCGATCATCGCCTCCACCTGATAATTATCGGGAATGTGCAGAATCTCTTTTGCTTTGTCATAATCAAAGCCCTGCATACCGTGAACAACAAGATCG
The DNA here is from genome assembly GCA_025361065.1 of Deltaproteobacteria bacterium. Taxonomy (GTDB): domain Bacteria; phylum Desulfobacterota; class Syntrophia; order Syntrophales; family Smithellaceae; genus MVRV01. Next base: position 21,833 of record JANYAY010000132.1, read on the forward strand.
TTGAGCGATCCCTGGAGCGCGAAACTTGCCCAGGCGGCACCGGCATCATAGGAATGAGTCCGGGACGGCTTGTCGGAGTCAAAAGTTGTCTTGGAAATAACCACCAGCAGTACCGCTGCATTTTTCGCCCAGACCTGATTGGACTCGGCAAGCAGATCAAATAAAGTATTCCAGTGTGGTGTATTTCTGTGGGCGTAGATAAAACGCCAGGGCTGATTGTTGTTGGATGAAGGCGCCCAGCGGGCTGCTTCCAGAAGCGAAAACAAGGCAGTTTCATCAATTTCTTCACCGGACATGGCACGCGGCGACCAGCGATTTAAAAAAATCTCATTTATTTCCTGCTGCGGTTTTCTAAAATCACTTACATTCATACCTTACCTCCTTTAATTATTTTTCTTCCGGTTCAAATATTTTTTCATCTCATCGAGGTTCAGACAGTTAAGGCAATCTCCCTTTTCCAGCCATCCTTTTCGGGCAATCTTAATCCCGAAGCTGATATCGGCAAGTCCCGCAGCGTGATGCGCGTCGGGATTGATGGAAATTTTCACTCCTCTTTTCCGCGCATGAATACAATTGCGCCAATCCAGATCCAGTCTGTGCGGATTGGCGTTTAACTCCAGCACCTTACCATACAGGGCAGCCGTCTCGATAATTTCCGGAATATTGACTGCGTAAGGCTCCCGGGCTAAAAGCAGCCGTCCCGTGGGATGTGCCAATATTGTAGTATATGGATTTTGCAGGGCACTCTTGATGCGTCTGGTCATTTCCTCCTCCGGCATATTGAAATTGGAATGAATCGCGGCAATGACAAAATCGAAACTTCTCAATATGTCATCAGGATAATCGAGGCTGCCGTCCGGCAAAATATCGGCTTCAATTCCCTTGAAAATATATAAAGGGGCACATTTTTTATTCAGTTCATCAATAAGTTTATGCTGCCTTTCAATCTCTTTTTTCTTCAGCCCCCCGGCGTAATAAGCCGACTGGCTGTGGTCACTGATGCCGATATATTGCAGACCCATTTCCCCTGCCGCCCCAACCATGCTCTCCAGTGTCTGGGCTCCATCGCTGAAATTAGTATGAACATGAAAAAGGCCCCGGATGTCTTTTTCATCAACTAAAACCGGCAGATTACCATTTTCCGCCGCCTCAATTTCTCCCATATTCTCACGTAATTCCGGTGGAATATACGGCAGAGCCAAGTGAGAAAATATTTCTTCCTCGCTTTGGCAAACTATATTTTCCGTGCCTCGCCACAGACCGTATTCATTAATTTTCATGCCCCTGTTTTTTGCCCTGCCCCGTAAAACGGTATTGTGTTCTTTACTGCCGGTAAAATGCAGCAGAGCATGGGGAAATTCCTGATCCGCAACAATTCTTAAGTCGGCATTGATTCCTGTGCGCAAGGTCACGCTTACTTTGGTAATTCCCTTGCCGGAAACGACAGCAACTTGCGGCCCGGATGCAAAATAGCCGGCTAGTTTTTCGGCTTGAGCAGAGCTGGCCACAATATCAATATCCTTTACCGTTTCTGCTAAGCGGCGTAAAGAACCGGCAATGCTCACCCGGTTAACATCCTTATTATCCGCAAGCATTGAGAACAACACCATTGCATCGTTTGCCACTTCCGCATAAAGTCTTCTTTCCTTGTAATGCTTGAGTTTTTCGATTCCTGCTAAAATATTATCCTGTGTTTTTTTACCGAATCCTTTGAGGTCGATAAGGTGATTTTCATGGCAGGCATATTCCAATTCACCAACGGTCTTTATGCCCAGTTGCTCATAAAGAGCATGGATTTTTTTAGGGCCCAGACCGGTAATCTTCAACATTTCCAGATGACCGGGGGGGATGGATGATCGGAGCGATTCATAATAAGCCATTTTCCCGGTTTCAACAAGTTCCTCAATCTTCTTATTTATCGCCTCGCCAATACCCGGAACTTCACAGAGCTTTTTCCCCTTCACCAGAGTTATAAAATCAATGTCCAGTTTTTCCAGATTGCGGGCGGCATTCTGGTAGGCACTTGATTTAAATGGATTTTCGCCGGATAGTTCCAAAAATACAGCAATTTCTTCCAGAATTTTTATGACAGTTTCTTTGGTTACTGTGGAAACAGAGGTCATTTCTTCACCTATAAAGCATGCACTACCATTGAAACCAGCACCTTTTTTTACACTTTATAAGTGATAATTACTTAGGGGCCGTTACGAAATAACCACCCCTGCTGGTCTCGTTACCTCGCGTGACCTTCAGGTTATCAGGTTATGGCAAGACCATCACATTTCTAACCGTTTAGTTACGGCCCCTTATGCCGGTTACGATACTACGACACTACTATTATTGCCGAACAACGGCGTAATTAAAATAATTTTTTATGACATTTTTGTGAGGCAATGCTTGACAATATACTTTGAACAATATATAAGGCGCACCTTACCTACAAAGTGACCTCATGATGTCCCTATCGTCTAGAGGCCTAGGACACGGCCCTTTCACGGCTGTAACCGGGGTTCGACTCCCCGTGGGGACGCCAATATAATAAAAAAGGGCAAACTGTTTTCAGTTTGCCCTTTTTTATTTTTGATTTTTATTCTTCTTTCTTCTTACGCGGCTGTTTCTTGGATTCCGCATCAGCGGAGCCGTCTGCCTTCTTTTTAGGTTTAGGTTCTTTTTCGGCAGCTGCCGGTTTTTTCTTCTGCTTCGGTTCAGACGCTGCCTGTTCAGGTGCTTCCGCTTTTTTCGCCAGATCAATTAACTTTTGCGCTTTAGCCTGCGCTAAGCCCTCGTTGAGCTGAATAAATTTATCGACCGCTCTAATTCTTATATTAGTTTCTCTGATTTTTGCTTTTAGATTTTTGACAAGAGGGTCTTTTTGGGCTTTTTCTTTACTAATCCCCTTTTGAGCCAGTTGCTGTAATCGCAAATCCAGCTTTTTCTCTAAAATTCTGTGCTGCTCAATTCTCACATCCCTACTTTTCGATGACATTTTTTCCTCCCCTTGTTTTTTTAAATTCTAAAAAGAAAATATCAATATTTTCAATCAAAAGCCATAAATATTATTATGGAGCTGATTTTAATAATTAATTTCTTTATTCCATAATAGAATCGTAACTTTGGAAATTATCCCGACCTTTTTCCTTAACTTTATACATAGCTATGTCTGCGTTTTTCTTTAATGTGTCAAAATCAACACCGCAATCCGGATAGATTGCAATACCAATGCTGGCTGTAATCTTCAATTCATGATTTTTCAATATGAAAGCACGCTGGAAGGATTTAACTATTTTCCCGGCAATAATTTCTGCATCTTCTTTCTGAGTAATTTCCGGCAGAAGAAGCATGAATTCATCTCCGCCCATCCTTGCTACTGTATCCGTAATGTCAAAATTTCTTTAATATTTTCATTGAAACATCTATATTATTAAGCTGTTATCAGAAGAAAGTTTCCCTCCCCCATGTGAGAGTTATCCATAGCCATGCCTGCGGCCCATCTAGAGCCAGGCAGGTACGGCT
>JANYAY010000136.1 GCA_025361065.1 Deltaproteobacteria bacterium
AGCCGTACCTGCCTGGCTCTAGATGGGCCGCAGGCATGGCTATGGATAACTCTCACATGGGGGAGGGAAACTTTCTTCTGATAACAGCTTAATAATATAGATGTTTCAATGAAAATATTAAAGAAATTTTGACATTACGGAACTTATTATGAGGAGGGTTTTATGGAAGATTCAGAATTCCATCAGGAGAAGTTTCCAACAATAAGTAATTTATTTTCAGAGATTTCTGAAATGCAGCATCAGTTAAAAGAAAACTATAAAATTAAATTGGAGTTGGAAAATGAGTTATCGCAGCGAAAGCGCATTGATGAAGAATCTCGTGCGGTCATAATTTCGCTGGAAGAACAACTGGCCAATAGCAAGACTGCAACAGAACGTCTCTCAGAAGAACTGGAACGCGAAATCAAAGAAAGGAAGCGTATAGAGGAGGAGTTCCGAACGGCCAAGATTTCGTTTGAAGAACAACTGTCCAATTATAACGCTGAAAAGGAACTGATTACGAATAAGCTTCGGCACCAGAGACAGACATTTAAGCAGGCATTGGACAACTTACAGGAAAGATTTAATACCTTAAACGATTTAACTACCGATGATTTTCGGTCTCTCTGAAACCGGGATTAACATCGAATAAGGAGGAGGGGGCAAATGACTTTGCCTTCTTATGTTTACATTGCCGCATGAAATCATGTTTTTTGGCGCTTCAGTAAATAGTATGAGAGCCTGCTGCTTATCTTAATAATTAATATGATTCGGCCTTCCGTTTTCAGCCTATTGCCTTGCAATCAAAAAAGCCGCAGCCACTGATATTACTTCGTGACTGCGGCCATTTTGTTATTTCAATATCCGGTTCTCGCAACCGGTTGCCTGCAATTAATCCAGAACAATCATCACGCGGCACTTCTTCATGAAGGAAGCATTTTCCGCCGAAGCCCTAATTTGCTGGGCATCAACGTTGCTGATAATCAGATCGGCTTTCCCCGCGCCGCTTGTCTTCAATGCTTTAACGGTAACGGGGCTGTTGGTTACCCGCTGGTTGCTCTGCGCAGCCGTCAGATCGCGGGCATAACCGCTCATCCCCTGCTGTACGGCGTATTCACGGTCAACATTAGCGGAACCATAAACTTCTTTGCCGTCTTCATCAAAAACACGGGGCGACATTGCCGGACGAGCCTGAATACCACGGGCATCGACAACCAGTCCTGTATAGGCCATGGGAGGCGCCGCTGGTGCAGCTGCAGCGGGCGCTTCTGGTGGCTTTAATTCTTTGCGTTTTTCAATCGAAGCGGGAATCATAATTTGTGAAAGATTGCCATAAAGAGGCATTCTGACTTTGACTTCAACCGTGCCGTCAGACATATATTCCTGATTAACAACTACGGCGCCTTTAACCAGACCATCAACCTGAGTATTAATTACATCACTTTCGACAGTGAAGTCTTTCACTGTTGTTGTGGAATCAACCCGTACGCCTTTGGTAATTTCCAACAAATTGCGGTAAGCATCGATTTTGGCGGCACGCAGAGCCATCGGCCGGGCATTAGCTTTACCAATCGATCTATCGGGGGGAGCGCCGATCCCTAAAGCTTCAATGTAACCTGCCGACCAGTTAACTGCGCCTTGACCGATTTTTTCCGTCCATTCGGATGCGCTTATTTTATCCTGACAAATACCCACTCCGGTAAAGAGGAACAATAGACCGGTAATCACTGCTGCTGACATGAATCTTAATTTCATATACACCCTCCTTTGTTTGTTTGCCTGAGATTAATTATTCCGGCAGACAAGTCATTCGCTCTGTAGTTGGTCGCTGAAAAATATCAAAATACCCTTAATGTTGCAATAAGAATTCCATTATTATTTCTTCCCGGCAAAAGCTTGCGGGTCTTCTTTTTGAAGCCAGGGTTTTATGTTGATATTATCACCCCAAATCATGTTTTGATCCGGCGGGTTAGCTCCCCACCAATTATTACGGGCATCGATATAAATTGTGGAAAAGCTCTGTATCGCCACTGTGTTGCCTGCAAAATTATTAAATTTTATCTTGGGATTGGCCATACCAACGCATTTGATTGCGCCTTCACCGTGGTTTTCGGAAAAGGTATTATAGAACAAGACAGGTGTGGCATCACTGCGGCAAAAAACTGCATTTTGCGCCGAATAAATTATCTGGCAATAAGAAATTTCCGGTGCTCCGGTATAAATATCAAAGGCTGTAGTGGCATATTTAATAATACAGTAGGCAAAAGAGCTGTTTATTTTAGATTGTTTGGATAAACGCACGGCGTTATTATAAAAACCAGGTGTTGGTGATGAAGCGGCGGCTGTAAACGTTATGGGATTTTCTCTTGTACCACGGGCAACAATACCGCCGTCTTCCACAATCAGTGAAGTTTTTTGTTCAAATTCGATAACAACTCCCGGCTCAATGTAAAGAGTCGCCCCGCCGTCAATCACTACATCCTTGGTTACAAGATAAGGGCTGTTGGACAGGATCAAATAGGAATCGGTCTTGATTCCGCCACTTAACTTTTTACCGAGCGCGGCAATGGACAGAGACTTTCCCTGCGGATAAGGACCATCCAGTACGGTGGCAATATCGACCCTTCCCTGAATGCCGGCCAGTACTTCCAGAATCTTGGAACTACCCCACCAGTTATCCCGGGCGCTAATTGATGTACCGGTCATATTGCCCGCAATATTGTAAGGTTTGTTATCGACAATATTATTCCGGCTGATATTTATTCCGGCCCCTTTTACTGCAATACCGTTATTGTTATTTCTGGCCAGAATATTCTGGACAAACTCCGGAGAAGCCGATTGAACCAGCAAGCCGGTATTTTCGTTATCCTGGATACAGTTATCTCTAATCAATGGTGCTGCTCCATCGCTGACCAAAAGAGCAATTCCCCTGTTCTTATAAATGGAATTACGAATAATTTCCGGCCGGGAAAATGCTCCCTGAATCTTCAGAACTTCATTGTTTTGTGTAAACTCGGACATTTCTATTCGAGGTGATGAGGCCTGACAATTGATCGCTGTCCTCGCATTTTTAATCCGCACATATTTAATGATGTTTTCTTTATCTTTGACGTTGGCAAAAACGATGCCCGGCCAGGATTGGCCATCGCCTGCTGAATCAAAATTTATTATATGATCATTGTCTCCCTGGGCGTTAAGTCTTCCTTCAATAATCAGGGCACCGGCCCCCGATTTAATTTCCGTTCCGGGTTCAATAGTCAGAAGCGCCTTGTCTTTAACAATAACGTCTTTTTCCAGGATATAAGGACTGGCGCCGGAATACCAGATTGTATCGGCTTCAATTACTCCGGAAACAGCAGTTGGTCCGGGCGCCACCGGCATTCCGGTGACTTGGGCCATTTTGCTTTCATTGCCGGCAACATCGTAAGCGGAAATCCGGTAATAATACTTCTGCGAATTTACCAGAGCAGGTCCGGCATCGCGATATTCAGTAACTTCCGTTTTGGCAATTTCCACATAACCGCTGAGCGGCGTCAAGGATCGATAAATTTTATAACCGGCCAGATATGTAGCAGAAGATTTTTCCCAGTTTAATAAAACCCGGGCATTGCGTCCCACACCGGTCAGATTATTGGGCTGGGGCGGAGGAGTTGTCAGCAGAGTTACCGAACTGATCGCATCTACCCATTGTGCGGTATTGCCGGCATCATCCCGGAGATAACCGGTGATAATAGCCTTATCTATGTTGTCACCCGGCACCACTTTATAAACACCGTAATAACCGCCCGGTTCGACTTCCTGCATCTCGATATTTTTCTTATAATCGCCTATATCAAAGTATGCCTGCATTTTAGGCGTACCCTGAATGACAACTTTGATTTCATCTCCGGCCTTTTTCGGCAGGCCTTTAGAATCCTGAGTGAGAAGAGTTATGGTCGGCGGCCGGAGCATATCGGCAATATGAGGCACGGGAATTGTTTTAACCATTTCGCGGAAAAGATCATCATTAGCCCGCAGCAACTGAATATCACGCACATTCATTGATGTAGCAATGATCGTGGCAATGATACCTATCGGGTTCGTAGATATGCCGCCTTCGTGCTTGCGGACAATGTGTTTGCCGCCCCAGAGGAAATTGCCGGTTTTCGTATCATACATCTTAATTTCCGCGCCGACGGAAACCTGAGAATACATGACCAGAAATAATTTGTCAAAATTAGAAATTTCACCAAAAACAACGGCATCAACACCGAGAATCTTGCCTAATTCCTGCGGAGGTATTTTACGAATTGCTTCGGGATCGGTCAATCCGGCTTTTCTCAAAGAATTATCTATACGGTAAAGTTCCATGTCCTTGAAAGGAAGAGAGCTGAAATGATTGTAAAACCCGCGCCGCATTGTATCAAAACCTTCTTTGCTTTTAGATAAATCAACAAAAGGCATAACGGCAACTGATTTAGGGACATGATCTTTCATGTAAGGATCAATTTTATAATCTCCTTCATATAAAGATCTGATTTCTGGGGTTATAATTGTACCTTGCGTGGCCACAAGGCAGCTCTGTAATGCCATAATAATTGGCAGGAGAAACAAAAGAGTCAATAATCTAAAATGCTTTTGCATAAAGATGGTCTCCCTTTCTTAGTCAAAAAAGAGGGCTGTTTATTTTGCGGAGATGGTCAGTTCTGCACTGGGTTCGCTTTCCAGTCCGTCGCGATCAACCGCCGTAATTATATATACTTTGTTTTTTCCTTTAGCGAGAGAACTGTCCGTATAGTTTGTTGATTTTACTTCTGCTAATTTTTCTAAGTTGAAAAAACGCTTTTCATAAATGATATATTGGGCAATATCCGTTTCCTTATTCGGTTTCCAGGAAATTTCCGCTTTTCCTGTCTCATATGCACCATTCAAACCTTCCGGCTGTTTTGGCCGGGATTTAGTATTTACAACAATGAGTCCCGAATAATCACTCAGCAGCCCGTCTTTGTCTTCAGCCTGAATTTTATAACGGTAGGCAACTCCATCTTTTAAGTTTTTATCTACATAAGAAGTTTTATCAACTTTGGCTATTGAGGAAAAATCATCTTTTTCGCCGGCAGTCCGGTAAATATGATACGTGGCAATATCTTTTTCCGGATTAGCCTGCCAGTCCAGCGGCACTTCTTTGACTTTAAGCGCTTCACCCCGCAGACCAACCGGCTTTTGCGGTCTGGGCTTTGTTGTAGCCTGTGCCAACACCGGCAAGCTTTCCGCGGCCACTTTGTTAAATGCGGTTAGTTTATAGTAGTATGTTTTGTTGTCTGTTAATGGATCGTAACTGCGGGAATCATCCAGATATTTATTATTGTCCCGGCCACTGATTTTTTTGAGTAAATTATAATGGCCTTCTTTTTCCGGCGCCCAATAGATGTTGTACCCTTCAACCTCTTCTTGTTTTGCAGCCGTCCAGGTAAGCTCTACTTTCTTTACGAGACCGCTGCGGGCAGAAAAATTCGCGGTTGCCGGCGGGATATCTCTCGTAGTTGCCTGGGCAACTGGTGACGGGCTTGTTTCTATCCCCAAATCGTCTTCCGCCGTCACATAATAATAATAATTTATTTTGTCGCCTAAACCTTCCATATCCGAATAAAGAAAATTATCTTTTAGTTCAGCTGCATTTAATTTTTTAATTTTAGTAAAATTACCGTCATTTTTAAGGCTGCGATAAATATTATAAGCAACAATAAAAGGAGATTGAACACCCGCCCAGGTTAGCTTTATTTCGCGGATTAAATCGCTCTGAGTATTGGCGGAAATAACTTTGGCCAAAGGTGTTCCCTTCAAAGGACGGCTGGGTTCACTTTCAATGTCTTTTTCATTAAAAGCAGCCAGACGATAAAAATATAGACTGCCGTCAGGCAGTGCTTTATCTCGATAATAAAGTTTCCCGTCGGAATTATCGGAGGTAAGATTATTATCCGCTGCAAGTTTGGTTATTTCCTGATAAGGACCTTCTTCAGCTTTAGCGCGGTAGATTTTGTAGCCGGCGAGTTTGGAAGTATCCTCACTTTTCATTGGATTGGAAACCCAAACAATCAAAACACTCTTGGCCCGCCCTTCAGTCTTTAAAATAATAGGAGGATTCGGTGCAAAATCAGTGCTGGCGGAAAGTACGGGGGTAAAATCGCTCACCCGGTTCGATCTATCAAATGCCCTTACCTTATAAAAATAGGCAGGGCCATTTTCCACATTCTGGTCACTGTATTCAAGTTCGTCCGTCTGCCCGATCATCGCAAAAGGTCCGGCTGAATTCAAAGCGCGATATACTTCATAGCCGGTACCGGCAAATGCCGGTATTTCCTTCCAGCGTAATATAATTTTTTTATTACCGGGAATTTTTTGGAAATTGGCAGGATAAACAGCTGATGCCTTGTCACCCGACCCCGCTGCCCTTAACTCAGCAGAACTACTTTTCTTTAATGCCGCCGATATTAAAGAACCTAATTTTCCAATTTCCGTCGATAATGCCGATTCGCCAAATGCTCTTACGCGCTCGCTGTAAACTTCTTTCTTTTTATCAATCTGAATTAAACTACAGCTGATATAAATAGCCGAACCTCTTTTATCTACAGAGCCGACAATTATAAAATCAAGCCCCAGTTGTGTGCCTATGTTCACAACATTATCGAGCTGATCATTTTGCTGTAAATCATTAAAGTTCAGGAAGGCTTCCAGATCTTTACGGTCCAGCAAAAATACAGCTGGATCATTTTTTAAAACATTGGTTAGTAAATTGGTGACAGTGGTACCCAATCCGGAAGCTTCCAGATTTACGGTCCCAAAATTGAAAACAGATAATTTACTGGCATTTGCTGCCCCTGAGCTGACAAAAATTATCAGGAACAAAACAAGCGCAATAAAGATTTTTTTGGGCATTTGCCGTCTCCAATGAAATCCGTCAATATAGTTTTTAGAAAACTGATTTATTTGTCGGCAACCAGCTTATCTATTACTTCTAATGATTTCTGAGATATTGGCGTAGAAATCCCCTTCAGCTTCTCATCAAAAACAGCATCGGTATATTTTTCGACGGCCAGATCCAGATTGCGACGTTTTTGCTGGGATTGCGCCTGATTATAATACTCAACTTCCAGACTCTGGAAATGTTTAAGGATACCGCTGCCCATCTCCGAGACCTTTTCATTAGTAATTTCATCCAGGACTTCAGCTTCAGTAGGTAGCTCCAGTGGATCTTGAACAATCCCGGCAATGGGTACACCGTCCTGATATTTATCTTCCTTAATTAACTTTCCGGAAACCGTACTGGCAAAAATATTTTCGCCGGTTTGCGTATCGACCAGTTTAAACGATATTTCCAAAAGTGCACTGATTTTGGCCACACCCTGTTTATAGGATACCAGCTGGTAATTTCTTTTCTTCATTGTCCGCGGTGGAGCATTTTTCATATCCTCCGCGCTGGGCTTCGGGTTAAGCATCAGCCAGTCGGAAAATTCCGGATTGCGGACATCTTCTTCATCCACCATAACTTTGACTTGATTAAGGCTGGGAGCATCTGTGTATTTCGTCGAAAAATGCAATACGTCACCCATAATAAAGGTATCTATGCCGCGCATCTTTCCCACGCTTTGGGCTGTTTTAATATCGACCAGACCAGTCTGGCTGAGTTGCATTTCTTTTAAAATTGACTGCAAATTTTCGCGTTCAATAATGCGTAAATCGGCGCTCGCATTTTTGTGGAGAAAGGCAATCAGTTTATTGGCGGCAATTTTACCGGCATCTTTTTCGGCACTGGGGGAACTGAAATCGAATACAGCAATTGATTTGCGAATTCTTTTATTGATGGCATCTTTAACTTCAATCATTTTTTGGAATAGTTCAGGATAGTTGGGATTTACCGCTTCAATTTTTTGCATCCAGAGCAAAGCATTTCCCCACAATTCCTTCTCGGAAAATTTTTCCGACCTCTTCATAAGGGCCTCGCAAGCAGCATTGAGATGTTCTTTATAAAGAGGATCATTTTGCAGGGAAGGTGCAAATTTGCGCGCCAATTCCAGCTTCTTCATTGCTGCGTAAAGTTTCCCCTGCTTCAAGAGTTTCACGGATTCCTCAAAATACAACTGACCTACTTTTGCTTTTAATGTTCCCAGCCGACCTGACAGAGCGGGATCGACGGATGGATAGTCCTGCGCTTTTTCATAAAGTATTACTGCCCGTTCCCAATTTTTCGCCGCTTCCGCCTTTTCGCCTCCAACCATATAATAGTTCAAATTATCTTTAAGGCGGGCATCTTCATATCTCCTGGAAACATCAAGATAATTTGGGTTAATATCCATCGCCATTTTGAATGCTTCGGCAGCCATTTTCCACTCTTCCAGTTTGCCAAGATCATTAGCCTGCTGATAAAGGACTTTCACGCCTTCCTGCTGGCTTCGCGCCAGCCTGTTTCTGGTATCTTCATAATTGGGGAAAATTTTGTTAATTTGGTTTAGCTTGGCCATCGCCGCAGTCCAATCTTCCTTTTGCATATCTATCTCAGCCTGCTGATATAAGCTTTTCAAGGAAGCTTTCAAATTACCTAATTTTGCGTTTACTTCAGTGCGTACCGCTTTTATCTCTGAGCTTCCCGGGTCCATAGCCGCCATTATATCAAGATCCTTGGCAATTTTTTCCAGGGCAGGGAAATTTTGATCCGCGGAAGCAAGGGCTTGTCTGACTTTAACTAAACGGGCTTTTGCCGCGTCCTGTTTAGCACGCGTAAGTGCGTCTTTGAATTCCTGATTATCCGGTTCTTCCTTCACAGCTTTTTCAAAATAAGCAATCGCTTCATCCCACCGGTTATCTTTGACAAATTCCTGCCCCTGCTTATAGCTTTCATTGACGGCACCGCAGGCGACAAGAAAAATGATAATAATTCCAGTTGCAATTACCATGAACAATTTTTTTGATTTCATACTGTCCTCCAACATAAAGTTATGCCTGAAATATAACTCTTTAAGGCAGAAGAACTGCCTCGACTCTGTTTGGGCTTATTTCTAAAACTTTTATTTTTTTATTTTTTACTGTTATCTGAGCAACATCGTGAGCAACGGCATCGGCATCACCTTCAATTTCCAGATCCAGCTCCACCTTGCCGCGTGAATAATAGCGCTGATTCGCTGCTTTAAATCCTTTAACTTCTTCCGCCAGCAATGATTTAAATTCCTGCAGATCGGAATAGGAAGTAAGCCCGCTTACCACTAATTTTACTGTAGCGGTATTTGCTAATTCCTTAGACCAATTTTCCAGAACATTATCAACTAAAGTACGGGCCAGTTTCCTGGCTACCTCGTCAGTTAATGCTTTAAAATCACCTTTCATGCCGGGAGCAGCTTTCTGTTCGGCATCGGTCGTTATTATACCGCCGGTATCGCCATTGATAATTTTGCCCGATATAACAACCTTGTTATGGTTCATTTCCACGTCATTGATCTTAAAAGGGTTGCTCACGGCCTCAACGGTATTCACAATGATAATTTCCGCCCCGTAACGATGGGCAATGCCGGAAAGTGCTTTTTGCTCGGCAGCATCCTGCAGTCGTTCATAGTCTTTGTTTTTCTTAATTGTCTGAGCGTCAACTAATCTGAAACCCTGGGCAATAAAATATTTGGACATTGCCGCTTCGGCAACAGCATCTCTGCTGGTCGTCCCTGTAAAGATCAACATTACTCTAGGCTTGGATTTGCGCACCATAATCAAGTTGATTGCAGTCATTTGATCGCGCAGTTTTCCCGCACTGATTTCCGCCTCAATTTCCACCTCATAGTTATCACCGGTCCTTTTTTCGGAAATTATCTTATAAGAACTGATAAAGCCTTGAGATTCGGAAAGGATCCGGTCCATTTTCACTTGATAATTTTCTACATTGGTGGCACTGGTAATCATGACTCCGACGGCTTTTTCCACAGCGTTACGCTGAGCTTCGCTGAGAGCTTTGCTCCGGGCAATGTCAATAAAATTTTTCGAAATGGTGGACATGCCTTTAGCCCGAATTTTTTGTTGGGCATAAACCGGCGTAATGGAAACAGCGAAAAAAACGAGGGCGAGGAAAATAACGGCTCTTTTCATAAAAACACCTTCGAAAACTTCCGTAATTGTTTTATCGGACCAAAACGAACATTTTGTTATTCTTAAATATGCAGTCAGGTAATTAATTTTGAATCAACCACCTCGCAGCAAGCTGTCGAGGTATGAAATGAACGTCATTATATCGCAGCAAGCTGTGTGGAATTAACGCTCGTCCCGCGTGAGCGGGATTAAATTTACCCATAAATCGGCGCTGTTAAAGATATACTTAAATTGTCTTACAGTGTCAAGACGAAATAAACCACTGTTGCGGCAATGACAGTCCGTCACATTCCCCGGTTTAGCTCCAAATTCGCCTTTTTGAATTTATAAAGTTCGACCAATGGTGTGGCTTGGAGAATTATTCCTTTTTACCTTCATAAATGCAGCCCGACTCCGGGCTTTCCCGAACAATTATTTTACTTAATTGCGGCAGTGCCGGGTGCAGGCGCTGCCAGAGCCATACGGCTAAATTTTCCGATGTTGGATTGCTGAGGCCTTCAATATCATTCAGGTATTTATGATCAAGTTGGTCATGCAGCGGTTGAAAGGCTTTGGCAATGTCCGCAAAATCTATTACCCAGCCCAATTTTGAATCGACCGGACCGCTTATATGTATTTCGATGCGGAAAGAATGGCCGTGCAGATTTGCGCACTTATGTCCCGACGGCACATTAGGCAGGCGATGCGCCGCATCTATATGAAACACTTTGAAAATCTCCATTGAAACTCCCTACTTTATCTTTAAAATTTTATGCATCTGCAAACCCAACCTCCATTGCGGATGGGCAAGCACGTAATCCACGGTTAATCTCCTGTCTTTTTCCGGATCATTGCCATCCAGCGGCTGTAAAAAAAAATGCTGGAAATCCAAAAGTGTAAACGCTTCTGGATTGGCGCCTGTTTGAGGGAAAACCAACTTTAATTCCTGTCCGGAGTGAACGGCCATTTCAGTTCCGGTTTTCGGACTGACACAAAGCCAATCGATTCCTGCCGGCGGCAAAATAGTGCCGTTGGTCTCGACAGCGATAAAAAAGTTTTCCTTATGAAATGCCTCAACCAGTGCGGAATCCAGCTGCAAAAGCGGTTCACCACCGGTGCAGACGACAAAAGGCTGAATAGATGCATTTTCCCTAAACGGCCATAATCGGGCAACTCTTCTTACGAGCTCCGAGGCTTTTGTAAATTTTCCGCCTTCCGGCCCGTCAGTGCCCGTAAAGTCGGTATCGCAAAATTGACAGACGGCATTAGGGCGATCAGCCTCTTTACCCGACCATAAATTGCATCCGGCAAAGCGGCAGAAAACGGCAGGCCGCCCGGCATGAAAACCTTCTCCCTGCAAAGAATAAAATATTTCCTTGACTGAATAACTCAACGCAAACTCCGTTTATAACAAATCGCACTCGCAGCCTAACTTTGTTGGCACAGCCTGCCCCGGCGCACGCCGGGGTCGTCGGCTTCCTCAGCGTATGTGCAACGCGTGACCTCTAGTAAACTTCAGGTTCTCAGGTTATACGCCTGCGGAGCCTCCTCCTTGCCGCGTTATGCTTTGAATGCAACATGGTATTACGAAAAAATTTTATAGACCGTAGGGTCCGGAATGCCCGCTTCTTTAAAGCCCTTCATACGCAGCAGACAGGAGTCACATCTACCGCATGCCTCACCTGTATCCGCGGGATCATAGCAACTGTGCGTTAGGCCGAAATCCACACCCAGATCCAAACCCTGCTGAATGATTTGCGCCTTTGTGAGATCGATTAACGGTGTATGAATCTTTAACCTTTGCTTGCCTTCCACCGAGGCTTTGGTCGCCAGATTGGCCATCCGTTCATAAGCGGCAATATATTCGGGCCGGCAATCGGGATAACCGCTGTAGTCCAGAGCATTCACACCAATAAAGATATCGTCGGATTCCAACACTTCCGCCCAGGCCAGGGCAAAAGAAAGAAAAATGGTATTGCGCGCGGGAACGTAAGTGATGGGGATATCCGTGGCCATCTCTTCGATGCTCCTCATTTTGGGGACGGCAATATCATCCGTCAGGGCGGAATTCCCGAAAAGGCGAAGATCGATATCGAGTGTTATATGCCGGACAACTCCGCAGTGTGCGGCTATCCTCCCTGCCGCCTGCAGTTCAATCTTGTGACGCTGACCATAGTAAAAGCTTAGGCCATAGAGATCAAAACCCATCTTCCCGGCGATATACAGAGACGTTGCGGAATCTATGCCTCCGCTTAATAAAACAACAGCTTTTCTTTTAGTCTTCATTAGTTTGGCCAATCATTAAATTATGAAAATATATACTATTTATTGGGGGGAACTTCAATATGGAAGAGGTTAAGAGTATTTTGAGCGGTAACTGCGGCGACTTCTTCCCATGATAGTCCTTTGATTTCGGCTACTTTTTTAACGGTGTGAACAATATAAGCCGGTTCATTCCTTTTTCCCCGGTAAGGATTCGGTGTAAGATATGGGCAGTCCGTTTCCAGCAACAACGAAGAAAGGGGAACTTTCTTTACTACATCCTGAATTGTTTTGGACTTGTCGAAAGTAACGACCCCGGGCACGGAAAGATAAAATCCCCAATCCAGGCATTGTTTAGCCATGGCATAGTCGCCGGAAAAACAATGAAAAACCCCGCTACGGATACCGGAGGCTTTAACCATTGCCAGCGATTGTTCATGAGCATCACGATCATGGATGATAACGGGCAGATGTAGTTCCCTGGCTAATTGGAGTTGTTCGCCGAATTTCTCTATTTGCTGTGCCTGCGGGGCAATATTACGAAAAAAATCCAGGCCGATTTCACCGTAAGCCACAACTTTTTTCAGGCCCGCAAGTTCTTTGAGATCATCGTAAGTTTTGTTGCCGATTTTTCCCACATCATGGGGGTGAACACCGATTGTCGCATAAACATTTTCGTATTGAGCGGCCAGAGAAACAGCCTTAAGGCTGAACTGTAAATTTGTTCCCACTGTAACAATAAAATCAACACCTGCCGCCTGCGCACGCTCGATTACTTCCCGGCGATCATCATTGAATTCTTTCATCTCCAAATGAGCGTGTGAATCAATCAGCATAGAGTACTATTTTTCGCTATCGTCCAGATTAACTTCTTCGGCATTATCAGAAACATCGGGAAGTTTTTTCAATAAACCATGCAAATCCTTTTCATATATTTCCCCGGCTAACAGTTTGCGGGAAATAATTCTCCTATCCGTACTCAACAATTCTACATTAACTTTTTTCCCCATTATATTTTTTCTCCTTTCCTGAAAAACCAATATATCTTTAAAAAAATACTCAAATTCGGCAGTCTTCAGATGAATATTGTAAAATAATTAACCACTGCCTGATATTCCACACAATGCGTTTTTCAGATTTATCAACAGTCTGCTGCGGAGTACTAATATATTTTATTAACTTAAGCAAGGACGAAGAGCGATACTCGTCACTTTCAATAATCAATTGATTGAGCAAGATTCATTGGCGTAAGTAAACCTTTCCCCGGAACATTGTTTACAGGAATCATCACCTTCATAATCATCATTATTTACTTGCTTGTTTCCTCATCATCACGAAATTTCCCAGTGATAAGTATGATTTTCATATCAATTAAATAAAAAGTTTCTTCTTTCCGTCTTTTAATGTAATTAAGATAAAAAAGCGAGGCAGTCACGGAAGGCGAAATTATGCGAAAATAGCGGGATCATATTGCCATTCATTTTGGCGGCAATCATGATATAACTAAATTTATTTATTAATGAACATTAATTATAGATTTTTCTATTGAGATAACCATGGAAACAACGGTTCATAAAACACCGCCCTCAGCGGCTGAAATTATGCGGAAACTTGATGAAAGCAAAAAGCATCTGCGGCTGAGCAACATTTTTTCCTGCATTGTTAGTTTCCGGGAAATCCTTGATACTTTTGTGAAGGCAACACATATTACTGAAAGCGACAGAGGACTAGTGGCCGCCGCTCTGAACGAATTTCAGCAAAAGCTCGCCGACTCCCATCAGTTCAGAGATCTTTATGGAGCAGTTACTTTCCGCGATAACGACTTCCTCACTTCTTATGAATTTATCGGACAATTAATCCAAATAAAGGAAGATGAAATTGCCGGCGTTTTAATCGGCAAAGAAGTCGGCCAAAGTTTGAGTCTTGATGATTTGGGTCAAGAAGAACGGCAAAAAACATTGATGATGGTTTCTTTAGTGGAAAGAGGAGAGCAAATGGTATTGCGGCAGCTGATTTCCGAGAATGATGAATTGGCGTCGTTAGTGCTTGCTTACTATAACGATACTGGAATCAACATGCGTGCGGCAGGAGATATAAATAAAGCAATTCAGGAATACAAAAAGGCTCTCTTCGTCTCACCCGATGACGAGCATCTTTTCTACAACCTGGCACGCGCTTATATGGAAATCGGCAATCGGGAAAAAGCCCTGGAAAGTATTCATCTGGCTCTGACGATTAATCCCGAATTTACGGAAGCGCTGAAATTACAAAACTACATCAACCAATGGGCACCCTGATCATTAAATAATTCTTTAATCTAATTCGATTTGGTTTCACTTTTTCAGGCGCGGATCAAGTGAATCACGAATGCCTTCTCCTAAAAGATTATAACCGACAACTGTTATCAGAATTGCCAGTCCGGGATAAAGAGAAAGCCACCAGGCAATATCAATATTGTCTTTACCGGCGGTTAATATATTGCCCCAGCTGGGTGTAGGCGGCTGAACACCAATTCCTAAAAAGCTTAAAGCCGATTCGGTTAGAATAGCCCCGGCTATTCCCAGCGTGGCCGCAACTAATATCGAGGCCATTGCATTAGGAAGGATATGCACAAAAATAATCCGCAAATCACCGGCGCCAATTACCCTTGCCGCCTGGACAAAATCTCTTTCTCTCAAAGAAATGAAATCTGCACGTACCAGCCTTGTCACGCCCATCCACCCGGTCAAACCAATAATGATCATAATATTCCAAATTGACGGTTCCAAAAAAGCAATCACCGCCAGAATTAAAAAGAAAGTGGGAAAGCAAAGCATAACATCTACAAAACGCATAATCACTGCATCTATCCAGCCGCCATAATAGCCCGCAATTGCTCCTAATAATGTGCCGATAATAATGGCGACACCCGTTGCCACAAAACCGACCTTCAGAGAAATCCGCGCACCCCAAATCATTCGGGAAAGAACATCACGCCCTAACTGATCCGTCCCGAACAAATGATTCAGCGATGGCGACAGCAGCACATTTTTCAAATCAATTTGCCCCGGATCATAAGGAGCAAACAATGGCGCAAAAATTGAAACAAGAAACAGCAGCAAGACAATTGCGCTGCCGGTAAGCGCCAATTTGTTCTTATAAAATGTTTCCCAGAAGTTCATTTCCCTGATGCCTTTAGCAAATAATCAAACATTCAGCACATCTAATTTATCATCCCAAATAGTGCTTTGTAAAAAGCCCCAGAGGCAAGGCGCACGAGTCTCGAGGAGTGAGACGTACTTTTTGCGTACGTCGCAGCGACGAGAGACGAAGTGCAACGAAGCATATGGGCTTTTTCCAAAGTACTAACTTATTCTAATTCTTGGGTCCGCCACTGCATAAGAAACGTCAGCAATTAAATTACCCACAAGAGTCAAAATTGCGCCGATGAGCAAAATACCCATTACCGTAGGATAATCGCGCGCCATCACTGCCATATAAAAAAGCTGTCCCATACCGGGAATCGCAAAGACCGTTTCAAAAATAACACTGCCGCCGATAAGGCCGGGAATGGACAACCCTAAGATCGTTATTGCCGGCAATAGGGCATTACGCAACGCATGCTTGTAAATAACATCTCTTTCACTCAAACCCTTGGCCCGGGCAGTCATTATATAATCCTGCCGGATAACTTCGAGCATATTGGCGCGCATATAGCGGGAGAGGCCGGCCAGTCCCCCAAAAGCAGAGATAAAAACCGGCAGCACCAAATGTCTGGCTAAATCAACGAATTGTCCCCACGCAGTTAAATATTCATAGTTCAGCGAACGTAAACCGGAGATAGGCAACCACGCCAGATGAATTCCAAAAAAAATCATCAAAAGCAAAGCCAGCCAGAATGTAGGAATGGCAAAACCGATAAAGACAAAAACCCCTGTCATCTTGTCAAAAAGCGAATCCTGATGCACGGCGGATAAAACTCCAATGGGGATGGCAATGGCAATGATAATCAGCAGTGACAAGAATTCCAGAAGGATGGTAATAGGAATACGTTCCATTATTTTTGCGGTAACCGGCCGGTGATCACTAGCAAAAGAAATTCCTAAATTTCCCCGGCCGAGCTTTTTGAGCCATGACCAGTATTGCTGGTGAATCGGCTTGTCGAGTTCATACAAAGTCTTCAGCCGCTCTTTCATTTCCACCGAAGATTTAGGATTCATCTGAGTTTCCAAATCAACAGGCGATCCCGGCGCCAGACGCATGACAAAAAAACAAATGACTGTAATCCCCGCGAGCAGGGGAATCATAAAGAAAATTCTTTTTAGAATATATTTCAGCAAGTTATTTCTTCACCTGTCTTAGATATTTTTTTACCCGGAGATGTTTTTTGGCATTTTTCATCCTCTATTCTTCAGCCATCACCGACATACGCCGGTCTTCGAGCCTTCAGCCTTTAGCCTTCTTTCTTCCAAATCCCCATCTTTTTAATATTGTCCAGTGACTGCCAGAGATCATCCCGATTATGAGCCTCCAGCGTTATCAGCGGTCGGGCTTCTATATCCTGTAATCTTTGAAAAAGCTCGGCAAAAGGAAAAGTGCCATTTCCTACAGGGAGATGTTCATCAAACTTCCCGTGGTTGTCATGCAAATGCAAATGACCTAAATATTTCCCCAGTTCGTCAAACCAGATACCGAGGGGGACACGGGCAAATACATTGAAATGCCCGGTATCAAAACAAAAACAGATACGATCCGAATTAAGAAGTTCAAAAAGACGGCGCAAAACAGACGGCTCTCTTTCATAAACATTTTCCAGCGCAATTTTAGTTCCTGATTCCCCGATCAGCCCAATTAATTCCACCCATGTCGCCATACTGTTCTCCAGCCATTCTTCATCACAGGATACATAGTAGCGACTATCGTAAGCAGGGTGACAGACAATCCTTAGTGGATGGAAATAAGGAACAAGATCAAATACCTGTTTCAATCTATCGATGCTTACCTGACGAATTTTATTATCCAGAGCTCCGGGGCGCAAATCCATAAACGGGGCATGGAAGGTAACTTTGATACCGGAACTGATTAGAAGTTCTGCCGTTTGCCGACACTGCTTCTCATCTAATTTATTGAGCGCATAATGGCTGAAATAAATTTCCAGGTTCATTTTCTTTTGCAGAACCATTTCCTGATACTCAGGCAGATGATCAAAAGGCATGTGTACGTGCACATTTTTTAAAATATCTTGCATAGCAAAGACCTTAATTGTTTCAGAATTTAAATCGCGCGGTGATGATTTATCATAGCCCTCTTTTTTTCACAACAAACAAACTTCTCAACTATTGTCGCCGATTACCCATAAAACGTTTTTGGGCAAAAATGGCACATTGTCAACTTCCATCATTTATGGCATAAAGAAAATATGGCTGAAGGTATTTAGACTGAAGGCTGAAGGCTAAATACCATTTATACCTTCAGTCTTCGGCCTTCAGTCTAATCCCCTAAAGTGAGGTTTTAATTGCCAGTAAAAAAAAATGAATCAGCAAAGCGTCTTCTGTTATGTATTAATGCTACTTTACAGAAAAAAGCAAAAGATATCGTAGTATTAAATGTCAAAGAAAATTCTTCTTTTACTGATTACATGATCATTTGCTCAGGTGCAACCGAGCGTCAGACCCAGGCTGTTTGTGCAGCCATTCAACAATATTTAAAGAAAGAGGATATACTGGCGCTGGGAGTGGAAGGAGAAGCCAATGGGCAGTGGATTCTCCTTGATTATGACGATGTAGTTATTTCTATTTTTCTGGAATCGTTGCGATCTTTTTATGATATTGAAAACCTGTGGGACTCGCCCCGCATGGACGTTGACGATAACGCTACGGAAATAAAACGACTAAGCAAAGGGATGTAGTGAGTTTAAGAGAGCTTTTAAATGATGTCAGCGACATTATTTTTCCGCCCCAGTGCCTGGCCTGTGTGGAGATTATAAACCAACCGGCAAAACAGGTTTTTTGTTCTACCTGTCAGGAAAAAATAAGCTTCATCACTGATAATTTTTGCCCCATTTGCGGAGTGCCATTTTTGGTGTGCCCCGCGGGAACCCACATATGCGGTAATTGTCTGGTAAATAAGCCCTATTATACCCAGGCCCGTGCTGTGGCCGGCTTTGAAACAGTTATTATGGATGCTATCCATAAATTTAAATACGGCCGCAATGTATCCACGGGTAATTCCCTGGGTTTATTTATGGCCAATTTTTCTTTTCCGGATTTTAATTTTTCTGAATATTCTCTACTAATTCCCGTGCCTTTGCACATTAAAAGGCTCCGGGACCGTGGATTTAACCAGTCTCTGCTTCTGGCCAAGGAAATAGGGGAAAAGTATAACCTTCCCGTAAAATTTTCCTTGCTAAAAAGGAGCAAATTTACTTTAACCCAAACTGGTCTGAATAAAGCCGAAAGAGAAAAAAACATTAAAGGAGCTTTTGTTGTCGCGAACCGGGAAAAAGTTAAGGGGGAAAATATTATTTTGATTGACGATGTTTATACAACAGGTGCAACAGTCAATGAATGTGCCAAGGTGTTACTCAAAGCCGGAGCACAAAAAGTGTCTGTCTTAACCTTGTCCCGTGTAACTCAGAAACAGGCATAAGCCGTTGTCAAACGATAATCGTAACATTGTAGCATCGTAACCGGCATAAGGGGCAGTAACGAAACGATTAAAAATGTAATGGTCTTGCCATAACCTGGAGATCACAAGACCTGCATGGGTGGTTATTTCATAACGGCCCCTAAGGAGTTGTAATGAATAAAATTCTGGACAGACAAATTCTTAAAGAGAAGCTGGATCTGTTACGCCGGGAGGGGAAAAAAATAGCCTTTACTAATGGCTGTTTTGATATTTTACACGTAGGCCATGTACGCTACCTTAGGGCCGCAAAAAAAACTGCTGACGTTTTGGTACTGGCGCTCAACAGTGACTCATCGGTGCAGTCAATCAAAGGAGTAAAAAGACCGCTGGTGCCGGAAGAAGAACGGGCGGAAATTCTGGCTGCCCTGGACATTATCGATTTTGTGACTATATTCCCGGAACTTACACCACTGGAATTGATTAATTATTTAAAACCGGATATCATTATTAAGGGCGGTGACTGGCCGGAAGATAAGGTTGTGGGCCGGGATGAAGTAAAAAAATGGGGAGGCCGAGTAATTATCATTCCGGAAGTGGAAGGCAAATCAACAACAAATATTGTGGAAAAGATAAAAAAAGTATATTGTCCCGGCGAATATAGTAATTGAGGCGTATATCACCGGTTAAATTTTTTTCTTTACAAAAAAATGTCCATTATGTAATACAGGGAAAAATAAAGCTTTATATGGGGGAGTGTTGCCATTGGAAAAACAAACGACTTTGAAGCCGGAAAAACTGGAAGTATTTCGAGCAATGCTCATCCAGAAAATCAATGAGTTGCTGAGTGAGGCGGGTAAAACCGTTTCGGAGATGACCAACGGCAAAGAGAATTTCCCCGATCCCAACGACAGGGCATCTCTGGAATCTGACCGCAACTTTGAATTGCGCATCCGTGACCGGGAACGCAAGCTCATCATGAAAATGCAGGAAGCAATCAAAAGAATTGATGATGGAGTTTATGGTATCTGCGAAGCTTGCGGCGGACCGATTTCCGAAAAAAGACTGTTGGCCAGACCAGTTACCACTGAGTGCATTGACTGCAAAACCAAGCAGGAAAAAATGGAAAAGCTCAAAGGCGAATAATATTAACAAATATATGATTAAAAAAACGCTCCGGTTATGGGGCGTTTTTTGTTGGAGAAAGACTATTAAGACTGAAGACTGAGGACTGAAGGCTGAAGGCTCGAAGACCGGCGTATGCCGGTGGAGACTGAAGGCTTTTAGGAACAAATCATGAGTGATCACACAACACTTAAAGCATTTGAGATGGCTGATGAGTTAGCATTATTGGTATATCAGGTAACTTCAGTTCGAAGCAAAGATTGTCGAAACCGAGAAAATATTGAATGGCTTGATCAGAGCATTGCAAGATGCCTGATATAATTTAATCATCAACCATTGGCCTTCAGTCTTCGGCCTAAATACCTATGCCTATGCCTATGCCTATGTTTATAAATATTGCCTTAAACATTCCTGCAGATAAACTCTTCACTTATGAAGTTCCCGCTGATTTGCACAAACAAATTGCCATCGGCAAACGCGTTTTTGTCTCCTTCGGCCGGAGAAAACGTACCGGATTTATCGTCGCAATAAACAATTTCTGTAGCCTGGAAAAAGTAAAATCAGTCAGCGAAGTGCTGGATGAAGAACCGCTTTTCGGCGAACAGGACCTCCGTTTTTATCAGTGGATCGCCGATTATTTTATGTACCCGCTGGGCAAGGCACTGGCGGAAATTATCCCTGCCGGTTCGGAAAAGAAGGACTTTCTCTGGGTCACACCCCTGCCTTGGACAAACAAGATTTCCCTTCCTCCGGCACAAAACAAACTTCTTGAATTATTGCAGCAATATCCCCGGGGCATTGCAGCAAGCGGTCTTACCAGGATCAGCGGTATGATGAACATTTCAGCAATGATCTGCAGCCTGCAATTAGCCGGGCTTCTGCAAATTGACGAAAAGCAAAAAAAACAACTTGCCCCACGCCGGGAAAATATTGCGACACTCAATAATAGTAAAATTGGCGAAGTTAAATTAACGAGGAAACAAGAAGAGCTCATTGCTTTTATGCAGACAAGAGGAAAAATGGCTCTGCATGATTTAATCTCGCAAGCCGGCACCTCCAGTGCAATCATCAAAAGGCTTCAGGATAAAGGTATAATTGAGCTTTCCGAGACCGAAAAAATACGCACTGCTGTTATTGAATCGTTAACTTACGAAAACGCAATTAAATATACTTTAAATTCCCGGCAGCAAAGTGCATTTCAGGAGATTTCCGCACATCTGGAAAAAAATATTTTTACGCCGATATTATTACATGGCGTTACGGGAAGCGGAAAAACCGAAGTCTATTTAAATGCCATTGCCCAGGTACTGGAAAATGACGGCAGTGCAATTTATCTGGTTCCGGAAATAGCCTTAACTCCGCAGTTAATCTCACGCATTCAAGGGCGCTTTAACCCCGAGCAGATTGCCATCATGCATAGCGGTATTGCCGAAGCTATCCGCTACGACCAGTGGCGACAAATCAAACGCGGTCAAATCAAATTAGTAATCGGCGCCCGTTCCGCCCTCTTTGCCCCGCTGCCGAATTTAAAACTGATTATAGTCGATGAAGAACACGATGCTTCCTATAAACAGGATGACCGTCTTTGTTACCATGGGCGTGATCTGGCGGTGTTAAAAGCAAAGCTTAATCACGCTGTCGTGGTATTGGGATCGGCTACACCAGGTATTCGTTCATATTACAATGCCCGGAATAAAAAATATTTCTATCTGGAAATCTCACAGCGGGTGGAAGATAAACCGCTGCCCGAAATAGAAATTATCGATATGAAAGCACAGTTGGAAGCGCAAGGTAAAGCACCGATTCTTTCCGATGCTTTAATTGCGGCAATTGAGATGACTCTTACGAGAAAAGAACAGGTTTTACTTTTTCTCAACAAGCGAGGTTTTGACACATTCCTGGTTTGTGCGGATTGCGGTTATAATTTTCGCTGCCCCAATTGTGCCGTATCTCTGAAGAGCCATGCTGCCGAAGGTGTTATCAAATGCCATTATTGCAACTATACCCAAAAAGCGCTGCCGGTTTGCCCCGCATGCGCTGGCTGCCGAATTTTGAGCTATGGCGCCGGAACGCAAAAGCTGGAAGCGGCAGTAAAAGAACTTTTCCCGGAAACCCGCATTCAGCGGATGGATTCGGATACGACTGCGGTCAAAGGAGCACAGGAAAAAATATTACAGAAACTCTGGAGACGGGAAATTGACATTCTGGTGGGTACGCAAATGATTACCAAGGGACATGATTTCCCCTTCATAACTCTTGTCGGTGTCATCTCGGCTGACACATCTTTGAATATGCCTGATTTCCGTGCCGGAGAAAGAACTTTTCAACAGCTGACCCAGGTTGCCGGCCGCGGCGGCCGCGGCACTGCTCCCGGCAGAGTTATCATTCAGACTTTTAATCCGCAGCATTATGCTTTAAAACATGTCCGGAATCACGATTACAAATCTTTTTATGAAGAAGAAATCGCTTTTCGGAAAGACTTGAAATATCCGCCCTTCGGCCGGATTATTAATCTGCGTTTATCAGCAACGAAGAAAGAGACTCTTTGGGATCAGGCAAAACTCCTGGGAAAGATGGCAAAAAAGCTGAGTGCGGAATCCGGAAATAAAGTAGAAATAATCGGCCCGGCGGAATCGCCTCTGGCGAAAATCAAAGGCCGCTTCCGGTTCCAGATGCTGCTCAAAAGCAATAATGCCGGCGCTCTGCATCAGATGGCGAAGCAACTTTTACACAAAATGGAGAAAAGCACGGTGAAGATTACGGTGGATGTTGACCCGGAAAATTTCATGTGAGTGGCGCTGTTGAAATACCCTGAAGGGCACGCGAACGCTCATATGCTGCGTTGCGCTTCGCTCTTCGGCGTTGCGGCGTATGCAAAAATACGCCTCACTTCTCAGACCTCGTACGCCGCGCCTCTGAACGTTTTTGAACAGCCCCCATACAGGGCTTCTTATTTCTTCGGAAAATAGTTCACATTTCTTATGCTTTTAAAATCTGAATCCTGTGTCCAGATAATGGCATTGAATGCCTGAGCTGTTGCGAGGATAATGCTGTCCGCCATGGGTAGATTATGCTCCAAACCTAGCCCCGAAGCGGTAATGGCCAATGAAGCGTTCAGATCAACAACCGTTCCTTTTCGCATAGCAGCAACCGCCTGCAGTGCTTCATTTTCACTTACCTCCCGCAGAATGACCTTGAAGACTTCATGTATTGTTATCGTCGGAACTACCAGCGAAGCCGAATCACTTAGCGGAACAAGGAACTGTTTGGCATTAGCCTCATCCGCAAAGTACGCAAGCCAGCCGGAGGAATCTACAATGTTCATACTCTATCTTCCTCTCGTTGGAATTTCGTATTGATGCCCTTGAGAAATCCACGGAGTTCTTTGATATCGCGTTCCGGTATAAGCTCGATACGTCCGGCATATTCGATAACCTGCATTTTTTGGCCCGGACGAAGCTTCAATGCATCCCTGACTGTTTTTGGGATAACTACTTGATATTTCGGTGACACAGTTACTGATTGCATGCCGATACCTCCATCGATCTATTTGGTATTACGATATCATGATCGATATAGTTTTGTCAATTATATTAACAAGCTATTGCTTGTTCCCGGGAAAACCCATTAGGCTATATGAACCTGTAATCTTTTACCCAGCGCGTTGGCAACCCTCTCCAGAGTGGAAAGCTTAATGTCTTCGGCGTGATTTTCTATTCTGGAAATAGCAGTCTTCTTTGTTTTAAGGCGTGTTGCCAGTTCTTCCTGTGTCAGTCCTGCCGATTCTCTGGCCTGACGTAAAATAACTCCAATCTTAAACTGTTCGTAACCTTCATCAAATCCCTCGGCGAATTTCTTGTCCTTCTTTTTTCTGGTATCTATATATTTTTTTAAATCGCTCATATCTTTTTCCTCCTGCTTAAAAAATCTTTCCTGTAACTTTCTGCTCGATCAATTTCCTGCTTTGGTGTTTTCTGAGTTTTCTTTATCAAGCCATGCGTTAATATCACCACTGCCTGTGTGTCAAAGAAGCAGAATATCCGATATATGTTAGAACCATATTGCACCCGGCATTCCCATATCCCGTCTGTGCCTGTCAGTTTCTTAAAATATGTGGATGGCAGTTTTTCCAAATCCTCCAGAAGTCTAAGCGTCCACAATACTTTCTGAGCAACCTTGTCGGATAAAGAATCAAGAAATTCCTGGACAGGGCACTTTCCGTCCGCAGTCTTGTAAAAAATTACCGTTCGGTTCATGTCTGAAGGTTAACCTGCAAGTTAACCTTTGTCAAGAGGATTTATAGTTATTCCATTTCTGAGCCTGAACTGAAGTTCAATTGTCAAGGGTAAAGATGCGACCCCGTTTTTTGACAAAGGCCGCTTCCGGTTCCAGATGCTGCTCAAAAGCAATAATGCCGGCGCTCTGCATCAGATGGCGAAGCAACTTTTACACAAAATGGAAAAAAGCACGGTGAAGATTACGGTGGATGTTGACCCGGAAAATTTCATGTGATGGGTGCTGTTGAAAAACGCTCATATGCTGCGTTTCCCTCATCTTTCGTCGCTGCGGCGTATGTAAATATACGCCTCACTCCTCAAGACTCGGGGGCCTTGCATCTGAACATTTTTGAACAGCCCCAAAGACCCCTAGGCAGAGTTTTTTGGCTCGTCCTACCATTAGAGTAATGCTGTATTTCCGATAACTGGCTTAACATAGTGTCCACGGCAATCCTCTGCAAGTCGTGGTTAACCGGTACTAATCCAATCTCAAAAACACTTCTGCTGTACCATCAGCCTTTATATCCCAGTACCTTGGCTGCTTTGGAACAATTGCCCCGTTACTGAGTTTGAAATCGAAGATTTCCTTTTCTATAGCTGACAGTCGTTTAAGATTTTGTTTGGCAAGTTTCTCGAAGTCTATTTTTGCTACGCTTGGGTTCATGTGATGTATGTCTGCACGGTAACTATTCCAAATCCTCATAGAGGCGTCTGCGCAGGTATCGGAGATAATACTATTTTCTGTAAATTCTTCAATGAGTTCAGCAATTGTTTTCGTAGTTCCGTCTGTCTTATGCCTTTTAATATCGTTTCTTTCAGCCACAAATTTGATAATGCCCTCATTGATAGAGTGACTCATCATAACGGCACCGATGAAATAGCCATCACGGTAGAGGTAAATGCACTCGGACGAAGCGGGTGCAAAGTAGTGCCCACCAATTATCCCCTGATGTTCGATCTCAAGGTATCTATCTATCTTCTCCTTTATGAAACTACGGCACTGGGATTCAATGCTTTCTTTTACCGTGCTCCTCTTCATAACTTCAGAAGTGTTCATTTATTCCTCGTTTAGCGATAGGTTTCAACGGCAATATCCCTTGCCTTTAGCTATTTCTAACAATCCGCAGTCTCCCAAGACACATGCCTTTTGCGCATCGCGGCAGCCAAGTTCATTGTTGCCCTGCTTTAAATAAATAACCCCTCGATTGTTATAGATGATCACATCATCTGGTCTATGGCGGATGACCTCATTAAAGTCCTCAATGGCGCGTTGATACTCGCCGATGTTATAGAAGGAAATCCCTCGATTACCATAGGCATCGCCATTATCTGGTATCAATCGGATAACCGCATTAAAGTAATCAATGGCACGTTGATATTGGCCGACGTTTTTATAGGCTATACCGCGATTGTAATAGACAATGGCATAATCCGGATTCAGCGAAATTGCATTTGCTAGATATTCGGCTGCCTTCTCGGGATTGGCAATTTTCTGCCCATCCCACAATTCTTCTACCTTCTTAAACCAATCCAATGCCGTTAGCCCCTCAGATGTTTGTTGGAATTCATTTTTTAACTTTTCAGTGCTTTGTTTTTTTGCTGAAAGTTCACGGTTTTCTTCTTCAAGCTGCGCAACCTTCTGGAGGAGTTCCTTTTCTCTTTTCTGCGTATCTTGGAGCTGTGTCAGGTGGGTTCTGTCTTGCAGTTGTTTTTTTACTCTTTCTTCCAAGAGAGAGGTATCCACAACGACATTGACAACAATCTCCATACCGAAGGCATCGTCTGTGTGATAATTCTTTTGGGAAACAACTTCTGCCCTGAGAACACCGGCGGCAATTGCCAGAATTTCATCTTTCTCCACTTTGGAGTTTTGGACAACGGTGAGGCTTTCAATATAGGTTCCTGCTTTTTCCAGAGCTTCCCTTTTGGCTAAGGCTATGCCGGAAATCCGGGCGTCATCAGGCGATTGGCCGCCACCGAATGTCTGCTTTACGGTATGGGTAACTGTTAGAATTTCGCCCATGGCGGAAACAGGCAGGAATAGCAAAATAGTCAAAAAGGTGGCGAGGATATTTTCATCAAAAGCTCTCCTACTCTGATTCCCCGATCACCCTGCATGCGCTGGGCAATGAGCCGGGGAAAGATATGATCATTCCTTATTGGAGTATTGGGAAATATCAGGAACTAAAAACGAAAACTTCACTAACTGCCTGCATTTTCGGTAATTTAATTTTTTCTTCTAACAAACCTTCAAGATGCAGTTGCATGGCTTCATATATATTTTTTTCGGTCTCGTTTTTTGTGCGGCCAGTGGCGATGCATCCGGGCAGATCAGGAACATAGGCGCTATAACCGGTTTTCGTTTTTTCAAATACGACTAAATATTTTCTCATATTTTTCACCTCTTAATTTTGATCTGCGCTTGCTTTACAATGCTATCCAGTGTTCCTTGTGCAACATCATCCGACATTTTGTGGCATGCTATTGTTACCAAGCCTTTTTTTACCGGATGTTTATATTGCTTATGGCTGCCTCTTTGGCGAATTTCAAACCAGCCATCTTTAGTAATGATATTAATTATATCTTTTACCTTCATGATATCATTCTACAATCATAATGGTTTTAATTCAATCCGTTTTCTTCATGCATCAACAAATGGCTCATTGACCATAAACAGATATTGTCGTAAAGAAGATGCTGACATAGTGAAATTGAAAAGGAATATGTTTCAGGATATAATAACCACATGGAAGACTCAACGGAACCTTTAATAGATATAGTCGCGGAGATGCTGTTTTTTGATTGTTTTAAAAAAGAAGAAATCAGTTTGCTTCTGGATTTAGGAACCTGGATTAATGTTACTCCCGGAAACCGGATAATTACCAAAGGCGAAATTGATCTGCGAATGTTTGTTCTGGTACAGGGACGTGCCGAGGTTGTCCTTCAAGAAAAGATTTTAGCAGTACTGAATGCCGGAGACATCTTCGGTGAAGTCGGGTTGATGGGTGCTCCCCGTATGGCTCACGTCGAAGCGCAAACGGATTGCCTGCTTTTGTCCTTCGACGCCGAACAACTCAACAACCTGCCTTTAGAACTACAGGTGAAATTTCTGCGGCGAATTTTGTTCGCCACTTTTGCCCGTCTGCAGAAAATCAACCAGTGGGATTGGCTGCGCCGGCATCCCAAGAAAGATTCAACAATAGAACTATGATGGAGAGGTACCTTTTCCTGCAACGCGAGGCAGGATCTATCCATTTCGCAGGTTCACTCAGGTCTTGACAAGAGGCGGTTATTGTGAGGTATTAAACAGGAAAAGGAAGGATTATGTCACAGGACAAACAGGTTTCGCGGTATGAAGTCAACAGGAATGTGAGAATGGTTTTCACGCGCCATGATGCCGACCTGACAAGAATAGACTACTCTTTTACTGGTAATACGGTCTATCTTTATGGAGACCTGGTCAAGCCGGACGGAGATTTTTCGGCGCAGGATATAGATATCCTGGCCAGGGAGATTTCGGCCTTACCTCATGTACGCGATATTCAATTTAACCTTAACAACTTGACAGTCGTTTCTTCCGGTGATTCCTGGCAGGTCACCAGAACCAAGAAATCTGCCGCCGCTGCAGGGGCGGCCCACCAGCCAGGTTCTTCGGGCGACTCCACAGTCATCATCAATAAGGTCGAAGAGATAAAGGTCGTGCTGGATGATCTTCAGGCGGATGCAAAAAAAGAGTCGCAGAAGTTCACCGGGTCGACTGGTTCCAAGTAGGAACACCTGTTCGGCCACACAAGTCAGCTCAGCTTAAATCACCATGATTATCTTCTTTTGCCTCTATTTTGTTCTAACCTGTAATGCCGAGAAGGTATTGATAATGGCAATAATGACCCCCAGCAGGAAGACATACTGATAACCGCATTTAATCCAGATAAAGCCACCTAAGAGAGCGACCGTAATAGAGAAAGCATGATCGATAGTAACACCCATCGTCAGTGTTTGACTGACATCTTCCGGTTTTAATGCTATTTTCTGCAGGTAGGTTGCCCGCGCCATGCCCACTGACATGAGGAGCTGATCAATAACATAACAGAAAAAAGCAATATACATGGCGACTGTCTCGGAAAAAACATTTCTGGAAAAACCATAACCAAGGCAGACAAAGATCAGAATTACCGCCTCCGCCGTAAGGATAAATCTTTCTCCGAACCGGTCGATTGCTCTGCCCAGCATTGGTTTGAAAAAGATGCCGATGATCCCGCCAATCATCAACAGAGTTGCCACAACGTACGTTTTTTGTTTAAAGATGGTTACCAGCACCCATGGCGCGAAAGTAAGGAAAATCTGTTTTCTGGTCCCGTAGAGGATATTCAACCAGTAAAAAAGGGTGTATTCTTTCTTGAGCTTGAATTTTGTTCTTGCCGCTGAAGGCTGATTTTTCTGCATTAAAAAAATTAAAATTGATACCGTGAGAAAACCCAGAAAAGCAACAATGTAGGAAATTTTAAAATCAAGATTGAAATACTTAAAACCAATTAAGATAGCAAAGCTGCCGATAATGGCAGAGATATTGGCGATGCCGCTGAGCTGCCCCAACCGCCTGCCGGTTTTTCCGTCCCGGGCCAGTTCCATGCCAATGCTCTGATTAGTCGGTAAAAACAAATGCTGGCCAATGCTGAAAATAAAAAGCCAGATCAGCATGAGGGAAAAATTGGGTGAGTAAATGCCAATAAACAATATCCCCAAGGCGCATAAAAGATTAGCCAGCGCCGCCAGTCGCCGGGAGCAGAGAAAAAACAATAACGCCGAAACAAAGACAACTAAAAAGCCGGGGAGTTCCCGGGGCAATTCCAGAAATCCGCGCTGGAAATCGCTGATGGAGAAGGTTTCACTTAAATAATTATTGAAGGTCGCATCGACGATACTCTGGGAAAATCCAAAAACAAACATCGCTGCTAAAAAAAGTTGCAGATCACGCGGTAAGCTGATCAACCTATTGACCATTCTCTGAACAATATTATCAACTCGCCGTTCATTTTGTATCATGGCATAATCCACCTGTTGTAAAAATAAATCCCAAATTAAAACGGCAGCAGGTATAACCCGCTGCCGTTCAATTTAATCTTTTCGAACATAATCAGTTTATGTAGCACTACGAATTCTGTTTTGCTTCTAATCGAATACGGTCCTTATAGTAAAGGGTTATTTCATATACAGCATAATCAATCAAGAGCATAATACGCATGACAGAGTCAATCGCCTGATTGTGCTCGATAGCGTTAATAAAGATAGCCTGGAATTCCGCGTATAACCACATGTGGCGGCGCATCATGTTTAAGGCGTAAATGGATTCATGCAGTGGAATTCCATTTTCGTAACATGTTCTTGCATAATGCATGAAAAACTCCTGCGCCTTGTCAAGGCGATTAGGAGCAAACAGCAAATTCCTCAACTGACTATAAAATTTTATGGCCTGCAGCACTAGCTTATCATCAGATATCTGCTGATAATGCACCGTTCTTTTATTTTTCTTTACATCGGCGGTCCAATATCCTGCTATTTCATCAATATTGGCCTCTAATACATCCAGCAGCTTCATCGATTCTACCATATAACATTCTCCTTTCTCCAATGTTAAATAAACAGGGAAATGGAAATTATTTATTTTTTACCCTTTTCCTTTTTTATTAATTCCTGGTATTCCTTGGTCACCTCATACACTGCATAATCAAAAAGCAGGATGGTGCGGCTTAAGGTATCCAAGGCCTGCCGCTGGTCGATGCCGGAGCTGAAGATCGTCTGAAACTCAGCATATAACCAGATATGCCTTCTCAAGAGAGTGAGTGCGTAGACAGCCTCATCCATTGGAATGTCCAGGGCAAAGCTTTCCTGAGCATAAGTGCGAAAATATTTCAATGCGCCTTCGCTGATTTTTTCATCAGCAAACATTTTGCTGAAATTCCGATAAAATTTTATGCCCTGATTGATGATCCTCTCTTCATCCAATTCCTTGTATTTTTTTGTTCTGACATTGTTTTGCACATCCAGCGCCCATCTTTTGGCCATCTTCTCCGCGTGTAGTTCGGCCAATTCTACATATTTAATGGCGTAAGTCTTCATTCTTGATCTCCTTTCCGTTCGAAAATTGCCACGATTGTTCTTACATTTCCTGTTTTAACTTTTCACTTTGACGGTTCGATTCGCGCCATCAATAAACCTGATGCTTTTTCGTGCATTCTTAAAAAAACACTTCATCTGCCGCTTGTTGTATCTTGAAAGCAATTCAAAAAAAATACTGGAACAACTGCAAGAACTGATGTGATCCTCTTTGCTAATAATATAAAGCATGAAATGGAAATTGACAATAGAAAATTATCACAAAACCACCGATCGCTGGTAATTCTTGACACATTCTTCTTAATTCCATATAAATTACGAAAACTGACAAGGACTGAACACTATGACCAAACCACGCATTCTCTTTATGGGAACACCGGCTTTCGCCCTGCCCGCCCTGCAAATGCTGCATAACAGTTCTTACCCGATCATCGCCGTCGTCACACAGCCGGATCGTCCCGCAGGACGGGGACAAAAAGAAGTCGCCCCGCCGGTTAAACTCCTGGCGCAAAAATTCGGTCTACCTGTTTTGCAGCCTCCAAAAGTGAAAGACCCATCTTTTCTGGAAACGGTTTATCAACTCAAACCGGAAATGATTGTTGTCGCAGCCTATGGCCAGATTTTACCGAAAGCCATAATTGATTTTCCACCTCTGAGATGCCTGAATATCCACCCTTCCCTTCTCCCCAAATATCGTGGCGCAGCCCCGATTAATTGGGCGATTATCCGCGGAGAAACAAAAACGGGAGTCACAATTATGCACATGGACGAAGGAATGGATTCCGGTGATATTCTTTTACAGCAGGAAACTGCAATTGATGCTGCAGAAAACTACGGTCAATTGCATGACCGCCTGGCAAGTCAGGGAGCGGCCCTGCTGATTGCAGCTATTGGCCGGATGTCAGCAGGTACAGCTCTGCGTAAACCGCAGGATGAATCCGGAGTAATCTTCGCCCCCCGTTTAAAAAAAGAAACCGGCAGGATAAACTGGAGCTCTCACGCCGGTGATATTGTTAATCTGATCCGCGGCCTAAGCCCGGAACCAGCCGCCTACACAACACTGGAAGGAAAGACATTAAAAATTTTTACAGCCTCTGCCGGCAATGACGATGTAAAAGATACGCCGGGTACAATTGGCGAGCAGACGGATCGTGGACTGGCCGTGGCTGCCGCCGATGGACATGTTTTGTTAAAAGAAATACAACTGGCCGGTAAAAGAAGGATGTCCGTTGATGATTTTCTGCGCGGCCATCGTCTGAATCCAAAAACAATTTTGGGCTGAAAAGGAGAAGATATGAAAAAGAGACGCTTTGTTGATTTAAGCATCAGTATTGAAGCCGGTTTGCCGAGTGATCCGCCCATGATGATTCCTAAAATTGACTATATTGATCATGAATTGGGAGCATCTTCCATGATGGACTTCTTCCCCGGAATTAAAAAAGAAGAGTTACCCAATAGTCTCGGCTGGGCGTTGGAATTCGTTCATTTGTCCACCCACAGCGGCACACACCTGGACGCTCCTTATCACTACCACCCGACAATGGATAAGGGCAAACCTTCCGCCACCATCGACGAGATTCCGCTGGAATGGTGTTTCGGTGACGGTGTTTTATTGGATTTCCGCCATAAAGGTGACGGCGAAAGGATCACAGTTGCCGATGTCAAGAAAGCGCTGCAAAAGATCAAATACGAAATCAAGCCGCTGGATATCGTTCTTATCCAAACCGGGGCGGAAGCTTATTGGGGCAAAACGGAATACCTGATCAAGGGAGCAGGGATGGACAGGGAAAGTACGCTTTATCTGACTGAAAAAGGGGTAAAGATTGTCGGCATTGACGCCTGGAGCTGGGATCGCCCCCTTCCCTTCCTCGCCAAAGAGTTTCAGGAAAAACATGACCCGCGCGTCATCTGGGAGGCGCATTTTGCCGGCATTGAAGTCGGCTACTGTCATATGGAAAAGATGGCTAATCTTTCGGCTATAGCCATTCCGTATGGTTTCCAGATAAGCTGCTTCCCGATAAAAATAAAAAGGGCTTCCGCGGGATGGGTGCGCCCTGTAGCCATTGTGGAGACATGAAAAAATCAATTCGCCATCTGGCGGTAGATATCCTGGATCAAATTCAGAGAAGCAATGCCTTTGCCGGGCAGCTTCTAGATGAGTGCCTGGATGCAAATGAGCTATCCTCAACAGCTGACGGTCGGCTGCTGACGCATCTCGTCTATGGAGTGCTACGTCTGCGGGGTCATCTGGACTGGATATTAGCTAAACTCTGTCACGGCAATTGGGAGAAAATGGATGAAAGCATTAAAAACATTTTACGTGTCGGCCTTTTTCAGCTCAAATTCAACAACCGTTTGCCGGCCTTTGCCGTCGTCGATGAAGCGGTCAAGGTTGCCAAAATAATTGATGCCGCCAAAAGTGGCCTGGTCAATGCTCTTTTGAGAAACTATCTGCGGCACGGCAGCAGTATTGCCTTCCCTTCGCCGGAAAAGCACCCGGCCGAATTTATTGCAGCGTTTCATTCTCATCCGCTCTGGCTTATCAAAAGTTGGATTAAAATATTTGGCATTCAAGATACCCAGGCCATTTGTGCCGCCAATAATGGAATGCCGCCTTTGACATTAAGAGTCAACACATTAAAGATTTCACGAGGTGAACTTCAAGAAAAGCTCACTGCCGCCGGTTATAATTTACTCGAGACACCCTTTTCTCCCGATGGTCTTATCTTAAATAATCCTGTCTCGCCCATCCAGAAAACCGGTTTTTTTCAAGATGGATATCTGCGCCTCCAGGATGAAGCATCGCAACTTATTTCTTATCTGCTCAACCCGAAGAGTGCGGAATCAATTCTGGACGTTTGTGCCGGCACCGGCGGTAAAACTACGCATCTTGCGGCTATCCTGAAAAACAATGGCAATATTTTGGCTGCCGATTATGACTTAAAAAAAATCGAAGAGTTGAAGAAAGACGCTCTAAGGTTAGACATAAACATCATTGAAACAAGCCATGCTGATCTGACAAACAGACTGCCGGAATCATTAAACGAAAAATTCGACCATGTTCTGGTGGATGCACCCTGCACAGGACTTGGAACACTGCGACGTAACCCGGAAATTAAATGGCACACGACCGCCGTCAATCTTCCCGGCTTTACCCGAACGCAGAATACGGTTCTCCAAAACGCATCCCTGGCCGTTAAGAGGGGCGGCCATCTGGTTTATTGCACCTGCTCGCTAATGCCTCAGGAGAATGAAAATGTTATCAACAATTTCCTCAAGCTAAATGCTCATTTTTCCGCCTGCCCGCCACCCGAATCTATTTCTCCTCAACTTATTGATTCCAATGGTTATTTCAGAACTTTTCCCCATTTACATAACATGGATGGTTTTTTCGCGGTCCGCCTTACCCGTACATAATCTGAAAAATTCAGCTCAGCGCTGTTTTCCGTCGAACAGTTTGCTGATCCCGCACTAAATGATTTGCCATTGCTGATGTTTTCATCTTTGTGCGACTCAATAATTTTTTAAACTCTATCTAATAGACAGGGAGAATCCATTGCCATTGACTTCATAACATCGTCATGCAGTGACAGTGCTAAATAGTTGTTCGCTATCACATTTGTCTCCGTAAAGATTGTAAGCAGGCATCTCACATAGAGGCCTCTCTTTTGAAAGGGTATAATCCGGAACAGAGGGAGGCATTTTTTTATTGACATGTTTTTTTTTATATTATATTAAAGTATAACTTTAATCTTTAATCATGGTAAGGATCATGAAACTCAAAATCAGCTACATTTCAAAACAGAGCGGCGTTCCTGCGTCCACCATCCGCTACTACGTCCGGGAAGAGCTCCTTCCCGCGCCGGAAAAAGTCAACAAGAAGATGTCCTATTATGACGAAGCCTGTATCGAAAGACTTAAGGTCATTCAGTATCTGCAGGAAAAGCGCTACTTTCCCCTATATCTCATCAAAAACATTCTCCACCGGATGGATGAAGGACTCAGCCTGCAGGAAGCCGAAACCGTCGAAAAGGCCGTTTTCAACCCCGTGGATCGCGGGGACAGAAATCTCGTGGACGGGGAAACGGCCATGATGGAAACGGGATTGAAAAAGGAGGAACTGGAGTATGCGGAAAAAATCGGCATTCTGATTCCCTTTTCTGTAGAAGGGGGAAAATCACTTTACAATGAGGACGACATCCGGCTCTGCCGCGACGTCCTTAAAAGGATCGTCGATTACGGACTGGATTTCCAGGAACTTGCCTTTTATGTGGAACTGGGCACATCCATCATGGAGAAGGAGATGGATCTCCGCCGAAAAATCGTTTCCGATAAAACCGTCAAGGAAAACGTCCGGATCACCGTGGAGCTGTCCACGGCTGGAGACTTTCTCCGCGAATATATCATGCGGCGTCTTTTCCGGCGACAGGTCCAGGAAAATATTCAGAAGAGCCTCAAAAAGCGGACAACAAAAGACCAATCAACCAACTCGCAGAAAGCTGTCAAGGTATGAAATAAACGTCATTATATCGCAGCAAACTGAGGAGAATTAACGCTCGTCCCGCGTGAGCGGGATAAATCATAAGGAGAAATATAAATGTTCAAAACAGCAATTACGGAGATGTTTGGAGTGAAGTATCCCATTATATGCGGGGCCATGATGTGGCTATGCAAACCGTCATTTTGCGCCGCCATATCCAATGCGGGCGGTCTGGGGAACCTGACGGCAGGCAACTACGAAACAGACAATACCTTCCGCGCCGCCATCCGGGAGACACGGAAACTGACGGACAAGCCGTTCATGGTCAACATCACGATGTTGCCGTCCGTCCGGATCACTGCCGATCATCACAAGATGTATATCCGAGTCTGTGCGGAGGAGAAGGTGGACGGTATAGAATTTTCCGGTACGCCCGCCGATAAGGCCGCAGGGATGGAATACATCGAGATGCTCAAGAAAGCGGGCGTGAAGATATTCCACAAGGTGGGATCGGTGCGCCATGCCGTCCATGCAGAGAAAGTCGGCTATGACGGCATTTACGCCGCGGGTATCGAGGAAGGCGGTCATCCTCTCAGCGACGACGTAACGACTATGGTTCTGACGCCCCGCATTGCGGAATCAGTGAAGATCCCCGTTGTGACTGTAGGCGGTGTGGCCGACGGCCGGGGTCTGGCTGCCGCATTGGCTCTTGGTGCTTCGGGTGTGATGATGGCCAGCCGTTTCGTGGCGACCAAGGAGTGCGACGTTCATGAGAATATCAAGCAGGAGCTGGTCCGGCGCCAGGAATTCGAAACGGTTATCTACGGCAAGTCCATAGGTCTGCAGGGCCGGGGATTGAAGACAAAGGTTCTGGAAGAAGTGCTCGCCATCGAGGAACGGGGTGGTGCTTTTGAAGAGCTGATTCCCCTTTTGGCGGGCCAGAAGGTCAAAGAAGCATGGGAGACGGGAAAGGTGGATTATGCCCCCCTCATGGTGGGCCAGTCCATCGGTCTCATCAACGACGTCCCGACATGCCGGGAACTGATGGAAAGGATGGCCAGGGAAGCCAGGGAACAGCTGTCCAAAGCCTTCCAGGCTTGCGGATAATCTCTCATCATTTTTTTACACAGCGGTAGATTCTTATCGGCCATTTAACGAAAAATACTGGGAGCAGGAGGATGAATTAAAGCGCCCCTGCGACGTTTTCGAGATAAATTCAAGAATCGGTAGTGTCAAAAGTTTTATGAAAACTAGCACGGATAAATGAAAAGAGAGATAGGATTTGGTTCGGGAGTAAAAGCAAGAGCCATTTGACATAGCGATAATGTTTGTCGGAAGATTTCAGGCAAACTTAGGCCATAA
>JANYAY010000137.1 GCA_025361065.1 Deltaproteobacteria bacterium
ACTTCTTGTTCATAATATTTGCTGCTATTCTTTTTATAGGAAGAAGTACTGTCGGAATTATTTACAATTTCGCAATTTGATATAATCATTACTTCGTTGCATAATGTCCATAAAACAAAATAAGATATTAATTACAATAACATATACCATATGAAAATAAATATCCACTTTATGGCATATCTGTTGCTTACATTGGTAGAAAAATATCTATAATATGGTCAGTGGGTATAATCGTTGTCACTTATAAAAATACAGAAATAAGCACCAGGAGGAATATAAGATGTCTAAATTATCAAAAATAATGTTGCTTTCAATATTGGTCATTTTTTGGATTTCGGGAAGCGCGATGGCAATGACCTATTCAGACTTAAAGTTGGGGAAGGACATAACTGTTAATGATACTATATGGAATTCAGAATATCCTAACAAATATAACCCCTTGGGAAACGCCGGTGAGGATAATGAAACGGAAAGGCTCAAAGATGGAAGGATGACTTACCAAGGGCAGAAATGGGATTTTGAAGGTATGTTCTGGAATAGCAAAACACAGCAGCTGACTATAATTGCTGGCTGGAATTTTAGTACTGGTATACCTCATGGAGGTTCATATGTGGGCATCGGTGATTTGTTCATCGGAGAGATGGGTGCAGAAATTAGTAATGGTGGTCAAATTGTTGCTCATAAATTTAACCCAAAATATGTCCTTTCTTTTTCAAATAATGGAAAAGGTTTAGGTGACACCAAGGGAGAAGGAACTTATGGTATATATAATGGTTCTTTCACCAATCATGTAACTAATGTCACGGATGTGGTAGAACTTTCAGATCCCTATAGATATAAATATAATTCGGGAGATAGTCTTATCACTAGTGCTGCATTTAAATATACGATCGGAGAAGTCGTCGACGACCCTTTAAATCATCTGTTTTATGGATGGTATGATTCTGACGTTAATACAACAACAATCAATAATCATCATTACTACCTTCAAATTTCCGGATTGACTGATTTGGATGTTGACGGCAAGTATTTACATATGACTATAGAGTGTGGAAATGATGTGGGATTGGGCGATCCCCCTCCTACAATTCCCGAACCAGCCACGCTGTTGCTTCTTGGCATAGGACTGCTGGGACTGGGAGTGTCTTCGAGGAAAAAATTTAAGAAATAATATCACGAATATATTTACAAAAAAGCCTGCAGCAATTTAAAACTGCAGGCTTTTTTATTTTCATACAACTGGAATATCGGATATCCGCTTTCTTCGGCCAAGAAGATAAAGATTTCAAGTGTCGGAATGTTTTACAATGTGCAGCAAAATGTATTACTGACCTGAAAAACGGATAATGATGCATAAATACATATATTTATAATAATTATGTGAAAATTTACTGCCTTCATTACTGTCGGATATCTTTACAATTTATGATTTATATACAATAAGAGAAGTTGCATTTTATTCAGGATAAATATTCTTTAACACGGGTAAATCCTTATCTATCAATTGATGGCGAAGGTAATAGAAGTTGTTAAATAAAAAATATTATATATGGCCTAATGTTTGCAATTAATTGCCATTGTAGTTTATTGTTGATCTTAAATAATATTATATTTTAACGCTGCTTACTTTAATCATGCCTTTAGTTGGCAGTTAGAATAAGATATTGTATCATTAAAGGAGGAAAATAATATGAAATTAAAGAAAGAAAACACCATCAAAAAAATGCGCATGTTAATTGTAATGTTGGCCATATTTATCGCGGTAGGCTGGCTGTCCATCATTCCAAATAACGCAAACGCTACTGGGGATTATCAGCCGGTCGTAATCACTGAATCATCGGTAGGGAATAATAATATTTATTTTACACTTATAACGGAAACGCCGCTAATTACCGAGTTCATGATTGGTAACAATGATGCATATGGCGCCTATATCAGTTCAATAAATCCTGCCCTGTCAGGCTGGAATGGTTACATGATCGAGAGAGATACAAATGTTAGTCCATGGTATGTCATGGATCAGAGTGATAATTACAATAGTGGATGGATTAATAACTATGATCCGTCGTTGTTTGATGGCTATACAAAGGCTTTTCTCTGGTCGGCATTCGATGTTGTTGGGGATGGAGATATTAATGGCAGTCCATTAGATATCGGCATATATTCAACTTTCATAGGTCAAACTGCAAGTGGAGCCTCTCCATTTTTATACCATACTGGCGGGATACCAGTTTCTTCAACTGATCCCGGGGTTGATGCTGCATTTGAAGGCTATACAACAAATTCTATTCCGGAACCTTTAAGTATAATTCTATTAGGTTTCGGTCTAGTAGGTCTGGCAGGAATCAGGAGAAAATTTAAAGGTTAATACCAATTAAATCATCATAACAGAAAGGCAGGGTCATATTTTGGCTCTGCCTTTTTTATTGCTGTTTATCTCTTTATAGCATCTCAGAGAGAGTACTGATTTTGATAAGAAGACAATAACTGCCTCAGGCTTTTTCCAACTCTGGGATTCCATTCAACCAACTAAACAAAACAACCCCGAGGATCGTCCCAGCTGAATTCATTGCCACATCCACCAGTGAGGAATCCCTTGTGGGGAGATAGGCCTGGCTCATTTCAATCAACAAACTGATTGCTATGCCTAGGATTGCCGTAAGCATGAAGGCCGGCAATCTTTTTCCTCCCGCGAACTTCAACAAAAAAGCCACAAAGAAGAAGCCGAAGGGTATGAATCCGAGAAGATTGATGGTCACGTCCTGGGCAAATGACCAGTTCCAATTGATTTCACGCCAGGGTACGGAAAGAATTTCCCTTTGCAGGGGTTTGAAAATCTCCGGAATGATGAGCATCTCATCGGGGTTGGCGATGTTATTTATCATTTCTCCCTTGCGTTCATAGAAGGGATACAGGCTGATAAGGCCGCTCTCCCTTTTAATAGAAAAATAATCGTTTCCTACCCAGGACTGATAGTGCCTGAAAACTTCCTCCGGTGTTAGAGGGCGATTGAAAAATGCGAGTCCCATCATATCGCCGGTCCAGTAGCTTTCGCCTGACGGAGAATTGCCCAGGATCAGGCGGACATTGCCTTGAGGATCGGCGGGAAGCAGGCGATGGCGGGGATAAGTTTTTATCAATTGGCCATTGCAATAAAGGATCGTTCCTTCGGACCCCACGGTGATGGTGATAAAGGTATCGCGGCCTTTGGGAAGTATGTTCAGGAAGCCTATTTCCTGATAGGCCTTGCCGCGTTTTCGGGCCGCCGGATTGTTAACTCTGCTTCTGCTGACCAGATGCGATCTCCATTGTTTAATCGCCAGGAGATCCGGCGATTTTCCATCATACAAAGTTAGAATGCTGGGTGCATTGCCCGTTTCCAGAGCGGGACGCAGCCAGAGTTCCAGAGATATGGATTTGTTGTAAAAGGGCGATGATTGCTGCTTCTGACCGCTATCGGCGCTGATGATCATGCTCTGGCCATAAAAGCGAACGCCATCCCGATCCTGAAGCCAGGTGACTTTGTTTTTAGGGAAAAAGTTAAAAGGCCAGAAACCTGCTACGAGGATAATCAGCAGAACAGTCACACAGACGGCAATTAATAGCCGAGGCTTTTCAGCGAGTA
Source organism: Deltaproteobacteria bacterium (assembly GCA_025361065.1). Classification (GTDB taxonomy): domain Bacteria; phylum Desulfobacterota; class Syntrophia; order Syntrophales; family Smithellaceae; genus MVRV01. The sequence continues at coordinate 3,626 of JANYAY010000137.1, forward strand.
GCAGATGGATATATTTTCGGACAGAATTCATAATTCCTCTTTGCGGGTATCTTTTTCGAATCGGAATATGGGCGTGTGTGACTTTGCCGCAATCCTCGCTTGTCATTGTTCACGACAGTGAACAGCCTGCCTGGCAGATGAGACGGTGTCGTAATCACCATTTGTCATTCCTTACAAGCGAAGGCGACGAAGAGCCTGCCCCGTACTCGATACGGGGGAATCCATTATTATCATATCTGGTTCCCGACTTTCGTCGGGACGAAGTCTGGATGCCGATTTTTATCGGCATGACGCTATTGATAGCACTTTTTCTATTACGACACAGTCTCTTTCGCCGGTATGACTGCTTTTATAACGCTTCTTGCTATTGTGACACAGTCTCGCATGCCGGGTGGCAATCTTAATACATTCTGATCCTTATGAGATTGCTTCGCTCATTACATTCGCTCGCAAAGACATTGTGATACAGTCTCTTCGCCGGGACGATGTCTGGTTGCCGGTCTACGAGACTGTGTGGTAATTAGAAAAAATGTCATTCCGAACTTATGTGAGGCATCTGAAGATGCTGAGTTCATTGAAAACGAGATTTCTCGGTTCGCTTCGGAATGACACAGAAATGAATTGCAACACAGTCTCGTTATTCCCGGGCTTCGCAAATATTTATTAGAGGATTGTGACATATAAGATGAAACCCCGGCAATCACATAAACCAAACAAAAAAAGCAGGGACTGTGAGTAGCCCTGCTTTTTCAAAGATATTTTGTTACTACTTCGCTTTCTTTAAGAAATTTATGAGAGGGGTTTCTTTCTCAATGGTTTTTATTTCAAACTGAACTTCCGGGTGAATTCCTGAAGTTTTGGCAGATTGCTTGTCCAGCATGCCTTTGAGACGCGCAGCAATGGACGCCCCCGTTTCTTGGGAAGACATGGGGAGCAAGACGGCAAAACTATTTTCATTAATTCTGGCCACGATGTCTTCTGTTCTGAATGTTTTTAAGATAGTAGCCGTTTTTTGCAGGAGATCATTGCCGGCGGATACGCCGTGCTTCTGATGAACATCTTTATAGTTCATGACCGTTACCTCGATGAAGGTAAACGGATAAAATCGTCCTCCCTCCAGACGCATGATTTCTTCCTCAAAAAAGGCCCTGTTATACAGGCCTGTAAAGACGTCATGGAAGCTGAGGTACCATAATTTCTCCTCGGTATCCCTTACATTCGTAATATCGATAGCCAGGCAGACAACACCATCGACTTCGGCTTTTTCATTCAGATAGGGCATCTTGTCTGTCTGAATCCATTTTCTGCCGACAGCGGAGGGGAACATTTCGACGATGCCGCGCTTGGGTTGGCCATCATCCATCACATGCTGATTATCCTGCCAATATTGCTCGAGTTGCTTTTCCGGTAAATGGGGAAAGAGTTCTGAAATATTGTGGTTAAGGATATCCTCTCTGGAGAATCCCAGCAACATGCTGAAAGCATCGTTAACTTGAAAAAATCTGTGGCTTTTATCGGTGTAAAAAATACTGGTTGGTATGGAATCCAGAGCGCTTTGCAGATTGTCCTGTGGTTTTTGTAGTTCTTCATTAATTCTTTTTATGACACTGATGTCGTTCAGGATGCCGTGTATGGCAACTCCCCATTTGTAGGGGATGAAAATAATGGATGTATGACATTCTATTTTTCTGCCATCTTTTTTAATTCCGGTAAACTCAAATTGCTGGGCATTGAATTCACCCCGATAGCCTTCATCGAACTTTCTTTTAACAAAATTTTTGCTCTCGGGGGCAACGATTGACATCAAATCAAATCCAGTGCCACACATCTCCGGCATAGAATAGCCGAATAGATCTTCAATCTTTTGATTAATGAATTCAAACTGTCTGTCAAAAATAACAAATATGCCTTCACTCTGCTGCTCCAGAATGGGAAAGCCGAAACTCATAGCCTCGTTGGCTTTTCTCAGGTCTTCAATTTGTCGGAATTTGATCTCTTCGAGCTCCGAATTTTTTTTGCGTAATAATTCTAATTCCTCTAAAAGCTGCTTTTTTGTCTTTTTCTGATCGCTCATCATACCACCGTTACCTCCTTGCTGCTGTTTATAAGCCTATTTATTAGATACAATTCAGCTGTTTAATATTGCAAAATTTTGATATGACATAGAGCCATAAAGAAGAATTATCGCAAGGAACATAGATTAAATAGAGATTTTGTCAAGCGGAAAATATGCCGGGATACGACTTAATATGAACACCGTTAAGGAGGATTGAAATAACAGCCATGAGTTCAAATACGGATATCAAAAGAGCACTGATTGTGGATGATGAAGCAGGTACTCGCGATCTTCTGGTCAGTTTTCTCGAAATGATCGGTTTTGAGACAAGGTCGGCCGCAGATGGTGAGGAGGCTTTGCAGATCTATAAAAATCGTTCGGTCGATATTGTCATCTCCGACCTGATGATGCCGAAAATAGGTGGCTTGGATCTGCTGCGGGAATTGAAGCAAATCGATCCCGATGTGATCTTTATTCTGATTACCGGACATCCGTCCCTGGAAACAGCGATAGAAGCCATCAAGAAAGGCGCCCGGGACTATATCACCAAACCTTTTAACATCGATGAGATCAAGATCAAGATCGATCGCGCCCTTTTGGAGAGAAGTCTTCAAGGAATGGTGAAAAGCAGTCGCGGGATCATGTGGGGGCTTATCGTTTCCATTCCCGTCTGGTTGATCTTGGGGATCATCCTGTCCCTGCTTTTGTTTAAATGAGAGCATCGTATGACTGAATTAAGCCAACAATATCGTCGTTTGCTGCTGAAACTGTATCACAATCATCGTTTTGTCATTCCGTTCAAGCGAAGCGCGAAACGGAATCAAGTATTTGTATCAACATTCAGGTTCCCCGCGATGGTCGGGACGTTCTCTGGATGCCGGTTTTCACCGGCATGACGGTGTTGATGGTCACGCGTCACTATTCACTATTTACTGTTTTTTATGCTTTACCTTTATCCTTGTGCTTCAGCCTTGATCCTTGTCCCTTTTTCCTTGAGCCTTTGTTTATAAGTATGTGGCGGTCAGGCCGACAATTGCATGGAACTCGTCATATCGATCTGTCGGATAAAGGGGGGAATCATCCCACCAGTATCCCACCTTGCCAAAAAGAGAAAGCCATTTCAAAATCTGGTACGAGGCATTTAAATCGGCTGCGTAAATCCGGTCTTTGCGGTCAGCATAAATATAATCCATTTGAGTTCCACTTGCTGTCAGGTCAATGTTGAATCTTTCCGTCAGCTTGTGGTTGATCGCGATTTTTGCGCCGTAATGCTGGGCAAAGTTTTGATTTGCTCCCTGTACTCCCGAGAGTTCCTCTTTATAGCCTGTTTCCAGTTGGATGCTATAAGTAGTGATTTGACCAGTCCCGGTTAACTTGAGTGTGCCACTAAAACCGCTTTTGCTGCTGCCTTGCGAGGGGTCGGAGTAATAATATCCCAACTGCAACAGTCCCTTCAGGTTGGCGTTGAAGTCATATTCAATGCCAGCGCTCGGTGAATGAGTATTGTAGGACGTCGCCGGAGCTTCGTAATCGCGCTTGGCAAACGAGTAATCGGCAAAGACGGATGAGCGGGGGCTGAATTTGTAAGTGTAGCGTCCATGGTAAGTATGGCCCTGCAGATCAGGTTGGATGGAATTGTTCCCTTTGGTGTAACTGTAATCGAGAATAATGCCATTTTGCTGGTCTAACTGATAGTTGAAGCGGGGGGTAAATGTGTCAATTGTACTTTCATTCAGCGTTTTATTTTCATTGCGGTAAATATCATTGACATAGGAAAAGCCGAGGTTCCCATCGCGGGTAAATTGCCAGTTCACAGACGGTTCGACTCGATTCTTCAGGTAAATGGATCTTCCCTGTTGAACAACACCGGTATATTGAGGTGTTGTCGAGGTATCAGCCAAATCAACATGGCGGGGATCTTCGGACCGGATTACTTTATCCGTAATCTTGAAAGTCAAGGCAGGGTCCGGATTATACCTCAAGGCGATTTTGCCGTCATAACTGGCGTAGTCATACTGGCTATTATTTGCATAAGCATTATACGACAAGTGAGCGCCGATATCAACGCCGAGGTTGGCATTATTGCCGGTGAACGTGAACCCTGGGGTTGCCGTGGTTATGTAGTCTTCTTTCTTACCTGTAGCCGTATGGTTGACGTTATTTGAGTACTTCTCCTGCAGAGTGATACCGGGCTTGAACTCGAAGCGCTGATCGGTGATTTCTTGAGCCGAAGGTGTTGAAATGCCGGCAAGGAAAACAAAAAGCACAAAGGCAACTCCTGGTTTGATCACTCTTTTCATTCGATATCCTCCTAAATTTAACACGCGTAATGTCAAAATTTCTTTAATATTTTCATTGAAACATCTATATTATTAAGCTGTTATCAGAAGAAAGTTTCCCTCCCCCATGTGAGAGTTATCCATAGCCATGCCTGCGGCCCATCTAGAGCCAGGCAGGTACGGCT
>JANYAY010000139.1 GCA_025361065.1 Deltaproteobacteria bacterium
AGCCGTACCTGCCTGGCTCTAGATGGGCCGCAGGCATGGCTATGGATAACTCTCACATGGGGGAGGGAAACTTTCTTCTGATAACAGCTTAATAATATAGATGTTTCAATGAAAATATTAAAGAAATTTTGACATTACGCGATTATCACTGAGGAGGCAATAAAATGAATACAAAAAACAATCTTCCGCCGGTTCATCCGGGTGAATTCCTGAAAGAAATTCTCGATGATCTTGGCATTTCTCAGGCCGGATTTGCCCACGCCATCGGTCTTTCGCCAATGAGGATTTCCCATATCGCCAAGGGAAAGCGCCCCGTCAACGCTGAAATGGCACTGCTATTTGGCAAGGCGTTTGGCCAGTCGCCACAATACTGGACCAACTTGCAAGCGGCTTACGATCTGAAAACTGTGGAAAAAACTATCAAGCGAAGGCTGGCCGGAATTACTGAACTTGTGCATGCGTAAAGTAAGAATAATTATGAAAGATAATTTAAAAGATTCCGCGGCTATACGCATACCGCCGCCAGTATTTTTCTTTGTCTGTTTGGGATGCGGCCTTGTGCTGGAATTCGTTTTTCCCCTTCAGCTAATCAGCATTCCACCGATACCCCGCATTATTGCCAGCTTCATATTGATACTTATTTCCATCTATTTTGCAGGAAGTGGATTTTTTGTGCTTATCAGGAATAAAACTACATTCAATACAGCAAAATCGACCAGCAAAATAGTAACAGATGGTGCTTATCGATTTTCGCGCAATCCACTTTACCTTTCGCTGCTGCTTCTCTTATCGGGAATTGCTGTTTTGCAGTTCTCACTTTGGCTATTCTTCGCCATACCAATTCTGTATCTCCTCTTTTTATTTAAAGCGGTCAAACCCGAAGAGAGCTATCTGTCACAAAAATTTGGAGAAGAATATTTAGATTATGCGGCAAAAGTCAGGCGTTGGATTTAGGGAAGTTTCTGAGACTGGAAACAGTTCTAATATGAGTAATTGTTAATCTTTTTCCCGTAACTCGTCACCTGTAACTTGTCACTTTATTGCTTGCTGGGTTTACCGCACTCCTTACATTTCCCGTCCGGACCAATGACGCCGATGCAGGCGCCGTCACTGCACAAAACTCTTTTATCCCAATCGTCGTCGCCATCCGCATCAACTACAGAAACTGGTTTTTGATCCTCTGCGGTTACAGTTGGAACGTTGCTTGTGCCATGTCCTGCGGGAAGTTCACCTTCATAATGCTTGCCGCATTCTTTACACTTACCATCGGGACCTATGGTTCCGATACAACTTTCGTCACTGCACAAAACTCTGTTTTCCCAATCTTCAGTTTCATCAAAAATGATTTCGACCATTCTTTTCTCCATTGTTTATTATCAAAGCTTCTTATGCTGGCTTTATAAAAAAGTCAATTCGAACAGCAAACAAAAACGACAGCTGAAAGGAATATACTTTCACCTGCTGCAAACCTTTTCTTGAAATTATCTCCTGGATGCCGGGGCAAGAGACTGTGTCGTAATAATGGAAATTACCACAATGGTCGTCATGCCGGTGCAGACCGGCATCCAGAAATTATTAATTTTACTGGATTCCGGGTCGTGCTTCGCTTGCCCGGAATGACAAAAAAGTAATTACGACACAGTCTCCAAGCCCGGAATGACAACAAAAAGTAGCCGCATTATCGTTGGTCACCCTTTGATGCAGGCAAGCGCCTTCAGTTTCGCTACTTTTTTAGCAATGCCCGCTTCATGAACAACTTGTACAACATCATCCAAATTTTTATAGGCTTCCGGCATCTCCTCGCTCAGCGTTCCCTTGCTCCCGGCCATCACCAAAACACCAAGATCCGCCAGCTCGCGGGCAATGGAGCGGCCACGGCTAACCTTGGTCGCCTGCGTGCGGCTCATAAGCCTCCCCGCGCCGTGACAGGCTGAGCCAAATGTTTCTTCCATCGCCTTTTCCTGACCGACGAGTACATAAGATCCACTGCCCATATCGCCGGGAATCAACACCGGATGACCGACGCTTCTGTAGCGTGCCGGCACTGCTTCATGACCGGCAGGATAGGCCCGTGTCGCACCTTTACGATGAACACAAAGCTTTTTCATAATCCCGTTAATATTGAATGATTCGATTTTAGCGATATTGTGACAAACATCATAGACAAGACGCATCCCCAGCTCCCGCGGGGCCATCCGCAGCGTCTTTTCAAATATTTCCCGTGTAAGGTGCATTAGCAATTGCCGGTTAGCCCAGGCGTAATTGGCGCCACAGGCCATCGCGGCCAGATAATTGCGTCCCCGCTGTGAATTAAGATAGGCACAAGCCAGTTGCCGGTCGGGCAACTCAATGCCCGTTTCCTGAGCATGTTTGACCATCAACGCCAGATAATCATCGCAAATCTGATAACCCAGGCCGCGCGAACCGCTGTGGATCATAATCACGATCTGGCCCTTACGCAATCCGAAGGCCTGCGCCGCAGTTTCATCAAATATTTCCTGCACAACTTCTATTTCCAGAAAATGATTCCCGGAACCCAGCGTTCCTAACTGTTGCTTTCCGCGCTCTAGGGCGCGCGCCGAAACAAGCGAAGGATCGGCTCCTAATATGGCACCCCCGTCTTCGGTTGTCTCGAGGTCATCGAGCGACCCGAATCCGGCTTTTACCGCCCACCGGGCGCCTTCTTCCAGAACCTTTTTTTGATCTTTACCTGATAATTTAACCCGGCCTGTGGAACCGACACCGGAGGGTATATTTTGATACAAAGCCGTTGTTAAGTCTTTGATTTTATCCTTTACATCGGCAAGCGTAAGTTTCGTAGCCACCAGACGGCAGCCGCAGTTGATATCATACCCCACACCGCCCGGTGAAACAATGCCTTCATCCAGATCGAAGGCCGCCACACCACCAATGGGAAAACCGTATCCCCAGTGAATGTCCGGCATGGCCAGGGAATAATTTACAATACCGGGTAGATGAGCAACATTGGCCACCTGCTTGGGGCTTTCATCGTTTTTCAAAAGCTCGCGGATTTTTTCATTGGCATAAATCATTCCGGGAACTTTCATGTCCCCGGTGCGGGGAATCAGCCAGCGATTATCGTCTATTTTTTCGAGCTTAATGTCAGACATAAATACTTCCTAAAAAAGACTTCGACGACCGAGTAAAATATTCTCAAGGAAAGTCTCATTAACTAGGTCATACCGGCGCAGGCCGGTATCCAGACGTCGTCCCGACGAAAGAGACTGTGTCGCAATTGACGGATGCTGATTGCAGTCTATTCGTAATGTCCCCCGCTGGCGGGGGCAAGGGGGTGGATGTTTTTGAAGTGGCCGTAATATTAATAAGTTACACATTGGCACTCCTTAGTCCACCTCCGTCACTTCGTGACACCTCCGCCAGCGGAGGACACGAAATGGCAATTTATCCTATTACGACACAGTCTCGAAAGTCGGGAACCAGAATATTTGATAAAAATGACTGGATTCCCCCGTGTCAAGCACGGGGCAGGCTCCAAGTCGCGCTTCGCTTGTACACCCTAAAGGGCGCAAGCGGAATGACGAGACAAGAAGCCTTCAGACATCAAAAATGACCCTTGCCTTCCAGCCAGATTGAACCTTTTCCACGCTCAGCCCATGATACGTAACCGCTTTAATCTCGGTTTTCATCTCGTGCTTCTGCGGATTATAAGGTTCACCGGTTAATTGAGCAACAATATGTTTTGTTGTTAACTCCACAAGCTCACAGCCGGCTACTACCCATTTTTCTCCGTTGAACAAATAAAGCACTTCCCGCAGAAAATTAATTAGCAGGTCTTCCAGATCATTGCCTTCGATGACCAGGCTTTTCTTCTCCAATATTGTCGTTACGGTGTTTTCGCCGTCAGCCTTTTGCTCCAGCATTATATCAAACAAAGCGGCAACAGCATTGACAAAAAGTTCTTTTCTGGTTTTACCGAATATTTCACAGCCAATATCGGCGGTATGGTCAAACAGTCTGTATTTTTCCATAGCGAAAGGATAACCGAATTTTACAGGAGGAACAAGTTAACAGTCCCCACGTCTTACCTTTGGAAAAGTTAAATTATCTCAAATATTTTAAGTGCTGTAATTGCTTTCGCCATATTAGTGAAATCGCGATCGTTATGAAGAAGAAATAAATCATTCTCTATGGCAGTTTGAGCAATTAATAAATCAATGGTGCTTCGCATTGTTAATCCGAATTGCCGGCATGTAATATTCAACTGTGCGGCTCGTTCATAGGATTCTTTCCCCAAATTAAGATAATAAAAGGGAATTGTTTCCAAGTACTCCTGAAGTTTTTGGAATTCAGCTATTGTCCGGGCGCCTTGAAGTACTTCCAGATAAATTAATTCGTTTATTCCATAAGGCATACCATTTTCAATTATTTTGCCGAAAGCGGAAGTTACTGTGGTTTCTGCTCCTTTTAAATAATCAATGAGCACTGATGTATCAACTAAGATCATCTGCTTTCTCTCATTTTCTTATAGTCATAATTGTCCGCAAAGAGGATTTTTCCTTTCAGGTCGCGCAAATTTTTCATCTTTTTGTTTTTAACAAATTCTTTTAAAGCAACCTCTATTAATTCTCTTTTTGTGTGAATATTTTCGGCATACTTAAATGCTTCGGCAATCAGATGATCGTCTAATACCACATTTGTTCTCATGATACACCTCCTAATGTGTACAATAATACACCCGCGGGGATCCGTCAAATCATTTTTCTCAAACAGGACACACCAGTTCACGATCATAAATCATACTCATGAAATTAACCAAAAGCTTCCGCCTGGGCGAATTCCGGAGAGTTTAGTATAAGATTACATCACAAAGAGCGGCCACGCTGTGGGCAAAAATCTCTTTGCGTGTCTTGCCGAATATCTCGCAACCAATATCGGCAGTATGGTCAAACAGCCTGTATTGTTTCATTGATGAAGTATAACCGAATGTTAAAGGAGGAACAAGTAATACCATTTTGTACCTATTGCGTATTTAATCATAGCGTTATTTAATCACTTGACAATCCGTATCCCATAAAATACACTAATATCATGATAGAAATCCGTCAGACGGAACATTACCGTAAGTGGTTTGATAAACTCAAAGACAGAAATGCTCGCGTTCGGATTGATATTCGTCTGCGCAGGTTATCATTGGGAAATCCAGGTGATGTGAAATCGGTGGGTGAAGGCGTATCGGAATTACGGATAGATTATGGTCCTGGATACCGTGTATATTTTACAAGAAAGGACTCCCAATTAATTATACTCCTTGCCGGTGGTGATAAAACGACACAAACCGGTGATATTGAGGAGGCCAGAAGACTTGTCCATGAAATCGAGGTATAAAAAATGAGAAAAGAAAAAACCAGCGTTTGGGATGCTGCCGAACATTTAAAAACAGAGGCAGATATGGCAGCCTACCTGGAAGCCGCTTTGGAAGAAAACGATCCCCGATTGATAGCCGCAGCGCTCGGCGATATTGCTAAAGCCAAAGGAATGACTTCGATTGCCAAAAAGACCGGTTTGGGCCGGGAAAGTTTGTACAAAGCATTATCGGCAGAGGGCAACCCGGAATTTTCAACCGTGCTGAAAGTTGTCGCCGCTCTGGGGTTACAATTACACGCCCGATCCGGCAAAACGTGAAAAACAGCCTGGACAGAAGAAAGGTCAGTGAACCTTGTCAAAAGTCAAAAGCAGATCTGACCCCTTTGTTCCTTACTTCTATTAGTCATTCCGGGCTTGACCCGGAATCCAGGAAGTCCTTCAAAATACTGGATTCCGGCCTGCGCCGGAATGACAAAATTGCTTTGCTTATATCGTTTTGTAAAAGTCTCTCCTAATGATTCCTGTATTGTTTGGACAGGAGATTTTCCCCCATCACAACCCGGCTCCAGCATTATATCGAACAAAGCAGCCACGCCGTTGGCAAACAGCTCTTTTCTGGTTTTGCCGAATATTTCGCAGCCAATATCGGCGGTATGGTCTATCAGGTTGTATAACTTCATGAGGGAAGTATAGCTGAATGTTACAAGATGAACAAGTAAGGAAAGCCGGTGTTACCACCCGGACTATTGCAAGGACTGGCGAGCTGGGGTGTAATCAATAGAACCATATTTATTTTACAGGAATTCCTGTAAATAAAAAGAGGCACAAAGGTGAATTCCTTTGTGCCTCTTTGAGCACATTAACTTCGAATCTAAGAGATTAGTTTGCGTCTTCGACTTTATCTGCTGCTTTTTTTTCTGCTTTGAGTTTCTTCGCTTCTGCTTTCTGTTCTGCTTTGAGTTTCTTCAGTTCTGCTTTCTGTTCTGGTTTGAGCCTCTTCTGTTTTGCTTTCACTTCAGCCTGTTCAAGCTTTGCGTCGGCTTTCCTTTCAGCCTTGTCGAGTTTAGCGTCGGCTTTTATTTCAGCGTTTTCAGCCTTTACAGCGGCCTTTTCCCTTTTTTCTGCATCAGATGCAGCCATTACCGTAGTGGAAAATACGAAAACCAATGCGACTATAAACAATACTAAACGCTTCATCTAAAAATTCTCCTTCTTAAATTTATTTTAATATTACGCTTACTCCTTGTCACACTCTTGCGTTGTTATAAGATCATAACAGCAACTAGTATACCGATAACTGAATGAGCAGTATAATTTTTGATTAACCATATATAACAGTTGTTTAGGGCAACAGGAACAGATGGTGGAGATGAATAAAATTATTCGTTGGGCCTCAATATGCGGTGGAACATCAGCATCTTGAGGTATATTTTGATGGGATGTGGATAGTTCGGCCGGATGTTTGTTATATGGCGATAATTGTGTTTCCCCGCTGGTTCAATCGTCCTTCGCTTGAACCGAAATATTTCGGACCAACCATACTTTGAATAAGTAAGGAAAACCGGTGTTACCACCCGGACTATTGCAAGGACTGGCGAGCAGGGGTGTAATGCAAAACTGGGCCGGAGCAGCCTTTGAGGATGCGACGGCTTAGCGGCTTGTTGAGCAATTAATAAATAGAACCGTCCCCATTTATTCCCGTGGATTTCAGACTCCCCCGACAAAGTGAAGCGCCCGGCTGGCGAATCCACTGAGTTCCGTCCTGTCAATTTGGGGTACCTGAGCATTATTTCCGGGGGGATGGTGAAAGGCGCGGGCGTAGCGATTGATCTGATCCAACTCATCGGCATGTTGAGCAAAACGATGGATGGCGTCTCCCGGCGTGGCAGCACGAATCGCAGTAATCATGTCTCCGAACATGTTCATTCCATTGAATGCACCTGGCACTGCCTGTCTCAGATGCCCCTCCAACATGGGACGTATCGCCCTCGCCACGTCAATAGGGGTACCCTGACCGGTAGATACATATACAGCGAGACGGGCCCTCTCTGCGGCGAGTGGACACCCGATGATTGCGCCAAGATCACATGATGACATTTCTACTGACTCACCTACCGCAGAGGTTTGCAGCCTCGCGATCCCAACGGCCTGGGTATCCTGCTCTACAGCGTTGAGGAAATGGGGGTCGTGGGACAGGACGATGACTTGATCGCAATCCTCGGCCAGCCGCGCAATGATGTATTGCGTGGCTGTTCGACGGAATCGGTCCTGACTGCTGAAGGGGTCATCGAGGATAACGACTCTGTTGGCAAGATTTGGATCGCGCCGCAAAGTTGCGAAAAAGAACGCCAGGGCCAGTGCGCTGCGATCCCCAGCACTCAGGGCCGTTTTGAAGCAGGGAGTAGTCTCTGGTGTTCGGTCGTCTCCCAGTTCGATAGCCTCGTTGTTGATTTCAATCTGGAAGTGTGAGCTTGGGGTGCCTCCGACATAGTGATGCCGCGTGTTGGCGATCCGGAAGCTTGTGTTGAACTGAGTCAAATAGCAGTTGATATCGTTTTGATGGGCTTGAAGCACCGCTTGGCAATATTGATCGAGTTGCGTTTTCGTGGCTGCCTTCTGAGTGTCAAACTGCAGCTTGCGGTTCATTTCGTCCGTCAGAGCTATGCAATCCGCCACCACAACTGGCTCGTGGCGCTTCTTGGCTTGTTGCAGTCTTAGCAGATCAGCCTTCGCGGCATTGCGGTCATCCGGTCTCGGTGGTTGCCTCAATGCCGCGATAGTGGCGTTGATCTCCTTAATCCGTTGGTTGTAAGCCTCTACGGCTTGATGCCCCGTCTCCACTTGGTCTTGGAACACCTGCCAATGTACAGGCATGAGAATGGCATCCAGCGGGGCCTGCTGCTTAGCGGCTACGGACTCATCGAGGGCGTTGGCTGCATTCACTAGCACTTCCTGAAGCTGTTCAGTTGGGACATCTGGTAGCGGCAGGTCCATAAACTGCATCCAGAATGCCATGAGTTCAGCGTTAGCTGCCATAGTGCGAGCCATATTAGCGATCGCGTTCCCTCTGAGTGCCATCGCGACAATGTTCGGCAGGGTAGATACATCCTGCTTCAACTGGCGATACACTTCGTTGAAGTAAGACTGATACAGCGCAATCAGGTCACTGTTGGCTAAATCCTGTCCGCAGAATGGACAGTTGTCATATATGGCATAGCGAGTGCCAGATTCAAGCCAGCCTTCACCATTTACATCCAAATACTGCTGGATGTGTTCCTTGACGCGTGCCTCAGCCTCCATAGAGACATCCGGAATAGTTCTGGTAAGTATCTCATTTACAGCTATTGGCAGTGCAGGCGCGGTGAGTGGCTGCGGCTGGCCCTTAGATTGAATCTGAACGGCCTGCTGGGTCCTACGATCAATCGCCTGGAGCTCAACTTCTTTGGCTTGAATCTGAGCATCAACGTCTGCGATTTGAGGAATCTGCAAAAACTCCTCAACGGACATGTTGCCCCCGATGTGCCGCTGTACTTGTTCACGTAACAGTCTGATGTTTCCGTTAGTCGTGCGGATATCTGTATCGAATTGCTCGATCTCCTGGGCCAGCTGTACCCCTTGCGCACCAATGATAACGCGGTACGAGTTGCGTCTGTGATCGCGGGCAATGTGATCGCCGGAATAGATGTTCTGATGCACAAACTCGGAATCAAATATGGCGATCTCGGGAAGCGTCGCGGTCCAAGCACCGTTCTGAAGCTGCCGATTCTGACCATTTGCGAGGATCGCCGCGGTCGGCTGGTTTGCCTGACCAAGTGTCTGTCTCGCCTGCAGTGGTGGCGTGTGGCCGGTCATCAATGACCGGAACATCGCGCAGAGGGTTGTTTTTCCGCGGCCGTTCTCACCATATATTAGGGTCAGTTTGCGCATCGTGACATCGCCATGCGCTTGGTAATTGGCAAATCGCCCCAGGTTCCGAATGCAGATGATCCGTTCAATCATGGCAATGCAATGCTCCTTTCATACCCATTGCCGGAATAAGTGGGATGAGCCATCTCCTCTTCCGGCCCAGCAATTAATACACAGACCCCTCATTATCTGGTTCTGCTTATAGACCTACATTGGAATCGTTTTGACTGCTTCAATATTAACGGTTTCATAATTGTCCTATCCGTCGTCATTCCGGCGGCGGCCGGAATCCAGGGCTTTCTGGATGCCGGATCAAGTCCGGCATGACAATACTGTTTTGAGACGATTAATAATTCTTTTGAAAATCAATAGACTATAAAATGCGGATTCCGGAAAAGGTGTTTATTACCAGCAAATACCGGTTCCGTTTTTTATGATTTTGGAGGGTACTTTTTTACTTCCTGCCGGGCAGATGGATGGCCTACGCCATATAATCAGCCCTTCGTAGCTTTAGGGAACGGTCGCGACCACCCATGCGGGTGGCAAGACCGTTCCCAACAAATTTGCTATTCTTCCGGTGTTTCGTTTTCTTCTGTAATCAGATCGGTCGCATCCACACCATTGCCGTTGGTATCGTCATCCTTATCTTCGACTTCCTGGGTAGTCCTCGCGACGCCGACGAGTTTTTCTTCCGGATCAAGTTCAATCAATTTTACGCCCTGAGTGACGCGATGATTGATCGGGACTTCCTGCACTTTGAGCCGGATGACTTTTCCGGCATTGCTGATCAGCATAATATTTTCTTCACCGGTAACTTGCAGCACACCGGAAACATTGCCCACCTTGGGTACTGTCTTTAAATTCATCGTTCCTTTGCCACCGCGGGTTTGCACCCGATACTCTTCGATGGGTGTGCATTTCCCGAATCCATTCTCCGAAACAGTCAGCATGAAAGTGCCGTTGGCGGGGATTTCCACGCCGATAACATCATCGCCTGCATCGAGATTAACACCACGCACACCGCGGGCTGTCCTGCCCATATCGCGGACATCATCTTCCTTGGAGCGAATGGCCATCCCGAGGCGGGTGGCCAGAAAGATGTCCTGATTGCCCATCGTCAAATGCACGTCCACCAATTCATCACCTTCATCAATCGAAACGGCAATGATACCGCCGGAACGTGGATTGGAGTAAGCTGCCAGGTCAGTCTTCTTGATGATGCCTTTTTTCGTAACCATAACCACGAATTTATCGGCAACAAATTCCCGCACGGGAAGCGTCGCACTCACGCGCTCACCCGGAGCCAGATTGACCAGGTTGACCATCGCCTTGCCCTTGGCGGCTCTTCCTGCCTGGGGCAATTGATAAACTTTTACCCAGTGCACTTTCCCTGTATTGGTAAAAATAAGCAGGTAGTGGTGTGTGGAAGCAATAAATATCTTTTCCACAAAATCTTCTTCCTTGGTGCCCATACCCATTTTACCGCGTCCGCCGCGGTGCTGGCTTTTGTAAAGACTGACCGGGTTGCGTTTAATATAACCGCTGTGGGTGATCGTCACCATCATGTCTTCTTCGACAATCATGTCTTCAATGTTGATGTCTTCGGTACTCGCCACAATTTCCGTCCGGCGCTCATCACCATAGCGATCTTTGATATCGGTCAATTCCTCAATAATCACCTTTAAAACCTTTTGCGGATCATGCAAAATGGCGCTGAGCCTGGCTATCAACTTGGACAGCTCGGCATATTCTTCATCAATCTTGGTCCGCTCCAATCCGGTCAGGCGTTGCAGGCGCATTTCCAGAATTGCCTTGGCCTGTATCTCCGACAGACTGAACCTGGCGCATAAATTTACCGACGCTTCCGCCGGATTTTTGGCGGCTTTAATGACCGCGATGACGTCATCAATATTGTTTAAGGCAATGATCAAACCTTCCAGGATGTGCGCCCTTTCCCTGGCACGGGCCAGATCAAACTGGGTACGGCGAACAACAACATCGCGCCGGAAGGAAATGAATTTTTCGAGCACTTCTTTGAGGTTGAAAACTTGCGGACGGCCCTCGGAGATCGCCAGCATGTTGATACCGAAAGATGTCTCCATTTGCGTAAACTTGTAGAGCTGGTTAAGAATTATCGAGGAATTTTCATCGCGTTTCAGATCGATCACCACGCGGATACCTTCGCGGTCTGATTCATCCCGTAAATCGGAAATTCCACCAACTTTTTTGTCACGGACAAGCTCAGATATCTTTTCGATCAGTGTCGCTTTGTTGACCTGGTAGGGCAGTTCGGTCAGAACGATGCTTTCCCGGTCATTGCGGGCATTTTTTTCAATGAGCGCCCGCGCCCGCATCCGAACGATGCCCCGCCCCGTTTTATAGGCGGAAAGAATGCCCTCCCTGCCGTTAATAAATCCGGCGGTGGGAAAATCAGGCCCTTTTATATGATGCATCAATTCTTCAATAGTAATTTCCGGATTATTAATACAGGCAATGGTTCCATCAATAATTTCTCTTAAATTATGCGGTGGAATATTTGTGGCCATACCTACTGCAATACCTGATGAACCGTTGAGCAGCAGCAGTGGAATTTTAGTTGCCAGAAGCGATGGTTCCTGCAATGTTTCATCATAGTTCGGCACAAAATCGACCGTGTCTTTTTCCAGATCGGCCATCACTTCGTCGGCGATGCGCGCCAGACGTACTTCCGTATAACGCATGGCCGCCGGAGGATCGCCGTCAATGGACCCGAAGTTACCCTGCCCGTCTACCAGCATGTAGCGAAGAGAAAAATCCTGCGCCATGCGCACCATCGTGTCATAAATTGCCATATCGCCGTGCGGATGATACTTACCCATGATATCACCGACGATACGGGCGGATTTCTTATAGGGTTTATTATGGCGGTTGCCCACTTCATACATGGCATACAGTACCCGGCGATGCACCGGCTTCAGGCCGTCGCGTACATCAGGCAGCGCCCGACCAATAATCACGCTCATGGCGTAATCCATGTATGATTTTTTCATTTCATCTTCTATATTCACCAGGGTTTGCTTATGGTGGATATCACGTTCCATTTTATTTCTTCCTCTCTTTAGGGCTGACAAGCCGGCAATTTCTTTCCGGCACAATAGTTATATTTTCGGGTTGCCGCTAGATGTCTAAATTGGAAACATGCAGAGCGTTTTGATAGATGAAATCACGCCGCGGTTCCACCTGATCGCCCATCAGCGTGGTAAAAATTTCATCGGCCACAACTGCATCTTCGACGCCTACCTGCAGCAGTGTGCGCTTTTCGGGATTCATTGTTGTTTCCCAGAGTTGTTCGGGATTCATTTCACCCAGACCTTTGTAACGCTGTACGGTCAGGCCCTTTTTACCCAGATTAATAATATGATCAACCAGAGCTTTAGCGGTTTCCAAAACAATTGGCGGGGCTGATTCATCGCCCAGATCCCGATACGGAGCCTCCCCGATAACCGACACCTGAGACAATAGTAACTTTATTTCCGTGAATTGCGGTGTGCGGAATATTTCTCTATCCACGCATGTTGTATAGGTTTGACCGTTTTTTTGCAAAGTGATAATAATTTTAAATCCGCCGTGGTCATGATCCGTGTCTATTTGAAAATTGGCCAAACCAGTACCGATTGCCCCGACTGTTCTTGCGGCAATCGGCAGAAGTAATTTATCATTTTTAAAACTTTCATCAGTTAAAGCGGGATCGCCGGCCAGGATGCGCATTACATTTCTGTCGCGCCCCTCTTTTTCAAAGCGATCAATCAAATCTTCAATCCGCATTACTTTTTTAATCAATGCCAGCAGTTTATTGCCGGTAGCCGGAAAAGGAGAACCGTCACCCATTGTCAGTTTGGCTTTATCCACCCCGTTTTCCAAAATATAATTTTTCATTTTGTCTTCATTTTGCAGATAGAGCTCTTTTTTCTTTTCCACCACCTTAAAAAGCGGCGGTTGCGCTATAAACAAATATCCTCTTTCAATCAACTCCCGCATCTGACGGAAAAAGAATGTCAGAAGTAATGTGCGAATATGAGATCCATCCACATCGGCATCGGTCATGATAATGACTTTATGATAACGCAATTTACTGACGTCATAGTCCCCGGAACCGATGCCTGTTCCCAAAGCCGTAACAATAACTTTTATTTCTTCATTTTGCAGCATCTTGTCAAAACGTGCTTTTTCCACATTAAGCACTTTACCGCGCAGGGGTAAAATAGCCTGGTTTTTACGATCACGTCCTTGTTTGGCGGAACCGCCGGCGGAATCTCCCTCAACTAAGTAAATTTCACTTAATGCCGGATCCTTTTCCTGACAGTCAGCCAGTTTTCCCGGCAACGCTCCTACTTCCAGGGCGCTTTTACGCCTCGTTAATTCACGGGCATGCCTTGCCGCTTCCCGGGCGCGTGCCGCCTCCATGCATTTATTAAGTATTTGTTTGGCAACCGAAGGGTTTTCTTCCAGGTAGCTGCCGATTTTTTCATAAACAATACCTTCCACCAGACCTTTTACTTCACTGTTACCAAGCTTTGTTTTAGTCTGTCCCTCAAATTGCGGATTTTTTACCTTAACACTGATAACGCAAGCCAGGCCTTCGCGTAAATCCTCACCACGCAAAGATTCTTTGCCATCTTTGATTATTTTGTTATTAGTGGCATAAGTATTAAAAACACGGGTTAGCGCGGAGCGGAAACCACTCAGGTGTGTTCCACCCTCGGTCGTATTAATACTGTTGGCAAAAGCAAAAATATTTTCCAGATAAGTTTCATTGTATTGCAGGGCAACTTCTACAGAGCAGTCTTCCCTGGCCCCTGTTATAAAAATCGGATCTTTGTGTAAAACTTTTTTATTCCGGTTGATATATTCAACAAAAGAAACAATTCCACCCTTGTAAAAGAATTCATTATTTTTATCGTTTCGTTCATCTGTTAAGGTTATTTTAACGCCGGAATTAAGAAAGGCTAATTCCCGCAAACGGTTAGAAATAACATCAAAACTAAATTCGGTATCTTCAAATATTTCCTCATCCGGTAAAAATGTTACTTTTGTTCCTTTCCCCCGAGTTTTACCAACCATTTCCAGTGGAGCATTAGGCACACCACGTGTATATGTCTGGCGGTAGACGTTGCCGTCTCTGCGTACTTCCAATTCACACATCATGGAAAGAGCATTAACCACGGAGACACCGACACCATGAAGACCGCCGGAAATTTTATAAGAATCGTTGGAAAACTTACCTCCGGCATGCAGTTTGGTCATAACAACTTCCGCCGCGGAAACACCTTCCGTTTTATGAATATCCACGGGAATACCGCGGCCGTTATCCTCAACAACGATACTATTATCCACCCTGATTTTTACCGAAATTGTATCACAATAACCACCTGCCGCTTCATCAATACTGTTATCTACAACTTCATAAACCAGATGGTGTAAACCTTCTTTTCCTGTTGAACCTATATACATGGACGGCCTTATCCTTACCGCTTCCAGGCCTTCGAGTACTTTAATACTGTCCGCATCATACTTATGTGTCATAACTACTCTTTAACTCCCCACTTGGAACTGAATTTTATAAACTAAATCTTTAGCGGCATAACAATACATAAAAAATTATCACTTTCCGCAGGTTTTAGTACCGACGGTTTCAATCCTGCACCTACTTCAAATAAAATATTCTCGCCACTGATTACTGAAATAGCGTCGATTAAATAATTTACATTAAATCCTACATCGATATCATCACCATTGTAGGCAATATCGATTTCTTCCATTGCTTCTCCGACATCTAAATTTGTCGAATTTAAAATCATTTTTCCCTGGGAAAAAGATAAAATAACTCCACTGTAACGCTCCGAAGATACAACATTCATTCTTTTTAAGGCATGTAAGAATGATTCTTTTTCTAAAACTACACCAACTCCTTTTTCCGCCGGAATAACTCTTTTATAATCAGGATAATCAGCATCCACAAGGCTAACTTTCAAAACAGTATTTTCTGTTTTTACAATCAGCATATTTTTGTGCAGGCCTATTCCCACACTTTCATTCTCATCAATAATTTTTTTAACTTCCATTAAACCTTTGCGCGGAATAATTATCCCTTTAGCCATTTCCTCACAAAAATCGACTGTTTCTCCTTTAGCTAAAGCCAACCTATGACCATCAGTTGCCACCATTCTGAAAAGATGATTCGCTCCTTCCGATCCTGCCTCCAGCAAAACACCATTTAAATTTTTTCTCATTTCGTCGGTTGCCATCGCAAAGGCCGTTTTATTAATCAAATCTTTTAAAACAATTCCCTGAATATTATAAAATTTTACATCTTTATCGTCTGAAATACTCGGAAAATCATCCGCCGGCAAACCGGGAATTTTATATACCGCCCTTTGACATGATATTTTCACAACGTTATTGTTTTTTGTAAAATGAATCACATCACCTTGAATTTCCCTAACCATTTCATAGAGTTTTTTAGCCGACAGAGTTATTTCTCCTTTTTCCGCCACTTCGGCATCATAATCAGAAATTAAGCTGATTTCTCTATCTGTAGCTATAATTTTAAGTTTATTGAGTTCTGTCGTTAAAAGTACATTATTCAAAATTGGCATTGTTGTCTTTTTTTCGACAATTCCCAATGTTTTTTGAATACCATCCAGAAAGGTGTTTCTATTTATTTTAAACTCCATTCTTTACCCCCCTGTTTTCTATTTTTTATTAATTTTTATTCTTTATATATATAATAATAGA
>JANYAY010000140.1 GCA_025361065.1 Deltaproteobacteria bacterium
AGCCGTACCTGCCTGGCTCTAGATGGGCCGCAGGCATGGCTATGGATAACTCTCACATGGGGGAGGGAAACTTTCTTCTGATAACAGCTTAATAATATAGATGTTTCAATGAAAATATTAAAGAAATTTTGACATTACGCCTAAATAGCAAAGGAGGAAAACTCATGACAACAGACCAAAACAAGACCACCATACGCAGCTTCTTGGAGAAATTGGACAAGAGCATATCGGCTATCGAAGAATTTTTCATCCCTGATTGCCCGGCACACCTTCCCGGAATTCCTGATCCCACAGACCGCGAAGGATTTCGACAATTTGTCGCGATGCTCTACGCCGCCTTCCCGGACTTGCATCATACGGTTGAGCAGCAGATAGCCGAAAATGACAAGGTGGCGAGCATCATCAATGTCTCTGGCACTCATAAGGGCGACTTCCAGGGCATTGCCCCAACGGGGAGACAGGTCATGTTTGATGATTTCATGATCACGCGCATCCGGGGAGGTAAGGTTGTAGAATTGTGGGCTCAGTTTGATGCCCTGAAATTGTTGCAGCAACTTGGTGTCTTTCAGCTACAAGCGCAAAGCAAAGGTTGATAAAGGGCCTGTTATAAAACCACGGATACTGATTAAAGGAGCACAAAATGAAAATCACACGTGTAGCAGAAGAAACCACCTTCAAAAATCCTCACAAAATACAGGCAAAAAAAATATTCGGGTCTCCTGATGCCGAAGTTATCCATATGACTTTAAATCCGGGAGAAAATCTTATGTCACATATCACTCCGGTCGATGTGTTCTTTTATATTCTAGCAGGTGAACCGACAATTGAAATCGGGAATGAAAAGGAAAAAGTTTCCGCTGATTCAATTATTGAAAGCCCGGCTAATATTCCGCACTGTGTGTACAATGAATCCGCAACGACGGCAAGATTTCTGGTGGTGAAACTTCCAAAATCCGCATAGATTTAACGGTCACGTTTAATTGCCACACGTACTAAGAACAATGTTCAGCCACAAGTATTTGATACCGTGATGTTTATAATCGGATAATCATAATTTCTATTGGCGTCTTATAAGGCAAATATTGCTCCGCACGTCAGATCAATCATTTCAAACACAAGTCCTCAAAATAGTTCATCTCCCAAGTTTGCTGCTTTTGCAGGTGCAGGCGATAAATCCATTCACGGCAGGACCTGTTTTGATGTTGTCTGTCAAGCTATTAACTATCTCCCAAATAGTATTGTCTGGACTTGACGTGTGCCCTCTCGTAACCTTGTGCCACCTTCATGTGGTCAGGGGGGTATCCGCCATCCGGAAAGACTTGGATTCCGGTCTCCGAGACTGTGTCATAATGTCTTGGCGAGGGAGTGAAACGACCGAAGCAATCTCGTAAGTTTTTTAATACATTAAGATTGCCGCATTCACTGTCGTGAATTCGCCACGACGGACTAGAATTGTGTTGCCTTCCCCCGAACATTACCGACGATCAACCCGTCCTGCAATTTGATGATCCGGCAGGCCTGATCATACCAGCGATCATCATGCGTAATCACCAGCAGCGTTTTGCCTTTTGCTTTGAGCTCCGGCAGGATTTCCCGGTAGAAAACATTCTTGAATAAAGGGTCCTGATCGGCAGCCCATTCATCGAAAATATACACCGGCCTGTCTTCCAGGTAAGCCACAAGCAGGGTCAGACGTTTGCGCTGGCCGTGCGAAAGATCAATGGTGGAAAGTTTGCCATTGGTAATCTTCACTTTTTTGTCCAGTTGCAGTTTGCCGATAAACTCCCAGGCTCTCTGATCGAGGTTCACATCTTCCAGACCAAAAAGAGTATCGAACAGATGGAATTCGGCAAAGACGACGGAAAAAAGCTGGCGATATGCTTCGCGATTGAGATCGGTCACTTCCTCACCCTGCCAGAAGATCCTCCCTGCACCGGGAGTATATAAGCCGCAGAGCAATTTGATTAATGTAGTTTTCCCGCTGCCGTTGCCGCCGATAATGAAGACAGTTTCTCCCTGCCTGATGGATAAATCAATCGGCCCCAAAGTAAATGCTTCATCTTCCGTCAATTCCGGATAGTGGTATTCCATGTTATTCAGACGGATCAATTCCGCACAGTCAGCCTGGACATTTGTGCTCATCGATCCTTCCTCCGGAGGAAGACCGCCGCCGTCAAAAGTCAAACCCAGTTGCCTCAGTTTAGCCAGGGCAATGGAAGCTTCACCGAAATTGGGGCCGAAATTTATAATAGAGGCCAGCGGTGATACTACAAACAATCCGGCCACGATATAACCTGTCAGAATCTTGTTATCAATGTGCAGGAACGGCCCGACCCAAAACAGGATCAACCCCAGAGCAATAAGATAGAGAACATCACCCAGACGGAAGAAAAGGTTTTGAATAGCTTTCCCCCGGATAGCATCCTCGCGCAAATCCGTGCACGTTTTATCGATACATTGCTGAAGAAATGTTTCTCTTCGCCGGCGGTGCAACAGCAGTTCCTTGATGCCCCCGGTCAGGGAATTGAAGTGCCCGCATAAATCATCCCAGCCTTCCCGCAGCCGAATCCAATAGGGCTGCAATAAAGAAGAATTCAGTAAAAGCATGTACCCGGTAAGACCGATACAAAGCAGGGCGGCGCTCGCGGCAAACAGCTTACCGGAAAGCCAGAACATATAAACACTGGCGCCGATAATCATGGAGCCGCTGATAAAAAGCGTGGGCAGCTGCCGGAGCGTCTTGACAACATTTTCAATATCGTTGGTGAACGAGGCAAAAAAGGTTGATGATCCGATTTCCTCGGTTTTTTTCAGCGGCAGCGAAAGGATGTGCCGGGCGAACCGGACGCGCAGATCGTAAAGTTCCTGCTGGGAAAGAGTTGTGAGCACATAATCGGCACACGCGCTGAAAATATAATAAACAATAATCAGCAAAGCGAAAAGCAGCGCCAGCCAGCCGGTATCCGGAGCATTACCGCTGAGCTTGTAATTAATCAGCGCAATGACGGCGGAACAGCTGGCTCCGGAAATAACCGACATAATGGCCGTGATAATTATTGCCCGGCGGTGTTTTTTTAAAAGAAAAACGAGAAATTCCATTGGCCGCGTTTCCACCTCAGCTGTGTATTTGCCATGTTGTATAAATGATAAGTCTCACCAATTCAAGAGGAGTTTGTGCAGAGCGTTGGTAAGCGGCGATTCGGGCATGTATTTCTTTTCTTCCTGAGTTCCGGTGACGGTAATCTGGCCGGGATTCAAAAAGCATCTTAAGCTATTGTCGGCATTCAGACTGATATGCTCACACTTTTTTTCGCCGTTGACGATACCGCAATACTCCCGGGACAAGATTGCTTCTTTGCGGTAAAGAGCCAGGCCGCCGAATCCCGACGAAATCCTGATAAACGGGTCGCCTCTGTGCAACTGCCAGCCTTCGCCGATTATTTTATAAAACACGCCGGTTTTCAGAATGGTTTTCGGCAGCAGGGCAAACGTATCATAATAAGTTTTGCGCAGGTAGTGATAGCCTATGGAATTGGCCGCAACTATATCCCAGTCGGAGCGTGCAAAACTCGTGGCAATGCCGTCATTGCTCCACCCTCCTTTTAAATCCATATCGGCGACAATCACAAAATCGAATCCTGAGTATTGACTGGATTCTCTGATGAGCCTCAGATAACGGTTGCGGAAATGGGCAAGCTTTTCCGTCCGGCTCCATTGCATGACCTCCGTGCCCTGAATTGATTCCGCAATAATTTTCACTTTGGGGTTTACCGCTTCCCAATTTTTCAGAATATCCAGTGTATTGTCATGGGAATCATTCTCGTAAACAATTACGCGATAATCGCTAAAACAGCGGCCGGTACTTTCGATGCGCAAGATGGTCAGAGGCAAGCTGGACGCATCGTCTTTTGTCAGTCCGCAAATAATTACACTTGCATTTTTCATGTTTTCATAACCTGCGGCAACCTTCTTTTGGAAATCATTTTGATCGGCCGCCGGAAAATGATCTTCCGGAAATTCCACGCTCTCATAAAGCTGCGGGAAGAGCCGCTCGTGCAATGTTGCCCGGCCTTTAAAAAGCAAAAGACACGCAAATAACAAAATGATAATCAGCAGAATCGTCAATTTTCATCCTTTTGTTCTGTATCAACAAAACATTGTCATGCGGGCGCAGGAGACTGTTTCGTAATAGCAGATAAAACCATCAACACCGATAGGGGTAGAAACGACACATTGTATTGCATCGCCCCTCCCTCCGAACCGGACTGGCGGATTTCCCGCATCCGGCTCTCCAGTCGGTGGTTTTACCTCGTTGAGGGCTGGAGTAATTTCATATGGGCATCCACAAGACTGAAAAGCCCATGTTCTCGAAAGAATTTATTTGGCCAGCGAAAATGATCCAATCAGGCTGAACCACACTTCTCCTTTCACCCCCTTAACGAGGGCATCCAGCATGCGATCCGTCCATATGGAGCGTTCCACCCAGCCAAAAGGCCGAGCTTCTCCCGCTTGCTTAGCCGTCTCCGACACTGCCACGGGGATCGTTTCACTCTCTAGCAACACCGCACATCCACCTTCCTGCGTCCCTTCGCTCCACGGCCATTACGCCGCTTCTTCGCTAATATGGACGCTCTGACTCCTGACCGGCGGGCTCTTCGTGTCCTTATCAGGGGCAATGAACTCCCGTCTTGTCCCGATCAGGTCTCCCTGGTTCACAAGGCACGACCTTCCACACATTCCGTCACCAACCACCCAGCATGCTCTGTCGTCGCTTTGCCGCTGCCCCTCCAGCACGACAGACGCCCATGTTTCACGCTCTATGGGTCGGGCTTCACCTTGCATGAGGAGGCTCGCCGCACCACAAGGCCGAATCGTGTTCGTTATCCTACGGACTGCATGTTCGCCTCCGGTTGCTCTCCACCCCGCCTCAAAGCGACGCAGTTACCTTTGGCTACCGAAATCGGGCATAATCTCGGAGGAGGACTTTCACCTCCTAAATCGCGCCTGCTCCCAGGCGCACTCATGCCGGTGAAAACCGGCATCCAGACGTCGTCCCGGCGAAAGAGACTGTGTTGCAATTGACAGATGCTGATTGCAGTCTATTCGTAATGTCCCCCGCTGGCGGGGGCAAGGGGGTGGATGTTTTTTAAGTGGCTGTAATATTAATAAGTTACACATTGGCACTCCTTAGTCCACCTCCGTCA